>JAIOOV010000004.1:0-300000 GCA_021414235.1 Candidatus Parcubacteria bacterium
ATTCTGGAGAGAAGAAGCACCTGCGACACTGAGTGTGCCGGTAGCCGTGATGTCGGATCCGGTGATGCTGCCGTTTGCAAAGATTGCGCCGGCGACGGAGAGCTTGGCGAAGGGAGAGGTGGTGCCGATGCCGACGTTGCCTCCTTCCGTGAGGAAGATAGATGACGTCGCCGTAAGCGTCGTACCCGTACCGTTATAAAACGGAAACTGTCCAGCCGTACCAGAACCCACATCCCCCGATCCTCCTCCACCACCACTTGAACCAACACAGACCCCGTTCACTGCAAAACATCCCGCGGAGATATTGAACCCGTTACTTGCAGTAGTAGTACCAGTACCGAGAGTAAGCGCCGAGATGGAAGCGCTCGAGATATTAGTAGTCCCCGTAAGATTAGCGCCGCTCCAGGTGCCTCCGCTTACGGAAGGAGAAGTGATGACCGTGCCCGAGAGTTGATCGATCCTGGTGGCCTGCCCCATCACATGGAAGACATTCGAGACCTGCGCCGAACTCGCTCCTGAGACGCGACTAATTTCCGCGCGGAGCTCGTTACTCACCTGCTGAAGGCGCAGATCGAGCGCCGCAGAAGAGACGCCGCCAGTGACCACTGTCCCAGGAGTGGTTTGAGTGATGTTCTGAATGACCGGCGTCTCCACACGAACGATACGTTCGATGATGCGCTCGGTGACAGTCTTCCCCGTGCCGGAGGAGGTCGTCGCAGGAACTGGGGGAACGCTAGGGACAGGCGGGGTCACGCTCATGGCACCACCGCCGGAAGCTGATTCCGAACCGTTCGGCGAAGTGCCCAGGGTACTACTCGACGAGCGGTTCAAGGTATCCGTCACCTTGTCGATGACAGCATCGAATCCGTCTTTGACGCCCTCCTTGATGAGGTTAAACGTGTCTTCGTACTGGATGGCGGCAAGCAGGTTCCTCCTCAGCACCTCACGGGTACTGGTGACAGCTGCGGCAGCCGAACGCGAAATTCCTCCGAGAGACTCCCGGGTATCAGCGACGGAAGCAGACATAGCCCCAGAGAGGGTTTCCACCGACTCTCCCAGACGGGAAATAGTCCCTTCAAATCCACCGATGACCCCCTCAGAAACCTTACCCAAAGCCTCTCCCACACTCGTTCCAGCACGCCCCAGGGAGAGAGCGAGATCCCGGGGAAAAGAAGCCAGATCATGAGCCATAGCAACCGCGGAAGCAGAAGTTTCTCCGAGAGAAGCGGAGACAGCAGCCGTTACGCTCTCCGCGCTCGAGGAAATCGCCTCCGAGGCGGATCGCGTTAAAGCAGAGGCGTCCCCAAGGAGGACTGCCGGCCCATCAGCGAGAGTGGCGAGCGCGTCCCCGGTCTTTACAGCGGTCGCCCTGAAAGAGGCAGCGAGCTCGTCGGTCACCGAACGGGTGATTCGCAAGATGGAAGCAAGGGAGAATTCCTCAAGCCCCGCCCGCGCCACCGGCGTCTGCGCAAAGAAGAGAGCGAACACGAGGAGAGAGCCTGCGCTCGCCCGCACTAGGCGGCGAGAGACAAAGAAAGCGCCGATGCGGCTGACCAGAGTGCGAGACACGTCCAGGCTGCTCCAGAAACCAGGGGAAGGCTTCTTGTTCAGCTGCCGGGAGAGGTGGCGGGAGAGTTCGTGCTTACGCTCAACAGTCTTCTCGCGGGCGGTTTCTAGATAAGCAAAAAGGGACTTTTCTTCCACATACCACTGGCGCCCCTTACGGAAACAAGCCACTTTACCCTGACGACAGAGCTCGCCGACGTAATCGGTAGAATAGCCAAAGAGTTCGGCAGAGCGCTTGGAAGAAAGGTACCTTCTTCCGTCAACCATCAAAGAGTCGTCGCTCATAGAGAAGTTCTCCGTATTTTATCCGAGTTATCGGTTCATTGACAGCTTTTTTGGCGAAAAGCTGGGGATAAAGTACGCAAGCGTCCGCTTTTAAAACACACGTAAAATTTTCTACCGAAAACCGCCCTGTCCAAGCTATCGCCTCCCTCGGTGTGGCATCTAAAAAGCTCCCTCGCTTACGTCGGCAGGGAGCGGTACAAGACTAGATAGTAAAAACTACAAACTATGAACTAAACGCTGGGTATTTAAGGAGTTATGCGCCGATGATCAGCCTGGAAAGCGACGTTACCAAGGGAGAAAGGAACGGCCAGAGGAAGAAAACAACAAAAAGAAGGGCAGGGAGTCCCCACGCTTCAAGGGCACGGGTCTTTTCGAGGAGATGAAAAGGCAAAAAAGAGAACAATACCTTTGAACCGTCGAGCGGCGGCAGCGGAATACTGTTGAATATAGCCAAGATGCAGTTAATAAAGACCACCGAGGTGGCAAGGGCAACGGTTGGAGCCGAAAGAGCGTCCCCGAAGAAACGCAGCAGGAGCCCGAAGAACAAAGCCAGGGCCAGATTGGTGAGGATACCCGCAGAAGCTACAAAAGCCTCCCCCGCCCTACTTTTCAGGTTATACGGATTGTACGGTACAGGCTTGGCCCAGCCAAAGATGACTCCGCCAAGGAGAAAGGAGGCTGTCGGCAGAAGGATGGATCCGAAGAGGTCGATATGGACCAAGGGGTTAATAGACAGGCGGCCAGCGAGCCGCGGGGTCGGGTCCCCCAGGGAATCAGCCGCATAACCATGGGCTAATTCATGAGCAATTACCGAAAATATGAGGATGGCGATGGAAAAAGCGAAGAAGAGCGGGTCTTGCATATAGGTGCTTCTATGGTAACATGCGAGCCTAATGGCAAAAATCTGCATCATCACTGGAAAAGGACCTCTCAACGGCGGCGGCTACTCCAACCGCACGCGTGCTACTCAGTTCAACCCTACCGGGAAGCGCATGCGCCAGGTGAACCTCCAGAAGAAGCGCATTTTCATCCCTGAGCTCGACAAGACCATGGTCCTCGTCGTCTCTACCCAGGGTCTCAAGACCATCGCTAAGAAAGGCGCTTACAAGGCCCTCAAGGACGCAGGGGTGATTAAGTAGGAACCGCCAAGAAAAACCCCCGAACCTAAGGTTCGGGGGTTTTTCTTTTGCGGGAAATAGCAATCCCCACCGCGCAGCGCGCGATGGGGATTCACATCCGACCCGTCCGACAACTCGACCTAGTGCTTAATGCCGGTACGGCAATAGGCCCATTCCTTCAAGAAATCGAGAGTTAGGACAAATATTCCCACCAGGACCAGAGCCAGAGGAAAGAGGCTGGTGGAGAAACTTAACTCCACCGCCGCCCAGAAATAATAGAGACTGAGTCCGAGCGCCGCAAAGCACGAGGCTATTTCTCGGAACGGGGCTCCCTCGAGAGCGGCGCGGGCTTTAAACGCCGATAGAAAGCGTAGCCTTGATATGACCCAGGCCAGACAGTAACTCGTTCCCAGGATCAAGCTTACCAAAGCTAGCCACGAGAAGAACACCACCTCGGGCTCACAGGCTCCCGAATGCGGAGCGAGCAGACGACACGACGTCAGGCTATCAATCTGAGCCCTCAGCAAAGGAGCGGACATCAGACCGAAAAGCAACGATAGCAAAGCCAGCGGTAGACGGGCAAGAATGACGGAGAAAACTGACGCCGCAGGCACATCAGCGCTCGGATCAGTGTGATTCATGGCCGTAGGACCTCATTCTGGACGACTCAGAAGTCGTGGTTTCGGAAACAGCTACTTCTGTTCGTCAGACTATTACCCCCACAAAGGAAACGCAACGCCAGCAAGACAGATTGACGTGCATATTCTTGCTATTCGCGCACGAAGGAAAAACCATCAGACAAGAAGACGATCGTCCCCTCTTCATCCGTACGCAGCGTTTCAATGCCAAAAGTCTGTAGCAGAGCCATCACTTCCTGATGCGGATGGCCATACCTATTGTTCTTACCGCTCGAGATGATCGCATACCGAGGAGCGACCGCTGCCAGGAATTCCGCGCTCGTCGAGGTACGCGAGCCGTGGTGCCCTGCTTTCAAGATATCGCTCGGGAGTTCCGCTCCGTCGAGCGAGACGAGGTAACGCTCCGTCTTGATCGGCGCATCCCCCGTAAGCATCACTGAGGTGCTGGCATAGGAGAGACGCGCGACGATAGAAGCATCGTTCGCCTCAAAATCAGAAACATCCCTGTCAGGGAAAAGAATATCCAGCCGTACGCCGTATGCTTCATCAAGCAGGAGCGTCATGCCCCGCCGAGCCAGTGTCACCGGAATACCCTTCTCTTGTATCGCCTTCTTCAGCTCCCTGTAGATGAGCGTATCCGCAGAAACTCCTGGCTCAAGGAACTCTCCGACGTCGTAGGAGCGGACCACATCCAAGAGCCCTCCGATATGATCCTTGTCCGGATGGGTGCCGATGACGATATCGAGAGAGCGATCCCCGAGCGGCATCACCTCCGCCAATTCAGAAAGCACAGCACCTCCCTCTCCCCCATCTATCAAAAGCTGATTCCCATTCGGCGCTTCTATGTAAACGGAGTCTCCCTGGCCTATGTCGAGGAAAGCCACCGTAACAAGCGGGGCTTCGGCAGAAGTGGATACCCCTCGCCAAATGAGAGCATTGGCGGCGATCAGTATCGCGACTATGAAAAAATGTCCGTAACGCCTGATGGAATGCATGAACCCTTTTGTTATACTGACCCCACTTTACCCGTAATCATACGTTATGTACCAAGCCAAAACCTTCAATCTCCCTGCGCTCGATGGCATCTCCCCTAAGCAGATAGAAGTGCACCTCAAGCTCTACGCAGGCTACGTGACCTTCCTCAACAAGCTCGAGGAGACGCTCGCCGAGCTCATGAAAGACTCCGAGAAGAACGCCTACGCTCTCGGCGAAGTACAGCGCCGCCGCGGCTTCGAGTTCGATGGGATGCGCATGCACGAATACTACTTCTCACAGCTCGAGGGAGGAGCTTCCCCTCTAGAGGGCTCGCTCGCGGACGCGCTCGCGGCACAATACGGAAGCCTAGATACCTTCCTCGCTACTTTCAAAGCGACCGCGCTCATGCGCGGCATCGGCTGGAGCATCCTGTATTACGACACTGATGCTTCCCGCTTCCACATCGCTTGGGTATCAGACCATGAGCTAGGCCAGCTCGCAGGGCTCCCCATCCTGCTCGCGCTCGACATGTGGGAGCACGCCTTCATGGTGGACTATGTCCCCGCGGAGAAGAAGAATTACGTGGAAGCCTTCTTCAAGAATCTCAACTGGAACGCAGTGCAAGCTCGCTACGCGTCTCTTCAGGCATAGCCCTTTGGGAGTGCCAGTAGAGAAGCCCTGCAGTGCCGAGTGCATAGACAGCTACAAGAAGAATCGAGGAGAACTCCGGAACAAGGAGATACGATCCGGGCAGCGCCGCGAACAGCATCGCGGCGCTGATTTCGTATTTGAGCACGAGGCCCGCAACAAGAGCGAACGGCAGCGCGAGCGCCGTAGAGAGGAGTGCTATGCCGCCCAAGAGAGCACCGAGAAGCATGGCGATGGGTACGCTCGGAAGCACCAGAAGGTTTGCGGGAAGAGCGACGATGGAGAGAATGCCGGAGTGGTAGAGGATGAGCGGAAGCACGAATATCTGAGCAGAGAGCGTAGAGGTGGCAAGCGCCTTGATGCCGTACGCTTCAGGAAACCGTCGGAGCATTTGTTCGAATATGGGACTCCCGTAGATGAGGCCTGCCGTCGCAAGAAAGGAGAGCTGGAAGGATACGTTGCCGAGAAGAATGCCCGGATCAAGTATGACCATCATCGTACCTGCAAAAAGAAGCGCCCGGCCAGCCGCATAGGTTCGCCCGGTGGCGCGCGCCAAGAGCACCAGGATAGCCATGATGGCTGCGCGCACCGCGGCCGTGCCGCCGCCGACCATAAGCACAAAGAGGATGATTGCTACCGATCCTGCGCCAAGGCGAGCAAGGAGCGGCAAGAAAGAAAGTGCTTTCATGGAAGCATCTGCCACCAGAGTAATGTTGTAACCCGAGAGCACTACGATATGACTGAGGCCAGCGATACGGAAGGAATCCTGCACTTCCTGAGGAAGGGCGCCCTGAGAACCTAGAAGCAATCCCGCAAGGAGCGTAGATTCAGGCTCCGGCAGTACGCGAGCGAGCGCTTCTAGGAACGCATTCTTGATGGCATAGAGCTTCTGCCTCAGAAAGCTTCCCTCTCCTGAGCCGACTACTTCCAGATGCGGACGCTCGACCAGCGCGTAGATACCTCTCGCCGAGAGGTATGCGGGATAATCAAAAGTCCTACCGCTCTCGGTCTCGAAGGTGCGCGGGAGGACGAGCGACCCTTCCACGCGCAGACGATCTCCATAGCGGAGCGAGTAGATGCGCTCCGAAGAGACGAGTACCTTTTCCTCCACGGGATAGGTCACGCCTCCCTGCGAGAGCGAATCAACTTCCAGAGTGATTGCAGTGCTATTGAGGCGCTGCACTGGCTCCTCCAGCATCACGCCTTCGATGCGCACGGAGTGCCCAATCGCATCCATAAGCGCCGCAGACGGAGACTCGCGGGTATCGAGGTAGCGCACGGCGCCGAGCGCAGAAGAGAGGATGAAACAAGCAATCAAGAGATACGTCCGCCAGATCGTTCGATCTTTTACAAACAGCGAGAGAAGGATGAGCGCCGCACCAAGCAGGAAGAGGAAATATATTTCAGAAGAGACGAGGGGCAGGAGTGTGGCAATGACAACACCGGCGAGGAATCCGAGACAGGAGAATGTTAGAGCATTTCCCTGCATAGGAGGAGGTTGATCCTCTTAACGCTTCCACTCTTTGATCACACTTGCTTCGTCCTCCGGAGAATGAGCTTTGCGGAAACGAGCGCCAGGGACACCGCGTACGCGCGCTTCGCATTCAGCCCAGGTGCGATGCTTCTCGATGACTCCTTTCACCATACTAAGGTAGGAATATGCCGGGCCGCTTTTTTTCTTCACCAAAGGCCCCATCGGCTTAGCTAGATCCACGGAGTAGATGGATAGCGGCCCTTGGTAGAGATGTATGGTTTCCTTACCTGCAAAACCACGTGCAATGGCGTCCGCTCGCTCATTACCTTCGACGCCTTGGTGCCCCGGTACATATTTAAAAGTCACTTCACCTTCCTTCAAGAGCGCGGAGAGTGCCTCCCAGAATTCGCGATTCTCCACCGGCTTCTTGGCAGAGGTGATCCAGCCGTTCCGCTCCCATCCCTTGAGCCATTTAGTAGCCCCGTTTATGACATAACTTGAATCCGTGCGTACCTCTACAGGACCTTCTTTAAGAAAGGCATTAAGACCTTCGATGGCCGCGGTGAGCTCCATGCGGTTGTTGGTGGTATGAGGCACTCCCCCGCCAAGTTCGCGCACGGTTCCCCCCGGCAGAAGCGCGACCACTCCCCAGCCGCCCGGCCCAGGATTCCCGAGCGAGCTGCCGTCGGCGTAGAGGATTATCTTTGGCATGGGAAATAGTATAACCGAGAAAAAGAAAAGCAGCCGTCCTTACGGACGGCTGCTCAGCGCTCTCCTACGCGTTGATTCTTACTTCTGCCCTAAGCTCGTCACCATTACCGAGGCGGCAGTACCAGGCTGCTCCTCGAAGAGGGTCATGCTTAGGCGCTGAAGTATCGCGACTCAGCACCAATGCCACCACACCATGAGGGTGATCAGGGATTTCCGCGCAGTAGACACGCGCACGCAAGTTCCTCTCTTTCTCCTTCAGGGTTTTGGGTGGCAAACAAACTTCAAAAGACCTTGCGACTCCGTCTTGGGGACAGCTGAAGCTCACACGGAGCATACAGCCATTCTTTTTCTCGGAGGACTTTCGTCTGGGAGCAAAGACTTTTGAAATTAACTTACCAGCATCTCGAAGAACATTTAGCGTTTTTTCTTCCAAACTTCCTAACATCGGTACCCCCTATTACGCTACCTAGGAGCCAAGATAGTCCTCTCAATAAGATGTGTCAAGCCGCACGCACGTCCACCAGGCGCATGCGCACCCCCTTCTTGCCGAAGCTCTCCGCCTCGAGATGCCCGAGCACGCTCACCTGCCGCTTCAATTCGAAAAGCGGAGAGTTCCAATACGGGTCCTCCCCGGTGAAGAAACGGATCGCGCGGAGCTCCGCGCCGAAGCCATCCGTAAGCGCCAGTTCCAAATGATTCTTCTCCTTGCCGAAACGCTTCACGCCTGAGATCTCCACCCTCTCCAGCATGAAAAGCGGCTTGGGATTTCCGATACCAAAAGGGGCGAGCTTTAATAATTCCCGCCAGAAACCTGGAGTGATCTCTTTAATGGAAATGAGCGCGTCCACCTCAGCCTCTTTGGTGGTCACCTCCTCCTTAACCCCTCCGTAGGCTTCCGAGAGCTTCGCTTCAAGATGATGCACCGCCTCAGGCAAGAGAGAGAAGCCTCCAGAGAGCGCGTGCCCGCCGAACTCCCGGAAGGTGCCGAGAGGCACCGCCTGCATCAGCGAGACGAGATTGACCGTGCCATCCGAACGACAGGAGCCCTTGATCGTCTCGCCTCCTTCCCTGCCCCAGAGAAACACCGGCTTGCGGTACGCTTCCATGAGATTGTTGGCCGCGAGTCCCAAAAGCCCCGGACGCCACTCAGGGTTCCCCATGACGATGACTGGGGACTCCGCACGGAGAGCGAAGGTGCGCTTCATTTCTTTGACCATCGCCCCGACCATTCCCTTACGCGCATCGTTCAGCCGATTCAATTCACGCGCAAGCGTCTCCCCTGCACCCCCTTCGCTTGCGGAGAGCAGGTCGAAGGCGAGCCGGGGATCACCCATACGTGAGGCCGCATTGATGCGCGGTGCGATGGTGAAGCCCACATCGTCCTCGGTGATATCCTGCGGCTTCACCCCTGCGATACGCAGTAGCTTGAGGAGTCCCGGTCGCGGCGTCTTACGCAGCACCCGCAGTCCGTAATGCGCCAAGACCCGGTTCTCTCCGGTGAGCGGCACCATGTCTGCGACCGTAGAGAGCCCTACCAGATCAAGCAGCCACTTCTCCCAACCCTCTGTCAGGCCGAAGTCGCCTTTGGCGATGAGCGCCTGCACCAGCTTCCAGGCGACCGCCGCGCCGCAGAGCATGTCGTAGGGATAGTCGCAGTGCTCCTGCTTGGAATTGAGGATGACATAGGCGGGCGGCAATTCGCCAAAAGAGAGATGGTGATCGGTGATGATCACGTCGAGTCCAAGCTCATTCGCACGCACCACGGGTTCTACATCGGTAATGCCGCAGTCCACGGTGATGAGAAGCTTAGCTCCGCTCTCTGCGAGCTTCTCTACCGCGCCAGAATTCAGCCCATATCCTTCGATGTAACGATGCGGGATGTAGTTCTCGAAGTGCGGGTAGGCGATCTTCTTGAAGAAGTCATGGAGGATTACTCCGCCCGGGATGCCGTCATGGTCATAGTCGCTATACACCACGATCCGCTCTTCATCTTTTATCGCACGCAAGATGCGCTCGACCGCCTTCTCCATGCCGGCGATACGGAGAGGGTCATGCGTATGGAGATCATAGGAAGGAGTGAGAAAGGCTTCCGCTTCCGCGCGGGTCCGCAGGCCGCGGTGATATAGGAGGTTCCGGATCAATTCCGGATACGCAGCGAATTCCGCATGCGCGAGAGGAGGAGCGGGTTCACGCACGCGATAAGCGATTTCCATTCCGAAAATCGTACCACCTGTGCTCCGAGATACTAAGCTCAACCTGTGTCCTGGTATCTCTGGCTCGCGCATATCTCAGAATGTATACTCTTTTACATGGACACTGACTGCATCTTCTGCAAGATACTCACGGGCGACATACCCTCCCTCAAGGTCTACGAGGACGAATCCACCTATGCCTTCCTCGACATCCACCCGGTGAATACGGGACACATACTGGTCATCCCTAAGCGCCACAGCCGCAATATCCTGGATATCTCCGATGAGGATCTCGCCTCCCTCACGGCTACCGCCAAAAAAGCAGCCCAAGCGCTCATCAGCACCGGCGCAGAAGGGGTGAATATCATCACGAACAACGAGAAGCCCGCAGGGCAGGTCGTCTTCCACACACATTGGCACATCGTCCCCCGCTACGAAGGAGACGGCTTCACTCACTGGCGCGGTACTGCCCGAAGCGAGGAAGAGATGGAAGCGAAACGCCAGGAACTCGAGAAAAAGCTTCAGGATATGCACAGGGCCGCCTAGCGGCGAACAAAACGAGGTATACAATGATGCGAGGCATGGTCGAGCCAGGTAACGCTTCTCCTTTTCTCTATGAAAGCAGCACACATGATTGCTCTTCTGCTCCTCGTCGTAGGAGGCCTTAATTGGCTTCTGGTGGCGTTGGCTCCGGAATGGCAGCTCGGGATGTGGATCCCCGCAAGCGTCGCGAACGTGGTCTACATCCTCGTAGGCCTCTCCGCACTCTTCGAGATCTTCACCCACAAAGGCCGCTGTCGCGACTGCGCAGCGATGTAGCCTTAGCGAAAAATCCCCGCCATATGGCGGGGATTTTTCGTTTTGCCTATGTAAATTATTTCTCTAAAAGCGCCTCGATCCCTGGCAGCGTCCCCTCCGCGAGGAAGTGAAGCATGGCGCCGCCGCCGGTGGAAACAAAAGAGATCTTCTCTTTCACCGCGCTCGGCAGAGCCGAGAGCGTATCCCCGCCCCCGAGGATGGTGTGCGCAGAGGAGGAAGCCAATGCTTCTCCGAGACTCAAAGAGCCTTCGATATAGCCCTCTTCGTACAATCCCAGAGGGCCATTCCACAGGATGAGGCGCGCCTCCCGGATCTTCTCTTTGAGTAGAGAGAGCGTCTCCGGCCCCACATCCACGATGCGCTCCTCCTGGCCCACGTCCGCAAGCGTAGCCACCCGCTTCCCCGCTTCACCCCCGGTGACCACCAGATCCTCCGGAAGGAATACGCGAGGATGCTGCACGAGTTCAGCATCCGCAGGCACGTCAGAGAGCACGGAGCGCCCGACGGGGTAACCCTTGGCGGTAAGGAAATCATTGGCGAGCACGCCGCCCACGAAGAGAGTGTCCGCGCTCTTAAGGAATTTCTTGATGAGGGGCTCCTTGGTCTCCACCTTGGCGCCGCCGAGAATGAAAAGGAAGGGATGCTCTGGAGAGAACGCCGCGCTGAGCTCTTTCACTTCCCGGAGGAAGCGTAGCCCGGCAAACCCAGGGATATGCCGCGGCACGCCGACGATGGAAGTATGAGCTCGATGCGAAACAGCGAACGCTTCATTCACATAGTAGTCCGCAAGCGAAGCAAGCTCTCTGGCAAAACCCTCATCATTCGCTTCTTCAAGCGGAGAGAAACGCAGGTTTTCCAAGAGAACCACCGGGACCGAAGGGATGTTCTCCTTGTCCTTCGCAAACACCACCGGAAGGTGCGTATTGAGATATTCCCCAATCGGAGCAAGGCTCCCGCCATCGTCCCGATGACTTGCGAGGATGACGCGAGCGCCGCGGGAAAGCAGGAGCCTGAGTGTAGGAAGCACGGTATCGATACGGAGGGTGTCACGCACACTGCCGCCTACGAGCGGAACATTGAAATCAGTACGGAGGAGCACTCTCTTTCCCTCTAGATCCGCGAGGGTTTCGACCGACGGAAGAGAAAGGAGGTCAGGCATGCGTGAGGATATCAAGAAGCGCGTTGAAGCTCTTCCCTTTCAGGCTCTCGCGTCCGACGAGGAGCCCGTTCACTTCCCCGGTGCCCACGAAAGAGGAGGCATTCTCGGAAGTCACCGAGCCGCCATAGAGCACCGGCACCAGGAGCCCCTTGTCTTTATACATAGAATGGAGGATCTTGCGGAGATACAAAGTGGTCTCCTGGAGATCACGCGGAGTGATGGCGACGGCGGAAGGCGCGCCGATCGCCCAGATCGGCTCATAGGCGATGACGATATTTTTGAGAAGCAGAGGAGTGATCTCCGCAAGCCCCTTCTCGAGCTGTCCCTTGAGGTGATTGAGGTAGAAACCATGTTCGTCGCGCTCGCGCTCCCCTACGCAGAGGATCGCAGTGAGCCCGGCGCGTGCCGCAGCGCCGACTTTCCGCGCGATAACATCATCACCCTCCCCGAGAGCGCGGCGCTCGGCATGACCCACCAGCACATAGGAAGCTCCAGCATCCTTCAGCATGCCTGCGGAAAGCTCTCCAGTATACGGACCCTCCTTCTCAAAAAATACATTCTGCCCGCCGAAAACGATGCGTCCCTTGTGCGCTTTGCGGAGTGGCTGGAGAAAGAGTGCAGGAGGACAGACGGCCACACTCATCCCCCGAGGAAGCTCATACGAGGAGAGAAGGGTCTGTGCTTCCTTAAGGGTCTGAGGGTGGAGCTTCCAATTTGCGACAACCAGTAGGGATTTCTTCATCGAACCATTGTAACAGAGGCTCTCTAGGCTACGGAAGAAGGAGGCTTACCAAGAAAAGCACGAAAGCACCCAAGAGGGTCATAGCCGTCGTCCAGAAGCCCGGATGAGCATGATGACTCTCATGAAGAAGATCCGCGATACCTATATAGAGGAAGAAGCCACAGAAGATTGAGAGTGCCACCCCAAGCACCCTCTCCGGTAGCGACAAGAACGTACCTACAGCAACACCAGCGAGGGGCGCCAAGGAAACAACCAGAAGCCATACACGCGCAGCGGCATCGGAGCCTCCGTGGCGAGACACAATGCCCACGGCATTCACCCCATCGGAGAACTTATGGATGAGCACGGCGAGAGCGACTATCAAGCCCATTAGCGTAGATATCTGGAAACCAAAGCCGATCGCCAGACCATCAAAGAAGCTGTGGAGAGCTATGCTGCCTGCTCCGAGAGAGGCACGATGAGTTTGACGCTCCTCTTCCTCGTGCGAGTGAAAATCGAACATACGGTCGGCGAGGAGGTAGGCGAAGAACCCAAGAGCTATCAGAGATGCCGCCAGATGAAGATCACCAAGGACTTCGAATGACTCAGGGAGTAGATGGAAGAAGCCGAGGCCGATGATTGCCCCAGCGCTGAAACCCACCACCAGATGAAGCCTATCTTTGAAACGAAGCGCGAACTGCCCCCCGAGATAGGTGAAGAGGACGGTCGCGAGAGCGATGATATATACCATATACAGAGAGCCTAGCGGAATATTGAGTAAATGGGAACTGGGTTCCTGCTACTTCACCTCCCTCCAAGAGATGACCGAGTATTGGTCGGAAGAGAGGGGGAAGAAGGGCGGCGGCGCATAGATGAAGCTCGCATCGAAATTGAGCGTACGGGTCTGATACCCGGTAGCGTCCGTATACGCGAAGCCATAGCGGTTGGCGGTCATCATGGAGCCGAACAGCGTTATGGACCCCCGCGCAGAATACGGCGCACAAGAGGAACTGTAATAGTACCGCCCTACCCTGCCGTTCTGCGCGATGAGCGCCGCATCAATCCGCAGATCGGTATCGCTCACCAAGCCCACGTTGATATCCCGCTGCGCGACGAGCGCGAGAGCGCTACTGCCGTCATATGCAGCGTACGTGATATCTTGGTTCACCGTGATAGAGGGGCGGTTCGTCGCGTCGTCCGGAAAACGCCCTGCAGCGATAGTGAGGCGGCCATTCAACACCCCGTCCACCCACACGTTGTCCTCCAAAAACAAGACACCATTCTCAGGGATAGCATAGGAGCCGATGAGCGTTTGCGTATTGATGCTCCACGTCCCCCAGCCCGCTTGCCCAGTAGGAGCAGTGCATCCGGAGGGAGCCGCCGTCAGACCGTTCACTCTATATATATCCATCATGCCGGTAGCCTGGAGCACCACGTGATACCCCAAGCCGCCGGAAGCCGGGAGATAGCGGCCGCCGGATTGTGCTTCCGCTTTCATCACCGCCATGTCAGCAGTGATGCCAGTAAAATCGACGGTCGGTACAGAGACGCTCCTCCCTGCCGCGAATACATCCGGACGGCTAGGAAGAGCCGTCGGAGGAGCGGGATCCGCGAGAGAGAGATACGTCTGCACCGCATGCCTCGTGCCATAAGGTGAGTCCGGGTCCGTATAGGTGGAACGTGCGCTTGAGACGATGTTGTGCGCAAGGCCGTCAAAGCGTATGCCACCGTTCGAATGCACGGCCCCGAAGACTTCCGTGCCTGCACCGAATCGTAAATCCGCATTCCCGATGATGGCGTAGGAGGCGAGCGAGGGAATGGCGAGCACCGCTTCCACAGTGCGCGAGATGTCGGGATATTCGGTAACCGTTCCTGTGGAGCGCACCACCACTAGAGAAGAACCCCCGGAAGGAGCAGTGATGTCGAGAGAGAACTCCCCCACCTCTACTCCGTTCTTGTCCGTATAGGTATGGAGGTAGGGGCCAGATTGCCCGGTGCCATCCTGGAAATCAGAGGGCGCATGCGCAAGGTGCCAGCGATAGTATTCGAGTCCCGCTTCCGCGATATGAAAAGCCTGTTCGCGATAGGTGGATTCGCGAGCGAAGCGCGTGCTCGATACCGCCCAACCTACGAGCGAAGCGATGACCAGTGCAGCCACGCTCGAGAAGACGATCGTCTGCACCAAGATGCTGCCACGAGAGGAGTTCCTGATCATAGATTATCTTTCAAGCTGCGGAGCATCACCTGTGTCGTCACGAAGACGGGCGGCTGGCCGTCGCGTGAGAGCGAAAGCGACATCTTGATGAGGCGCACCGCCTGAGGATCGACCGGGAAAGAGAGCGCCGAGGTGGTACCAGTATACGCGCCGTTGTAGTAAGCAAAGATTGCCGTAGAGGTAGCCGTGATCCCCCGCACCAGAGTGCTAGTAATTGGAGTCCCGGTATACACCGGCGGATTGCCAGAGGGATGGATGACCTCCTTCTCCAGATTAGCTCCGTTTACGTAATAGCGGATCTGCTCGCGTACACCATCACCATCGCTATCCGAGAAGAAAGTGAGATCGCTCGCTCCGAGAGAAGCCAAGGGATACGCACCTGCGGCCGATGGACCCGCAGAGCGGATCTCCCCCACCATGACCCGCAGCACCTTGAGCCCTTCCTGGTTCGCGAAGAGCGAACTACCGATGGTGCGATTATTCTTGAGCGTATCCTGAGCAAAGCCGATGACCGCGATACCGACGAGCGCGGTGATGCCGATGACCACGGTAAGCTCGATGAGCGAGAACCCTCTCCTGTTTTCATAAAAAGATCGCATAGCCTTATGGAGAGAGCGTCACTGTAGAATACTGCGCTCCGCCACTTATGGTGAGCGGGATGTCCACGCTCTGGTAGCCAGCGCGCGTCACCGTGAGAGTGTAGTCCCCCGTAGAGAGACCGTCGAAGAATACCTGCCCCGGAGGAAGACAGGAGGAGGTGAAGGAGAGCGACACGTCCGCCACCGTAGGTGTCGCCGTAGCCACAGCCGTAGAGAGGAACATCTTGTAACGGAGGTAACGCTGCCCGTTATGCACAGAGTTCAGGCTCGCGCCGGAAGACGTGTAATACGTAGCGCTCGTGCCGTCCGGTCCGCGAAACACCCAGGCTCCCCCGTCGTTATTCGTCGCCACCTGAAACCTCACGCTATTAGCTCCTACCACCGGCGACTGCGTCGCAGGATTCCACTGTATCTCCGTGAAATTGCTGGCCGCACCCGTGTCGAACACAGAAGAAGTGAGCTCTCCGCTTGCTTGATAGGTTCCCAACACTTGAGCGAGCGTGACCTGTCCAGCGACGGAAGTATTGATATTGCCATTCGTAGAGGAGAAGCGAGTGCTCGAAAGTCCGCTTGAAGTCGCCTGGCCGCCGCCCTGCACCCAGTCACTCTGGAGCACCGCGCCAAGATCGGTGGTGAGTGTCCGCGTGTAACCGACGCGTGAAAGGGTCACCTCCGCATCCGAAAGCGAGAGGCCTGAAGACTGATCGAGCACCGTCACCAGGAGCTTGTTGGCACTCGAAGGTGCCAACACCAGGCTGAAGTTCTGATTGCCGCCAGGCACGACGGAGAGCGGCAACGGCGGAATAGTGCC
The DNA here is from genome assembly GCA_021414235.1 of Candidatus Parcubacteria bacterium. NCBI lineage: Bacteria > Candidatus Parcubacteria > Candidatus Parcubacteria bacterium. Next base: position 15,932 of record JAIOOV010000004.1, read on the forward strand.
CGCGATATCATTGTCCTCATCCGTCTCCGTGAGCGTATAAGTATCCCACTCCAGGAAATCAGTGTACGTACCCGAGCTCCCCGTATTCCTGTTCGCTTGGTACTTCGGCACGTTTGGATTAGTGCCGATGAGCTTGGTCCCCGTGAGTGTGTAAGCGATGTTAGGAACAGGAGCACAGGTATTAGTACGACTCGAGAGCGCCAAGGTCCCGAGCCGATCAATTGAAAAACTCTTGGAGGTGAGGCTGCCGAGTACGATGGTTGCGTTCAGATTAGTCGGGTTCGCAGGACTACCTCCTGGCGCATACGTCTGCTCTTGTGAATAGCCGTTCTTAGAGACGATGATGCGATACTCCGTCGTGCCTGGCGGGAGATCGTATACCGTAAGCTTGCCCTGGTTATTGGTCACGTCGTCGATACTGATCGGCTTGGTGGTGGAAGCATTCAGGATCTGCACACGTGCGCCCGGCACGGCGATGCCACTCGCATTGAACACAGTGACCGTAAGCGCGCCGCCCGCACTCGCACTCTCCAGGTTCTTCGGCGCGACGTAGGTGGAATAGGTCACCGGCGTAGTATTCCGACAGGCTACGCAGGCGATCTCTACCTCCACCTGTTTGTAGTCCGAAGGAGAAGAGTCAGACGGCGTCTCTCCCACCGCTCCATCAAAAGGATTGTCGATGGCACGCACCGTAGTCACCACACTGAAGGTGAAACCATCACGTACGAGAGATTGCGATTGAGTAAGCACGCCTTCCGGTACGCCGCCGATAATTCCCACATCCTCATACGGAAGATTGCGCGCGATCTCAAACTGCTCGGTAGCAAGATCTGCTGCCGCAATGCGATAGCGCGAGAGCGACACCAGAGAAAGAAGGCCGAGGTAGCTCTGATAGAGAGCTGCGACCACCATCATGAAGACCGCCACGCCGACGACGCTTTCTACCAGAGTGAACCCGCGGTTTTTTTTAAAAGAAAAAGGCATCAGACTGCGTTCACCAGAGAGTAGGTAGGCGCGAGCACAGAGAGCGCAAAGAAAGCTACCGCAGCACCCACCAAGAGCATGAGCGCCGGCTCGATGACTACACTCAGATTCTTGGTCTTGTGATCGATATCGTTCTCATAGAACTGCGCCAAGCGAGAAAGAGATTGCGGTAGGCTCCCGGTCTCCTCTCCCACCGAAGCCATCTCGCCCACGAGCGAAGGAAAAAGTTTCGGATAGGTATTCAATACGCCAGAGAGCGCTTCGCCCCTCTCTACTCTCTCGCGGGCGACGGAGAGAGCGTCTTTGTAATACGCATTCCCTACCGTATCCCGCACGATGGTGAGTCCTTGGGAGAGGGAGACTCCTGCCGTGAGAAGCGTTGAAAGCGTACGAGAGACACGAGCCGCGTTAGTCTCTACTACCAACGCACCGACGAGAGGGATGCGAAGCACTACAGCATCCAGGAAACGGGAACCGAACGGAGACCGTGCGAAAAATATGAACCCCGCGGCAAAGGTCACGAGCCCAAGGAGAAGCAGTATCGCATTCTCGGTAAGGAAAGCACTTGCTCCGATGAGGAGCTTGGTGCTCCAAGGTAGTTCGATCTTGAGTTCAGAAAAAGTAGAAGTGAGCGAGGGCACCACGTAGACCAGCATGAGGATACCGACGCCGATCATCACCGAGACGATGATGGCCGGATAGATCATGGCGCCGCGCACCTTGCGCACAAGCTCATGCCCCTTCTCGAGTTCGTCCGCTACCAGAAGGAGCACCTGGGAGAGGTTGCCGCCCTCCTCCCCCGCCCGCACCATGGCGACGGAGGTCGCCGGGAATATCGCGCTCCGAGTGAGCGCCTCCGCAAACGAGCTGCCTTTGCTGATATCCGCTTCCGCCCTCTCCACCGCTCTCCGCAGCGGCACAGTGCGCGCTTCCCGCCCCATCACCGCAAGCGCGCGAGCGAGTGGCAGTCCCGCTTGGAGCATGCCGCCTACGCTACGGAAGAAGAGAATGAGCTCTTCTTCCGAGACCCGATCGAAAAGCCGGCGCGCGAACATCATGCGCGGAGTAACCTCGGAAAGAGAGACCAGTTGCTCCCCTAGTGCGCGCAGGTCCTTGAAGAGCGCTGCTCTGTCGGCAGCCTCCATAGTACGCTCCGTTCTCTTTCCCGAAACGTCCGTAGTGATAACGAGGAAGGTACGCATAGACTACTCAGTGGTTACCGCACGGAGGACCTCTTCGATGGAAGTGACGCCGCGCGCCGCCTTCACTATCCCCTCCTCGAGCATGGTGAGCATGCCAGCAGCCCGTGCTTCTTTCTCGATGATGTCGCCCGAGGCTCCTCCCGCGATTTTCTCACGCAGAGACGGCGTGACTGGAAGCACTTCATGGATGCCGATGCGGCCCTTGTAGCCATCTTCGCACTCGGCGGACATCTTAGGGCGATAGAATGGGATTTTCTCCCAGGTAGCCTCCGGCGGAACAATCTTCTCTTCCTTGAGGTGTGCGAGCACTGCCTTGAGGTCTGCCTTCTCTCCAAGCTCCGCGAGTTCCTCCTTACTCAAGATATGACTCTCCTTATCAGAGCAGAGCGTGCGCACCAGGCGCTGTGCGATGATCACCGAGAGAGTCGAGGAGAGTAGGAAGGGCTCGATCTTGAGATCGACGAGACGAGGAACAGCACCGGAAGCGGAATTGGTGTGCAACGTAGAGAGGACCAAGTGTCCGGTGAGCGCTGCATTCACCGAGAGCGCCGCCGTCTCCTCGTCACGGATCTCTCCTACCATGAGGATGTCCGGGTCTTGACGCACTAGAGAGCGGAGCCCGTTCCCGAAGGTAAGTCCAATATCCGGACGCACCTGCGTCTGGTTGATGCGCGGCATCTGGTATTCGATGGGGTCCTCGATGGTGGAGATGTTCACGTCCGGCGTATTCAGCATGTCGAGGAGCGTATAGAGAGTAGTGGTCTTGCCGCTTCCTGTAGGCCCGGTCGCTAATATCATCCCAGAGGAGAGCTTGAGCGCCTTATGTATCTGCTCAAGCGCACGACCCTCGAAGCCCAGAGCGTCCAGCGTGAAGCCATGATGGCCCTCGCGTAGAAGGCGCATGACAATCTTTTCGCCGAAATATGTGGGAAGAATGGAAACACGCACGGAGACCTTGTCCCCCTCGAGTTCTAGCTTGAAGCGCCCGTCCTGCGGCAGACGCTTCTCATCTATCTTGAGAGAAGCGAGCACCTTAATGCGCGCCGCGATGCTCGCAGCAGCATCGCGCGGGAGCGACATGGCGTCCCGCAGCAGACCGTCGATGCGGTAGCGCACCAGCACCTCCTTCTCCAGAGGCTCTATATGTATATCCGAGGCGCTCTGCACGATGGCATGCTTGAGGAGCGAATCCACGATGCGCACCACGGGCAAGTCTTCCGCAAGCTTCTTTAGGTCACTTGGAATACCTCTACCATCGCTCTCTTCTCCAGTGAAGCCATCCTGATACGTCTTGAGCGCGGCTGCTTCCTTGCCGATGAGGTCGCCGAACTCCGCTTTGAGGCTCTTCTGGTACTGGAGGAGTGCTACCTTGATGGACTCTGCGTCGGTGAGGCGCGGCAGAATCTTTAGATCAAGCTTCTTCTTGAGAAAATCGATCGCAGAGAGATCCTGCACATCGAGCATGGCTACCTCTAACCCCCTCTCGGTACGGCTGTAAGCGGCGATATTGTGGGTGCGAGCGATCGGCTCGGGGATGAGCGCGAGCGTATCCGCAGGAATCTTCGTCCCCTTCAGGTTCACAAAGGGTACGCCTAGGATGTACGCGTTCACCCGACGGAGGTCGTCTTCGGAGATCTTGCCGCTACTGACCAAGATATCGGCGGTCTGCCGACCTTTCTCCTTCCCCTCTTTTTCTGCTGCATCAAACTCCGCACGCGTGACCAGATCAGAGTCGAGCAAGAACTGCCGCAGTTGTGAATCCTCAACGTGCATACGTTGAGGCAATTATATCAAAATATTCCTATCTTTCGCCGTTAGTTATACAGTCTGAGAAGAAGATTCGAGCCGATATCTTGGCCGACTGCTTTGGAATTGAATGTGAGACGATTAGATAGCATTTTTTACATTATATCCCGAGGTCGAGGCGGTTAGAGGAGGGGCAGATGGGCACAATCAAAATTTGAAAGCCCCTGAATGGAAACCTCCACTATTGAGTCCTGACCAAGTGCCGGGTATCTGTGTTGGAGAAGAGCGCTTAATGGTACTACCAAGACCAAGATATCCTGCTATGGTCCTATCGTACCCCCAAGCGAAGAGGGATCCGTCCGGCCTTAGACCAAAATGTGAGTTGTAGCCCGCAGTAACCACGCTCCATAAGTCAGCTCCTACCTGTATAGGGGATGATCGAGAGATGCTATCCCCCGCCCCAATAAACCCCTGGACCGCGCTGGCTCCCCACCCCCAAAGAGTGCCGTCAGGACGGATGGTCATGCTGGTCTGACCAGACTTCGTCACCTCTTTCCATAGCCCAGTACCCACCTGCACCGGAGAAGAGCGGAGCTCAACGTCACTCTTGCCAAGTTGGCCATTCCCATTATCCCCCCAAGACCAGAGCGTGCCGTCCGTGCGGATACCTAGCATGTGGAATCCTCCGCCTGATGGGGCATTGCACATGATTCTTCTCCAGTTACCCACAAGTTGGGTCGGAGACGAGCGCTTTACAACATCGCCAAGTCCAAGCTGGCCATCATATCCTGCTCCCCACACCCACATCGTCCCGTCTGCTTTTTGAGCTACTGCCGCCACATCAAAGGCCTGAATAGACCTCCATGTCCCAGCTATTTGTACAGGTGAAGAGCGATTGATCGTATCGCCAAGCCCAAGTAGGCCGTGGGAGTTAGAGCCCCAAGAAAAGAGCGACCCGTCTGCCTTAAGCCCCAGAACATTAGAGTAGCCGGCCTCGACCATAAGCCAGGTACCAGAGGCTATCTGTATAGGAGAGGAACGACTACCACTTGTAAGCCCAATTCCAAACTGCCCAGAGCTGTCTGCCCCCCACCCCCACAGAGAGCCACCACTCTTTATGGCAAGACTGAAATTGTCTCCGAACGATAGTGATGACCACTGCCCTACGAGCTGCACCGGAGAGGAGCGATTTACTGACGTTCCAAGACCGAGTTGACCTGAGCCATTGTGTCCCCACACAAACAGCTTCTGTCCGCTTTGTTCCACAGGCGTCGGCCCTCCTTTAGAAGCCAACCATGTCGTACCCGCATCTGTAGTGAAGAAAGTAAGAACGTCAGTACCAGAGGAGTTGAGCGTAGGAGCAGTACCATTGGCCCATCGCGTACCGGAAGGCCACGTCTGCGTCTGGGAACCGCCATTGGAGAGAACGAGAGTAAAAGAAGAAGCGCCAGTTGAGGACGGATTCGCCACTGTCCAGACAGTAGCTCCTGTAGTAGTGGCGGTGACTACGTTACCCAGAGAGAGATCCACAGTAGTAGCTCCCGTCACGTTCCCCAAGGCATTCACCGTCTCACTCCACCCGCGCATCTCTGCGTTGGTGAGGTTGGCTGAGCCAAGGTCTAATCTGCTTGCAGAGAGTCTAATGGCCATGTGTAAAAAGAGGGTCCCCAGCTCAAAGAGCGGGCAGACCCATACATTATATAGGAGTCTGACCCCCTAGCCTTCCCCAACCGGCCCAAATATTGACAATTTGGTGAGAATTGCATAATATATATCCACTACCGTCCGATTCCTCGGGCGATTTTTGTTACCAATTTCAGAAAAACCCCATATGTTCGACCTTAAAGTCATCAATTCCGTCCTTACCGAGCTTGAAGAGGAGCGCGGTATTCCTCGCGCCAAGGTAATCGAGGCCATCGAGTCCGCTCTCGCCACCGCCTATAAGAAGGAGTACGGCAAGAAGGGCCAGATCGTACGCGCCGTCTTCGACCTCCAGACCGGCGGCGTCAATTTCAATCAGGTGAAGGTGGTGGTGGACGACACCCGCGTAAAGATGGAGAGCGCCGAGGAGGAAGAGGAGGCTGAGATCATCCCGGGAGCCCCCATCGACGACCGCGTACGCTACAACCCCGAGCACCACATCCTCATCGAAGACGCCAAGCGCATAAAGAAGGATGTGGAGCTTGATGAGGAGATCGTCTTTCCGCTCGAAACCAAGGCTGACTTCGGCCGCATCTCTGCTCAGACTGCCAAACAGGTCATCATCCAGAAGATCCGCGAGGCTGAGAAGGTCTCCGTGGTATCCGAGTACGGCAAGCGCGAAGGCGAGATCGTCACGGGTTCCGTGCAGCGTATGGAGCGCGGCGCCATCTACGTGGATCTCGGCCGCACCCAGGGCATCCTCTCCTATGAGGAGCAGATCCCCGGTGAGCACTACCGCCAAGGCGAGCGCATTCGTGCCTACCTCTACTCCGTAGAAGAGAGCCCGCGCGGCGTCTTCCTCAAGCTCTCCCGCTCGCACCCGCGCTTCCTCGCCAAGCTCTTCGAGCAGGAGGCACCGGAGGTTGCCAATGGCACCGTGGAAGTGAAGGGTATCGCTCGCGAAGCAGGCTCCCGCTCCAAGATCGCAGTGGCTTCTAACAACTCTCACGTGGACCCAGTGGGTTCCCTCGTCGGTCAGCGCGGTGTACGTGTCTCTACCGTCATGAGCGAGCTCGGAGGTGAAAAGATCGACGTGATAGACTGGTCCGAGGATCCGAAGAAATTCATAGAAGAGGCGCTCTCTCCGGCGAAGATCCTCTCCATCGACATCGATGCCGAGAATCACAGCGCCAAAGTGACCGTGACCGAGGACCAGCAGTCGCTCGCCATCGGTAAGGGCGGACAGAATGCCCGCCTCGCTGCCAAGCTCACTGGCTGGCGCATCGATATAGCCTCTGCTCGCCCAGAAGTATCTGCAGCAGAAGCAGTAGCTGAAAAAACAGAGCCTGTAGCAGAAGAAAAAGCTGCGGAATCTACCGAATCTTCCTCTTAATTTAAATTATCAGTTAATCCACTCCTGAAACCATGAATCTCTGGCACGATATCGCCCCAGGTACCAAGGACGAGATGAATGTCATCATCGAAATACCTCGCGGCTCCAAGAACAAGTACGAGATCGACAAGGAGACGGGCATGATTGCACTTGATCGCGTGATGCATACGGCGCAAGACTATCCCGTCGACTACGGTTTCGTCCCCCAGACCCTCTGGGATGACGGCGACGCTCTCGACGTCATGGTACTCACCACCTACCCCCTCCAATCCGGTATCCTGGTGCGCGTCCGCCCAGTAGCAATCATGGGTATGGTCGACGGTGGCGAAGCAGATGACAAAGTCATCGCTGTGCCTGTCGACGATCCACGCTGGAAAGAAGTAGGAGATCTTGCCGATATCAACAAGCACACCCTCAAGGAGATCGAGCACTTCTTCTCTACCTACAAGAAGATACAGAACAAAGTGGTGGAAATAACTGGCTTCAAGGGCAAGCAGGAAGCCGAAGCTGCTTTCATCCGCTCTCAAGAGCTCTACAAAGAGAAGTTCAATAAGTAAGAAGCAGACCGCCGCGCTCCACGCGGCGGTTTTGCTATAATCCCCTCTACATGGATCATCGTCCTGACAAAGACAACAGCGTAGGCCCCCTCGTCGGCATCATCATCATCGTGCTCATCTTAGTACTCGGCGGTCTCTACTTCTGGGGCGAGCGCCTCAACAGGCAGCGCGAAGCGCTCCGCGCCGCCACCCCTGCGACCCGCACGACGAATGCGGCGCTCCTCAAAGCAGACACCTCCGCCTCCACTACCCCAGAGTATCGCTAATCAGGTTGCACCCGCTATAAATAAAGGCTAAACTCTCCCGCATGCCCGCAAAACACTCTCATTCGCACACCGTGCGTTACCAGAACGTCTCCAAGAAGGAACTCCCCGACTCAGAAGTCGAGGTTTCTCTCGAGATCTCCGCTGCCGACCTCGAACCTCTCTATAAAGAGGCGCTCGCAGATGTCTCTCAGCACGCCGAGATCCCTGGCTTCCGCAAAGGACACGTCCCCGAGAAAATGATCCGGGAGCGCTTCGGCGACCTCTATATATTGGAAGAAGCGGTGGAGCACGCCATGGGCCATTTCTATCCCGAGCTCATCGCGGAACTCAAACTCGAGCCCATCAGCGCCCCGAAGGTGACCATCACCAAGCTCGCGCTCGGTAATCCTGCCGCACTCACCCTCACCATCCCTGTGTTCCCGAAATTTGAGCTCCCTGAATACAAAAAGATTGCCAAGGGCATCCCTGCAGAGAAAGCTGACGGAGCAACAGAGAAAGAGATCGCAGAGGTAGTAAAGGAGATCCGCAAGATCCGCGGCGGCAAGGAAGCGGAGAGCCAGGACAACGTGGAACTCCCAGCACTTACCGACGAAGAGGCCTCTACCCTCGGTAATTTCAACACAGTCGTCGAGCTCGAGACGGCTATCAAAGAAAATCTCGGCAAGGAGAAGATCGAGCGCACCAAAGAGAAGCGCCGCCTCAAGCTCATCGAAGAGCTGACCTCTGCTACGGAGATAGCGCTCCCTTCTGTACTCGTAGAGAGCGAGATGGAGCGCATGTTTGCGCGCCTCGAAGGCGACCTCACTCGCATGCGCCTCACTCTCCCCGACTACCTGAAGCATGTAAAAAAGACCGAGGAAGACCTCCGCAAGGAATGGCTCTCGGAAGCCAAGAAGCGTGTGAAGCTCGAACTCATCCTCGGGAAGATTGCCGCAGCTGAGCACCTCGCAGCAGATGTGGAGGCCGTAGAGAAAGAGACCGAGGCCCTGCTCGCCCATCACAAAGATGCGGATAGGGATCGCGCCCGCGCATACGTAGAGAATCTCCTTACGAACGACAAGGTGTTCGAATTCCTCGAGAACGTCGCCTAACGTAGACAAGCAGGGGGTTTTTGCTAGGATGTCCCTACTAACATCCCTTATATATGTACCTAGTCCCTACAGTCTTGGAGAAATCGCAGTTCGGCGAACGCGCGTACGACATCTACTCGCGCCTCCTCAAGGATCGCATCATCTTCCTCGGCGGTCCCATCGATGACGACACTGCCAACCTGGTCATCGCCCAGCTCCTCTTCCTCGAATCCGAGGACGCTAAGAAGGACATCTATATCTACGTGAACTCCCCTGGCGGACAGGTCACTTCCGGCCTCGCCATTCTCGACACCATGAATTACATCAAGCCGGATGTATCTACCGTCTGCGTGGGTATCGCGGCTTCCGCCGCCGCCGTCATCCTCTCCGCTGGTGCCAAAGGCAAGCGCTTTGCTCTCCCCAACTCCGAAGTCATGATCCACCAGCCATGGGGCGGCGTGCAGGGTCAGGCTACTGATATAGAAATCACCGCCAAGCACATCCTCAAGACCCGCGAGAAGCTCAACAAGATCCTCGCCAAGAACACCGGAAAGCCCGTTGCCCAGATCGAGAAGGATGTAGAGCGCGATTACTACATGTCTGCGGATGAAGCCAAGAAATACGGCATCATCGACGAGATACACAAGGTGAGCAACTAAGGAGACTGACGACTTCTTTAAAGAAAAGGGTCACGACAAGCAATGTCGTGACCCTTTTCCGTACTCGACACTCTTTTCTATATGTTGTACAATGAAGTCCTTACTCACTTTAGATTTTTTTCCCTTTTTTCTTAGAAACTAACCGGCAGATATGTCCCATCTCCTCCACAGCACCACCTAGTTTCGAGAAACGAGCGAATTCCCTTCGCATATGGACTTAGAAATAGCATTTGTACTCCTCGCCGTCGCGGGAGTCTTGGGCATAGGCATCGGATACCTCCTGCGCTACCTCATCACCCTCTCAAAGCGCGGCTCGATCGAGCTCGAATTGAAACAGATGATGCTCGAGAGCAAGGAGCAGGCAGAGAAGATCATCTTCGAAGCAAAAGAGCGCGCGCTCCTCACCGAGGACCAGTCGCGCGCGGAGGCCAAAGAAAGAGAGGACAAGCTCCAGAAGACCGAGGAGCGCTTAGTGAAGAAAGAGGAGCTCCTGGACAACCGCCAGCTCGACATCGACAAGGAGGTGGAGCATATCAAGGGCAAGATTGCGGAGATAAAGGAGATCAAAGACCGCGCCGATGCGCTTGAGGCAGGCAAACTCACCGAGCTCTCCAAGATAAGCAACCTCTCCCCTGAAGAGGCCAGAGCGGCGCTCTTCGAGAAACTTGAGAAGGAATACGAGGAGGACCTCCAGGTACGCTCGCAGAAACTCGAGCTCTTTAGCGCTGAAAAGCTCGACCGTAGAGCCAAGGAGATCCTCATCGCCTCCATCCATCGCTTGGGTAATTCCGTAGCGACGGACACCATGGCCACCTCCGTGCCCATCCCCTCGGACGACCTCAAAGGCAAGATCATCGGCAAGGAAGGGCGGAATATAAAAGCGTTTGAGCGCGCTACCGGCGTAGAAGTCCTCATCGACGATACACCGGGGATGATTACCCTCTCCTCCTTTGACCCGGTACGCCGCCAGATCGCGCGAGTCGCGCTCGAAGCCCTGGTCGCCGACGGCCGGATACAACCAGCCAAGATAGAAGAAGTGGTGGAAAAGGCAAAAGCGGACGCCAACCAGACAATAAAGGAGAAGGGTGAGCAGGCTGCGTACGAATGCGGCGTATTCAACCTCGACCCCCGACTCGTCTCCATCCTCGGACGCCTCCACTACCGCACGAGCTATGGCCAGAACGTGCTGCAGCACTCTATAGAGATGGCCCACATCGCGGGCGTGATGGCAGCAGAACTCGGCGCAAATGTCGCCGTCGCCAAAGCCGGTTCCCTCCTCCACGACATCGGTAAGGCCGTGGATCACGAGGTACAGGGCACGCACGTAGAGATCGGCCGCCGCATACTTGAGAAATTCGGCGTATCCAAGGAGATCATCCAAGCCATGCAGGCCCATCACGAGGAGTATCCTTACGAAACAGTGGAATCCATCATCGTACAGGTAGCGGATGCCATCTCCGGCGGTCGTCCCGGCGCTCGCCGCGATTCCGTGGAGAACTACCTCAAGCGCCTAGGCGACCTGGAAAGCATCGCCAACAGCTTCCCTGGGGTGGAGAAGACCTACGCCATCCAGGCGGGACGCGAAGTGCGCGTATTCGTCTACCCAGACCAGGTTTCCGACCTGGAAGCTCGTACTTTGGCCAGAAATATCGCTCTACGCATAGAGAATGAGCTCAAATACCCAGGAGAGATCAAGGTCAACGTAATCCGCGAGGCTCGCAGCATCGAGTTCGCGCGTTAAGGACGCCAGAGACCCTTCCCGGGGCACGGATTTCATGACCAGGGAAGGACTATTGCGTGAAAAATGGCTTAGGATATACTAGTTTTAAAGGTCGAACATAATTCATCTTCTATCTATGAACAAACAATCTATTGTTGAAGCAGTTCACGAGAAGCTCGGCGGCACCAAGGTGCAGGCAGAGATGGCAGTCGATACTATCCTCGATTGTGTCACCAGCACTCTCAAGAAGGGCGACGAAGTTTCGATCGCCGGTCTCGGCATCTTCTCGGTGAAGACTCGCGCAGCGCGCCAGGCTCGTAACCCGCGCACCGGCGAGACGCTTCAGGTGAAAGCTATGCGCGTTCCGAAGTTCCGCCCCGCAAAGGCGCTCAAGGACGCGGTTAAGTAATCTCCTATTTTTCTCCGGAGAACGCAAAAGGCTCGTCACTCGACGAGCCTTTTGCGTTCTCCGCGTTCACTCCTCTCCCCCTTTCCAGAACGACAGGAATTAAGGTTGCCATAATCTATGCATTGCGTTAAACATACTCGAGAGAAAGGAGGGTCTGATGCCCCAAGAGACGACGTTTGGCAAACTGGGCCAGTTGGACGTTTTCGCAGCCCAGTCAGGTACGGTTCTGTATTGCAAAACCTCAGTGAATTCCGCGCACGAGATAGTGAGGATGCCCGGAACGAATGAGCACCACGCTCCTCCCCACACGAAAATTTTGCCTCACGAGGACGCAGTGGTACTGAGGCTCACCCCAGAAGAAGCCCAGGAGCGTCTCGCGCTCCGTGATCCCGAGCCACCCTAACGGCTCGGGATCTTATATTTACACACCCTTAGTGCGGGATAGCGGAATCGAACCGCTGCTAGCAGTTTGGAAAACTGCAGTTCTACCATTAAACTAATCCCGCTTTTGGAACCCCCGCACTATACCAGCGCCTCTCCGCTCTCGCAATTCTCCATGAGTCCGATAATGCTATGATGGCTCTATGACTATCGGTGCGATCTTCTCCTTCCTCGCGAGCCTCATTTTCTCCTTCCTCGGGGGCCTGATCCCCTTCCCTGCAATAGAAAGCGGCACTCGTGCCGTCGCTACTACAAGCTCACAGATAGTAGCCGCTGCCACAAGCACGCCTCCGAAGGTGGCCCCCAATAAATCCCTCCCGGTCGCCGCAGGCACAGGCAAGCCTCTTACCCCCTCTACCCCCGCCCCCTCGACTCCGACCCCTTCGGTACCCGTCGTTGCCAAGATTTCCATAAACGAGCTCCATGCAAAAGCCGCTCCAGCACTAGTGAACATCTTCTGTACCACCAAACGCGACGGATCATTGAAGCCCATCACCGCAAGCGGGATGATCATAAGCCCGAAAGGAGTCATCCTCACTAATGCGCACGCCGCGCAGTATTACCTCCTCAAGGATTATCGGGAACCCGGCTTCATCGATTGCATCGTGCGCACCGGGAGCCCCGCCACAGCCACCTACCGTGCTTCCCTCCTCTACCTCTCCCCTCCCTGGATCTCCGAGAACAAGAGCATGATCACTGCGGAGAAACAGCTCGGCACCGGCGAGAACGACTTCGCCCTCCTCCTCATCACCGATACCACCAATGGCTCCCCGCTTCCCTCTTCCTTCCCCTTTGTACCGCTCGCCTCAGACGACGCAGACATAATGGATCATCCTACGGCCAACTACCTCCTCGCAGGCTACCCTGCAGGCTTCCTCGGCGGCAGCGCCATCGTGAACGATCTCTACCAGATCAGCACTACCGGACAGGTAAAGCAGGTGTACACTTTCCACGACGACACCTCCGACCTTCTCTCCTTCGGAGGTTCTCTCCTCGCCCAGCGTGGCGCCTCGGGAGGCGCGGCTATAAGCGAAATAGGCGGCAAGATAGCGGGTATCATCGTAACCACGAGCGAAGCCAAGGAAACTCAAGATCGCGACCTCCACATCGTCACCGGCAGCCATATCCATCGCAGCTTCCGCGCGAATATGGGCATGACGCTCGGTAATTTCCTCAACGGAGATCTCTCTGCTCAGCTCCGTGACTTCACCTCATACGTAGCTCCTGGTCTCACTGCACAGCTAGTAGAAGTACTGCAGAAATAGTTATTTGCTCTTCCCTAACCTCTTTACGCGTCGATACCCTGTATACAGAGCCCCCGCAGCAAGAACCATCGCTCCTATCTGGAGAGGCAGCGGCGCTTGCGCCGCATAGGCAAAAACAAAAGCAAAAGGAATGACACCGATAAGAGTGGCCAATGCGTAGGTGGTAAATCCGACCGAAGTAAAGAGACCTATCGCGTAACTCAAGATGTCTACGGGCACGGCCATACGCAGAAAAGCAATATTCCAGAAGACATAACGTTCGGGCAAGATTTTTTCATACTCCCCCACCCTTTCCATATTCACAAACCGCGCCGCAAGCGGACGGCCGTAACGTCGTGCAATAAAGAAGGCAATTAGCGAGCCTAGCCACCACGCCAAGATACTGAGGAGCGCCGTCGCAAACGGTCCCCACAATGCTGCGGCTATCGGAATAAGTGGAACTGTGTTTACCGGAGCGATTACGGTCGACAGGGTCCCGGCAGCGACGTACACCGCCATCCCCCATATTCCGAAATCGAGATAGCGCGATATCTCTCCGGAAAATCTCTGCGAGAGAATAGCTCCAACAATGAAGAATACTGCGAGTATGACTATACCGATGATTTCTTTATACTGCGCTCGCATTAGGAGGATACTTTACCCAATCGAGTACAAGTCTCACTCGAGGCTCTCCATCGCCAAAATAATTAGGCATTATTTCTCCCTCCTGTTTAAAACCAAAGGAGGTATAGAGTTTTAGAGAACGTTCGTTGTTCGGGTGAGTAACAAGATCGACCTTTTTTATATTTTTCAACTTTTCAAGAACAAGACCAAGCGCTTCCCTACCTATTCCCTGTCCTTGAAAATCAGGGTGAGTCACCAACCCTGATATATAAGCATGGTCAGTAGTTTTCATTTGAAAGGCCACACTGCCGACGAGCCTTCCTTCTTTATAAACAAGATAAATTTCGTTTTCTGCAATCTCTTTCCGCGCTTCTTCGAGATTCTCTATCCCCGAGTACGTCTTAACCCTCGAGCCCTCGTTGGGTGTCACAGCCTTTTCCAAGGCCATGAAGTCTTCCATATCAGCCTCGGTGGCTCTCCGTAGTAAAAGAGCTGGCTTTCCTTTGCGCTCAGGAGACGACTGAGATTCTTCCATATGGTCGGGGCGCCGGGATTCGAACCCGGAGTCATCTGTACCCAAAACAGACATGTTAGCCGTTACACCACGCCCCGTTAACGAACACAGGCATACTAGCACGTTCTCTTCCCTATTCCCTACCCCGCCCCGAGCTTAAAGGACAGCATTCCCAGTAGGTCGCGCTTTGGCTTTCTTGGAAATCAAGTCAAGATAGGCTCTATCCCTTGCAAGTAGTTGATAAGCTGGTTATAAGCTATAATAACTAAGCGCTTAGATAGAGACTCTTTTTAGTACGAAAACGCAAAGTGCCCCGTCACCCAGCGAAGGTTTAACGGGACACAATGCCAGTTTACTTACTCACTCACTATGGAGGCTCGACCTCCACAATAAGCGTAATCGTTATGATTACAGCCATATTTGGTGTTTTTTTAATACACACAGTTACGACTATCTGTGCCGACGGGTTAGTCCCGCCGTGCTGGTTACAGCAGTGTTCGCCGCCACACAGATTTCAGTAAGTACTGAAGCTATACTGCTCGTCCTTGACGTTTAAAGCAATAGTTAGTGCTGTATATATCATGGGGATAGCTACTTGCAAGGGATAGTCCCTGTCAAGATCCACCGTCACCACATCTACCTGCCCCAATATCCAGCATATTCTCAGAGGCAGAGTCGTAAATAGCCCCAAGTAAGCTTCTTTGTCTTCCGCGAACGCCCATTACCCTCCCCTGTTCCACATGTAACCCTTTCACAGGAAACACTCGCCGAAGCACAGGAAACCATCTTACCCCCGCAAAACACAGGATTCTCCCCTTCTTGGCTACGCCATCTATCAATCCTTACCTCTTAAGGTGGTTCCTGAAGAATGTACCAGGCCCCTCTTCTTTAGGAATTAAGCTTCCGCCCATCTTTTTCTACTTAATTTCCCACGGAATGGGTTGTCCCACCCTCTTAACCTACAGTCATAATTCAGGGACTATCCCCTCATAGGGAGTAAAACCCTCTAAAACCACACCCTGTAACCACTAAAAATGGCTACACAACAGGCCCTTTCGGGCGGTTTTCCTTCAGTACGCGTAATTCTGCCAGAAGGTTATCGGTTACTACGGTCAGAATACGATACAGATTTCCGAGACTTTCAGAATCAGCTACTCTCGCGATGGCTTCTAAAGCGCGGGCTCTCGTTTCAAGAATATAGGGATCTTGAAGCGCAAAAGTCTTCTTACCCTCCGACTCCAGAAACTCCTCTAAAGCGGCTCTAGAACGAATATACTCATCAAAGGGGGTCATAAAATGGCTCTATTACTAGATAAATTGACTGCTACAGGGGTGTTTTAAGGTTCACACAAAGCCTCCTTTCGGAGGCTAGGTATCTTATCTTCTGTTTGATTCTCTCAAGATAAGGAGGATGAGAAGTAGGGTTATATAGTCCACTTTAGGGCTATATGGCAACCCAAAACACAACGACTGGTAGCCCGCCCGCGACAGGAAGACTACCTCTAAAACTGTAACACATATACCCCCTTGCAAGGGATAGTCCCTCATAATTCATATCAGAAGTTACATGTGAAATGGTTTATACCTCGTTTCACGTGAAACTTATTATTCACAAGAACCGGAAGCAGAAAGGACACAATAACCTGGCCTGTAGCCATATTTATCTATAATTTAGGCCAAATTATCAAAGACAAAAGGACAGTCTTATACCCACCATCCACAGGTTTATCCACAGTTTTGAAATTAATCCAAGATTAGAGCCGTATTCTTTAAAAACCGTTTGACAGTCCTTGTGTGTCTTTGGAGTGTAAGATTCGTGAAAGTCGTTCGTCTTAAGGCCATAAACCGCAAAAATCTCCTTAATTTAAGGAGATTTTTGCTTTCTGACCGATAGAAGTAGGGGAAAGGGGATCCTGGGTGCGCCCGGTAGGAATCGAACCCACAACCACCTGGTTCGAAGCCAGGTACTCTATCCATTGAGCTACGGGCGCAGCTACGTAGGTATGATACCGCAGGTTTTGAAAAATAACCCTTACCTGCTAGGATATTCCTCAGGCGGGTATAGTTTAGTGGTATGATGCGTCCTTGCCAAGGACGAGACGCGAGTTCGATTCTCGCTACCCGCACTAAACGAGTTTAGAGAGGGGATAGTACCTCTGTACTACCTAGGAGAGGGCAGGGAAACACGGTAAAATATGCATATGAAAAGTCTCCCCGAGGCGATTGCTTCGATCCCGACAGTCGTTCTCAAAGCGGCTCAAACCCTCAATACCGCAGGTTTTGAGGCATATTTGGTAGGCGGTTGCGTGCGGGATGTTTTACGTGAAACCAAGCCCAAGGACTGGGACCTGACCACCAATGCCACCCCGGAACAGATTCAGGGACTCTTTCCCCATACTTTCTACGAGAACAAGTTCGGCACCGTGGGCGTAGTGAACGACGAGGAGTCTGACGAAACCCTCAAAACCATCGAAATCACTACCTACCGTACGGAATCCGCCTACTCGGACAGCCGCCGCCCAGACGAGGTGACTTTTAGCCAGAATATCGAGGAAGATTTAAAGAGACGCGATTTCACCATAAACGCCATCGCCCTTGATCCGATTAAGGGACATGCGGTAGATCCTCATAAAGGACAAATAGATCTCGTGGCGGGCCTTGTACGCGCTGTGGGAGAGGGTAGTGAGCGCTTCCAGGAAGATGCTTTGCGTATGTTGCGCGCGGTACGCATCGCCACCCAGCTCGGTTTCGTCATCGAAGAGGGGACTCTTCAGGCAATTACTGAGAATAAAGAGCTCCTTGGCAAGATTTCCAAGGAGCGTATCCGAGACGAGTTCGTAAAGATCCTCATGACCGAACATCCAAGAGCAGGCTTCGAACTCTGCCTCAAGAGCGGAATATTGCCCTACGTAGGCCCAGATCTGGAGCGGGGGATAGGGGTGGACCAGAATCAGGCCCATAGCTTCGATGTCTTCCAGCACAATCTGCGCACCCTACAGCACGCCGCAGACAAGAACTGGAGCATGGAGGTGCGCCTAGCTTCGCTCATGCACGACATCTCTAAGCCCGAGACCCGCCGATGGTCAGCTGAGAAGAAAGACTGGACCTTCCATGGACACGAAGTAGTAGGGGCCCGCGTTACCAAGAAATTCCTGGAATTCCTCCATTTCCCCAACAAGACTATAGATAAAGTGACCTCTCTGGTGCGCTGGCATATGTTCTTCTCGGATCCGGAGAAGATCACGCTCTCCGCCATCCGCCGCATCGTACGGAACATTGGAGAAGACAATATATGGGACCTCATGAACCTGCGCGTTTGCGATCGCATTGGCACGGGCAGACCCAAAGAAAACCCTTATAGATTCAGGAAATATAAGTCCATGGTGGAAGAAGTGCTGCGTGACCCCATAAGCGTCGGGATGCTCGCGATAGACGGCAGCGATCTTATGAAAGAACTCGCCATAGCTCCGGGACCACGCATCGGCCACATGCTTCATGCGCTTCTTGAGGAAGTTTTGAACGACCCCGCTCTCAATACCAAGGAGAATCTCTTGGAAACGGCTAAGAATTTGAATAATTTGACGGATGAGGAGCTTAAAAAGAGGGGGGAGAGCGGCAAGGATAAGAAAGAGGAGCTGGAGAGCGAGAATATCGAGGAGATACGTAAGAAATACGGCGTAAGTTAAGCCTAGAATGACAAAAGCCGCCGAGTGAGAGAGAACCGGACGCTTGAAAGAACAAAAGATTCAGCGTGTTGGGTTCCGTCCTACAATGGGCGGCTTGTTTGTGCAGAAGGTTTCTTCGCAGATGGCTTCTGTTGGCGCTTCATTCGAACCACTCTATGTACAAGATTGTAACGTGTGGGGGACGATGATAGGCGCGGCAACAGGGATCCACTAATGATCTCCTGCTAGATGGTGTAGCTTTGGCCAAAGCTACCGATGAGAAAGAACTAATGACGAATCAAATATGGCCTAATGGATATTGTACGCAGACTAAAAGACAAGTAAAGGACAATAGTGTGGATAACTATGAGACAAGAAATATTTCCTTATTTACAAAGACATTTCCAATAGGACAGGGCAGTGGTCGGATCCAAATACGTACGGAAGTGTTTCCGCTTTTTTCACTTTTGAAACTAATTTCTTACTTACGAAAAAATAATCTATGCGCCAACCCACGTTCCGCTCGCGCGCATCTCCCCAGGGGCTCCACCAAGTGTAGTGACCGGGACCTTTAGTGAAAAGACGGAAGGTATCCGCAAAGCCCGCCTTCATCATATTGTCGACACCCTCCCGCTCTTCTAGGGTAAAGCCCTTCTTACCCTCGTTCGCCTTGGCGTTGGTAAGGTCGTCCGGGGTATGGGCTACATTGAGGTCCCCGCAGAAGATAACCGGCTTCTCCTTTTCTAGCCGTTTCATGTAGGACAAGAAGGCTGGGTCCCAGCCCTTATGCCGCAAGGGGATACGAGAGAGGTCATCCTTAGAATTAGGGGTATAGACCGTCACTACATATATAGGACCGAAATCCGCAGCAACAACCCGCCCCTCCTTATTAGGATCCCCGTAGCCATCCGTCGCCAAGCCATATTTCTCACAGAGATCGTCCGGCAGGCCGAAAATGATCTTTTCCGGCTGTATCTTGCTGAAGATGGCCGTGCCGCTATACCCCTTGCGGGCGCTAGAGGAGTTCCAGTATTCCTCATAGTCCGGAAGATCTATCTCCACTTGGTGCTGCTCAGATTTGGTTTCCTGAAGACAGATGATATCCGGCTTATATTTCTCCACGAAGGGGAGGAATAGACCTTTCTTGTGCACCGCCCGTATACCGTTCACGTTCCAGGAGATGAGTTTCATACAGGGATGATATCAAACCTTCGACACAGAGGCTTCTTTGTGGCTATATTCCGCTAGGAGGTGCCTCATGAGCAACCTTAAGATACTCCTGATTGGTGCCTTGGCGGTGCTTTTCTTGAGAACAGCCTTTATTGGGCTGACTTACGGCACTTACCAAGGGCTACTTGAGCTTTTTCCTCTCTGACCACCGGGGCGCTTCACCGATGATTGCGGCCCCTGAACCAATACGCCGCGAGGGCGTATTTTGTTTTTGTACCCAAACATCGAAGGCCCCGACGAAGTCGGGGCCTGGAAAGCGAAGGGGAACAAAAGTCAGTGTAGGCGGAGTTGCGCTGTAAAACGGATCTCCGATAGCGTAACGACGGGAGCACTCACCCTTCTCACTGAGTGGAGCTTGCCGTCGAGATTCTGCTCCCAGTAATCCAGGAACCTCTGGAGAACAGGGAAGCGTGGTGCGATATCGAGGTCCTGCCAGATGTAAGCCTGCAGAATCTTGGGGTGATCGGGCAGACGATAGATGATTTCTGCCGTCGTCAGCCTGTAACCTTGAAGTTGTAAGGCAAGATCAGACAAGAGAGCCTCCCTCTGCGATTCTATTTAAATGATAGCAGGGGAGGGTAACAAAAGGAAAAGCTCTATTTCCTACTATGGAATTTCTTATGAATCTCCTTCAAATGCGAGTCGGTGACGTGAGTATAGATCTGGGTTGTACCGATGTTGGCATGGCCGAGGAGCGCCTGTACAGAACGGAGGTCCGCGCCATTACTAAGTAGATCCGTGGCGAAAGAGTGGCGCATCACGTGGGGAGTGACCTTTTTAGAAATACCTGCCTTGATGGCATAGCGCTTAATCATGCGCTCCACCGAGCGGGGAGTGAGGCGGCGAGCCTCGCTCTTGTTTATCTTGCTGTTGTTCGTAAAGAGCGCTTCATCCACGTCATCAGCGCGCTTCTTGAGATATGCGCGTACGGCATCCTTGGCGGTATCGGAGAGGAAGACCACGCGCACCTTGTCACCCTTACCACGGATAGCCATTTCATCCTTAGAGAGATCGATATCTGCATGAAGGGAACAGAGCTCGGAGACACGGAGACCCGTAGAGAAGAAGAGCTCTAAGATGGCGCGGTCGCGGAGTGCCTTCACGCTGTCGCCCGAAGGCGCCTTCATCAGACGATTCAGCTCTTCTACGGAGATGAGGTCAAGGGAGCGCTCGGGAACCTTGGCGAGCTCGATGCGCTCGGGGGCCAGGGAAGTGACCCCGCGTCGCATCAGATACTTAAGGAAGGAACGGAGGGCGATGAGGTAATAGTTCTGTGTCTTCTTCTTGAGCGTATCGCGAGATGAGCGCCCCGCCTTGGCGTGCGGCTCAGCAGGGAGCCGGTTGAGCCAGAGGCGATACTCGCGAAGAGTCTCATCAGTGATCTTCTTGGGATCATCTATCTTGGCGAAACCAAGGAACCGAGTGAGGTAGCGGTCGTAGTTTTCGACCGTCTTGAGGCTCCGACCCTTCTCTATCTCTATATATTCTAGATATTGGCGCTTTAACTCAGAGAGCTTCATATGTCGCACAATTCTATCATCTATATAGACAAGCAGGTGGGGGATTGTTACGGTTCTAAGAGGTGAGTACGCGGCACCTCATGCCAACCCAAGTGTTGGCCACGCGAGCGCGAGCTTGCAACCCGCTGCGTAAGAAGGAAGGTGACGCTATCCGGATTGACCTTCCCGAAGCGGGGCGGCCGCAACCAGGCCACAGAGCCGTTCCTGCTTGGCACCAAGGGGCCGAGAGTTAGCATCGACGCCCTGCCAGCTGGATTTAGGAAGCTATCCGCCCCGCCCCACCCCCAATCTTCGGAGAAGGGGTGTTTTATATACCGGGATTGCCAAAATAGGCCTTTTCTGCTACTATTCCGTCAATGCTTTCGAAGAAGAAAAAGGCAACTGTCATCGGGGAAAGCCGCATCCACCCTACGGATACGGGCTCTCCTGAGGTCCAGGTCTCCGTGCTCTCGAAGAAAATCGACGAGCTCGCCCTCCATCTCAAGAAGCACCCCAAGGACAAGCACTCCCGCCGCGGGCTCCTCGCCATGGTGGCAGACCGCCGCACCCACATGGGCTACCTCAAGAAGAAGAGCGAGAAGCGCTACAACGCCCTCGCCAAGAAACTCGAGCTCAAGTAAGTCCGTCGACGCGGGAAGTCGTTTCTTTGATACAATACCCGTAACAGGGGAGTTTCCTCCGTTACAGCAGAGAGCATTTAATAATAGTTAGTACAGCAGTAATTCTTTTTATGACCGTCATAAAACACAGCAAGCAGCGCGTCGGTATGTTCATCGACACGCAAAACCTCTATCACAGCGCCAAGAACCTCTATCAGTCCAAAGTTAATTTCGGCCAAGTCGTGAAGGATGCGGTAGGGGATCGCGCCATCATCCGCGTGGTTGCCTACGTCATCACCACAGAATCAGGTGACGAGCGTAGCTTCTTTGAAGCCCTCAGCAAACTCGGCATCGAGACCAAGACTAAGGATCTCCAGATATTCTTCGGCGGCGCCAAGAAAGCCGACTGGGACGTAGGCCTCGCGGTCGACGCCATCCGCCTCGCCTCCAAACTCGACACTGTTATCCTCGCCTCCGGCGACGGAGACTTTGTACCGCTCGTCGAATACCTTCAGCATATGGGCTGCCAGGTAGAAGTCGTTGCCTTCGGAAAATCCACTTCCTCCATGTTGAAGGAAGCCACCGATGACTTCCTCGATCTCTGCGACGATCCGCAGCGCTACCTCCTCTCGCCAGCACTCCGCCGCCGCGCGCCGGCAGCAGGACCCGCGACAACCGATCGTCGAGTGCGCAATGCTCCGGCACCTGCACCGCTCGAGAGGGAATAGGACGAGATTCCAATCCAATAAAAATACGCGCGGCTCACGCCGCGCGTATTTTTATATCTTCTGCATCATCTCTCACGACGCCATGGGTGACTGGGCGAATCCGTTACACAAGAGAGAAACGGCTATGCATAAGGAGGACATCGGCGCGTTACCACAGTAAGACCGACCCGCGCCGCCACAGTGAAAGAGATGGTTCGCGAGCTTTCCTCTCACTTAAAGAGCGGAGCGCGAGTGATATAATGTGCGCAATGGATCCTGAGACTCCCGACAACAACCAAGTTCCTTCCACTCCACCCATCACCAATTCACTCCGCACCATCCGTACACTAAAAGGGGACGTGGAGGCTGGCATGGCCCAAGGCAAGACGACCGTGGTCTCTATGGCCGCAGCGGAAACAGAACGACGCGCACGAGAAGCCACGTTCTTCGAGAATAAAGCGACGGAGCCCATGCGCAAGGCGAAGATTGTCGGCTTCTTTCTTCTCGCTCTCGGCACGATCGTCATCGCAGGTGGCCTCTTCTACTATTTTGTAAACAACCAAGCATCGGAAGATCCGCAGGCGCGCATCCTTCCGCCGGACTACATCTACAGCGAGCAGTTTCGTCTTCTCAACCTAAACAACGCTTCGGGCGATCAGGTGGTAACGGAACTCGGACGCGCACGACAAGAAACGACGGGACAGCTCGGCTCAATTGCAGCAATCATTCCCATCGAAACAGGAAGCGGAGTATCGCGCGCGCTCACGGGCGACGAACTCCTGACACGACTCGACCCGCAGGCGCCGCAAGAAGTCACCCGCACCCTCCAAGGACCCTTCCTCTTCGGCGTGCATGTCTTCGACGGCAACCAGCCTTTCCTCATCTTGAAACCCGACGCGTACGAGACGTCATTCGCCGGGATGCTCGCGTGGGAGAGTTCTCTTCCGTTCCGTCTCGGACGCGCTCTCCGTCCCGCTGCAGATTGGACCAACGCTTCTTCCTCTCTCACTTCGGTCACCTGGAACGATATGGTGATCAGCAACAAGGACGCACGAGTACTCCGCTCCAAAGAAGGGAAGACGCTGCTTCTCTACAGTTTCATCGATCGTTCCACCCTAGTGATCACTACCAACGAACAGACCTTCGGTGAGATCGTCCGCCGCATCAGCCTGGTACGCGCGACGCAATAGGGAATGGATTGCAGGAGCAAGATCGTTTGTTATCATTACCCCATGTCTATAGATACCGCACACTTCAAATCCGCACTCGAGAAAGAACTTGCCCTCGTCGAAGGAGAACTTCAGAGCGTCGGTCGTAAGAACCCGGACAACGAGAAAGACTGGGAAGCCAAGCCTGCCGACTTTGAATCTCCTGCCGGAGATGACACCGTGGACCAGGCTGACGTCATCGAGGAGTTCGGTACTAATGCTGGCATCGTGAAGCAGCTCGAGATCCGCTACAACGAAATTAAGGAAGCACTCAAGCGTATCGAGGAGGGAACCTACGGCGTCTGCCGCGTCAGCGGGGAACCTATAGAAGAGGCGAGGCTCGAAGCGAACCCTGCCGCAACCACGTGCATGGCTCACGTAGAGGAATAGGGGAAGTTATACGAAACTTCTGAAGAGGCGCCCCGAGAGGGGCGTTTTTGGTATGACCGATGGATCTCTCGATAGCTCGTACGAAAAAACCGCGCCTTCGCGCGGCTCTTTCTTCCTTACATAAAAAATCTCTAGAACGGATTCGCCGCGCCGCGAACCTCGAAGTGGAGGTGGGGACCGGTAGACTTGCCCGAGTTACCGACAGCGCCGATGACCTGACCCTTCTCCACATACGCACCCTGGAAGACAAGGTTTGCGCTGAGGTGGGCGTAGAGGGTCTGCGTATTATTCGGATGCTTGATAACGACATAGCTGCCATAGCCGCCGTTGTAACCGTAGTTGCGGCTCACGATGACCTGACCACCGGCAGCAGCGTAGACAGAGGAACCGTAGGTAGCAGCGAGGTCCACTCCGTTGTAGCCATGGAGCCCCTGGCTGCGAACACCACTCTTGACCGGACGGGTGTAGTAGCCGGCAAGCGCGGGGCCGCTGCCTTTGATCTTCGGCTTCACGCCACTCGAAGCAGGCTTAGGAGCGGACACTTCGCCATCCGGGATCATGATGGTCTCGCCCACGACGAGCTTGGCGTCCTCGGAAAGCTCGTTGAACTGAGCTATTTCAGATATATCCCCCTTGTACTTCTTAGCGACGCTCTCCAAGGTGTCGCCCTTCACTATGGTGTGCTGCACGCCAGAAACGGGGAGAATGATGAGCTGGTCGCCTGCCTTCACTGTGCGACTCTTAAGATCATTGGCCCACGTGATGGTGTTCACGGAGACTCCGAAAAGCTTGGCGATATCGGCTAAAGTGTCGCCTTCACGGACTACATAGACGCTGATGTGGTCGGGGTTCACTTCGCGCTCCTCCACGTCGCGGATGGTGCCGGAAGGACCGTTCTCCGCAAGGAGGGCGCTGCCCACAATAGTGATGTCGCCGCCGCCCTTGGCCGGATTCGGGTCCACATTCACCGCCGCCTGGAGAAGAGGCATGGTCTGGACGTTCATGGGCTTCTCCGGGACCACTACCACCTTGGGTTTATCAAAAAGAAGGGGAATGAGCGGGAAAAAGGCCGCCTCTGCCGGGAGAGGGAGGCCGGAAATGAAAAGGGCGGCGGCCAGGAAGGCGGTCGTCACTGTTCTATATGTCGTCCCGTAGGCCGCAAGGGAGGAAGTCGGGTGCGGACGGGAGTCCTGGGAGAGGGTCGAAATAGGTCTATTCTTAGGGGAATGCGCGGTCGTGCAATCGGTTTATATGGCTTAATAGAGCCATATAATAGGAATATCGTTCGTTCGGACCTATCCACTATACCCTCCCCCCAGGGTTAGTCAATCGACAAAAAGACCCCCTGTGGATAAGCCCGAGATGAAGGTTTTTACCCTTTCAAAGGTACAATGGAGTCACTTATGAAGCCTAAAGAGGTCTCGCCTCAGCCTGCTCCTCTCGAACTCATTCCGCATGGCGCCATCGCCAAGGGAAAGTACGAGGAAATGTTCCAGAGATTGAATAGGATAGAGGCAGAAACCGGCATCCACCCCGGAAACGAGGTCGTCGAGCTATGGAAGAAGGTTGATGAGAACAACGACAAGATCGAGGAACTCGACAAACAAGCACAAGAGAGCGAAGGTCAGCACGAAATCAGCCAGGCTCTCCTGGAGATAGAGAGGTTGGGCAAGGAGAACGACACCTTGTTCCCTGAAGTACTACGAAGATACAAAACCCTCCTTGTCTCCAAAGGTATCGACACTGACGCAGTGTTCGAGCCGTATGAAAAAGGCCTGCTCACCCCCGGGGAGACGGGTGTGGCCCTAAAAAAGGAAAGGAAGGGGAGAGAGGAAGCAGCGACATCTCCAGAGGCGGCTATCGCTCAAGGGAGATTTCAAGAGATGCTCCAGCGAATAGATAATCTGGTCAAAGAAACCGAAGTACCAACAGAAAGAGAAGCACTTCGTTTGTGGCTCGTCATCAATAAGAACAATGAAAAGATCAAGAGGTTATTCAGAGAAGCTGAAACCGACGGACCTTCACCTGAAACCGAAAGGAAGATCCTAGAGACAAGGAAGCTCGGGGAAGAGAATGATCTGCTTTTTGCTGATTTCCTAAAGGCATACGCAAACAGCCTTACGTCTGCGGGTATCGACCCTGAGACAGCATTCGGCCCTCGGGAGAAGGGAATCCTCGCCAGAGCCAACCAGGCTGAAGGGCAGGCTGTAGATGGACAGCCGGAGACCGGTATCCCGGCTCAAGCAGACCCCCAAGCTACAGCTGCGGTTGAAACCAAGCTTACCAGGCTCGAAACGACAAAAAGAAGCCTAGAAAAAGAAGAGGAGGCCGCTCCGGCTACCCGCGAAGAGATATATGCTCGTTACAAAGCGACCCTCAAGAAGCGCATGCGGGAGGAATCCGATGCGCGCGCAAAGAAGGGTTTCCTTAAGCAGCTAGGCGCAAGCGATAAAAAAATCTCTCAGAACGCAGAGGATACGAATGGCGTATCGGATCTCAAGAGGCAATATCTTGAGCAGACGGAAGAATATATACAAGAAGAGCGTCGTCGGATAAGGACAGAGGCGGAGGCGGCTGCAGGAGAGAACGATACGCTGTATTTTGAAAAGATTGCTCAAGAACAGGATAGGAGGGAGCAGAGCATCAGGGCCGCAGCCGCAGAAGATATGTATCGTGCGCGCATAGAAGCTCGGACCGAGATCCTTCCAACGAAAGCGCGGGAGACAGTTAGGAAGGGAGCTGAATCCTTCGCTCGCTTCAATAAGAAGCACCCGTCAGTCAAATATGTCGTGGGTGGAACTGCGATTTTTGCCGGAGCGGGAATAGCGAGCACTGTCGGCATCGCTCCTGCCCTGACTGCAGGCGTCTTCGCGACCCGGTGGGCTGGAGCCTCTCTGGCTATCTATCTCGGATTAGCTCCCAAGATGATGGCACGGAGGGATAAGAAACGCGAAGCGGGGAAACAAACAGCGATAGAGGAGTACCGCCAAAAATTCCAAGAGAAGCTAGCCCTCCTGAAGACCCAAGAGGAAGTGGATGAAGCCTGGGAAGATCTCCAGAAGAAAGAGAAGTGGTACGACACCAAGACCAGGCTCCTCGGCATGAGAGACACCGCTCTTGCAAGCGCAGCTATCGGAGGCGGACTAACCGGCGGATTCAGCTGGTGGTTCTTCGGAGGAAACGGGGGAGTCGCAACAGAGGCAATCACAAGCACTGTTAACAACGTCCCGTCGACACCTGGTATTTCCCGTATTTCACACGAAGGGATGTTGGGAGGTGAGCCCACAGAGGCGCCGCCGCGTGCGACAGCAAATATCCCCGAGTCGCCACGAAGAGCTCCGATCACCCGGGGGGTCGCTCCGACTATCACCGCTGATACTCCTAACCTGACCGCCGCATGGCAGGGGATTAATCCAGAGGGAATACTAGAGGAGCCGCGAGAAACCCCTGCTCCGTCGATACCGCCCTCACCAGACTCGGTCATCCGTAGTCCACGGCCAGAAAACATCGACGCTAACCCAGGAGAACCCCGTCCGAATGAGCCGCAATTCCCGGCACGTACGACAAGAGGAGTGGCTGGAGAATCCCCCGAACCCGGAATGGTGCCTCCGATCGTCCCGGAGAAGTCTGGCCCCATCATCCACAAGCTCGGCAAAGGGGAAGGAGTCATCAAGAGCCTCGAGCTCGAGGCCAAGAAGCTCGGCCTCTTCAAGAATCTGCCAGGCAAGGAAGCTCAGACTAATTTCATACAGAATCGCTACGCGATGATGAAGGGCTTCACTCCGGAGCAGCTGAAAGAAATTGCTACCCAGCCGAACGGAAGAGTAGCCGACCTCAATAACCTCAAAGCAGGGGAGCAGCTTAACCTTACGCGCTTCTTCGAGGACCAGACTTCCGTGGATAAAGGTTTGGCTAGAAGCGCCAGCCTCAGCCCAGAAGAGATCCGACAGATCGGGGAGAACAACAAAATTATTGCGGAAAGGGTCGCAGAGTGGAAAGAGATGAATCCTGGAAAGAGGATTGGGGACGCGAATATAGAGAACATGCTCAAACCGAAGGCTTCTCTGCCAGGCCTGGAGACCGGAGAAGTCCCGGGGGACACCGATCTCTTACCAGGCGTCGAAACAGAGCCGTCTTCTGCCTCCCTTGATAAGGAACCTGTCATCCTGGGGTCAGAAGTCCAAGCCGCCTACGCCAGCTATCTGGATCAGAAATTCCCCTCAAGATCATTCTGGTCGTTCTTACCCTGGGATAAGAAAGGAGTTGATTCACTAGAATGGTCGCAGGCTCGCAACTTTAGCGCCCTAGAGGTCGACAAATTCAAAGGAGTGTACGGAGGCTCAGGAGGCAAGGACGGGGGCGCCTATTACGGGAAAGTCGGTCCAAGCATTCTCCGATCCCAAGATTTCTCTAAGATCCAAGAGGTCGTCGCGGAGCTCAAAGAACGCTCTGGTCTTGTTCCTGACAAGACAGAAACCGTCGAGGAGTTCGCGAAGCGAGCGGTCGAAGAGACCTTCCTTAACGCGCTGCCGGGCAAACCTACTTATTACACATCATGATCGCTGCTATTAAAAAAGACCTCCTGAAGAGCCTCGGCATCGACAAGCTCACCTCGGCGGAACAAGAGAACATCCTTGAGCGCATCAGCAATCTCATATTCCAAGGAGTGCTCACTCGCGCCATGCAGGAGCTTTCCATCGAAGAACGCGCGACGCTCGATAAGGTGCTGAAAGCACAAGAGAAAGACCCTGACTCAGACACCCTCTACCTCTACCTCAAAGAAAAAATCCCGCATCTCGACGAAGTAGTGGAGGAAGAGATAGAGGAATTCAAAGAAGAATTCATCGGCACCATGAAAGCCCTCTCCTGAGCAAAACATCGTAAAGGGGCACTGTGATAGACTCTGCAAATGCAGAGTCTATCTTCGTTAAACGAAAGACAGAAAGAAGCCGTCCTCCACACGCAGGGACCCCTCCTCATCCTCGCAGGCGCAGGTGCCGGCAAGACCAAGACAATCACTCATCGGATACTGCGCCTCATCGAAGAAGGAGTGAACCCTTCAAGCATCTTGGCAATCACCTTCACCAACAAAGCAGCTAAAGAGATGCGCGAAAGGGTAGACAAGCTCCTCTCAGAGAGTCGCGATATCAATCTGCCGGTCAGCATCTATGAGCGCCCTTTCGTGAGCACCTTCCATGCGCTCGGCGTGCACATCATCCGCGAGAACAGCCGCCTCCTCGGGCTCCCGCGACACTTCTCCATATTCGACCGTAGCGATTCGCTCTCTGCAGTGAAGAGCGCGCTGGTTTCCGCAGGTCTCGACCCAAAACAGTTCGAGCCAGGCAAGATCCTCTCTGGCATCTCCCGCCTCAAGGGGCAGGGGAAGAGTCTTGCTGACTTCCAGGAGCGCGAAGCTCGAGACGCACGTAGCGACATCCTTTCTGCCGCTTGGGCGGGATACGAGAAGACCCTCCAGGAAGAGAAGGCACTCGACTTCGACGATCTCTTGCTCAAGACCTTCAACCTCTTACGCTCGCACCCTGAGGTGCTCGCGCACTACCGCAAGACCTGGACGCATGTGCACATCGATGAGTACCAGGATACCAATCGCGTGCAGTACGATACCGCCAAGCTCCTCGCAGGGGAGAGTCACAATATCTGCGCGGTGGGGGATATAGACCAGAGCATCTACAGCTGGAGAGGGGCGGATTTCAAGAACATCATGCGCTTCGAGGACGATTACCCGGAGACCAAGGTGGTGCTCCTCGAAGAGAACTACCGCTCCACCAAGACCATATTGAAAGCCGCGAATGCGGTCATCGCCAAGAACACCCTGCGCAAGGACAAGAACCTCTTCACCTCGAACGGAGAAGGGGAGAAGATCGCCGTCTACGGCGCCTACGACGAGAACCGCGAAGCGCATTTCGTAGCTACCGCCGCAGCCAAACTAATAGCAGCGGGCAGCACCCCTGAAGAAATCGCGGTGTTGTACCGCGCCAACTTCCAATCCCGCGCACTAGAAGAAGCCTTCTTGCGAGAGAGCGTGCCATACCAAGTGCTCGGTGTGCGCTTCTTCGAACGCAAAGAAGTGAAGGACGTCCTCTCATATCTGCGCGCAGCCATGAACCCAGACGGACTAGGGGACCTCAAGCGCATCCTCAACACGCCAACGCGCGGCATCGGCAAGACTACCGCACTCAAGATATTTGAAGGAAAGGAGGAAGAGCTTCCTCCGGCGATGCGACTGAAGGTGGCTAACTTCCGCGTAGCGCTGAAGGAGATAGGGGAGAAGATACGCACCGCGACCGCTTCAGAGACCGTAGGCTTCGTTATTACACGAAGCGGACTTAAAGAATCGCTCGAAACAAAAAGCAGCGAAGACGAGGAGCGGCTCGAGAACATGTACGAATTGGTAGCGCTCGCGCAGAAGTACGATGACATGCCTGCACCCGAGGGTATAGAGAAGCTCCTCACGGAAGCCGCGCTCGCGAGCGACCAGGACGATCTCGAGAAGAAGCAGGCGGGAGTGAAGCTCATGACCGTGCATGCTTCCAAGGGACTGGAATTTGATTACGTGTTCGTGACCGGACTCGAAGAGGATCTCTTCCCGCACAAGCGAGGCTTTGATCAGAAACTTGAGGACCAGGAAGAGGAGCGGCGTCTCTTCTATGTAGCGCTCACCCGCGCTCGCAAGAAGCTCTTCCTCACCTACGCTTCCGTCCGCACAGTATTCGGCTCCCGCGGGATCAACATGCCATCCAACTTCCTAGAAGACATAGGGGAAGAGCTCGTTGAAGCAGAGGAGGACGAGCGACCACACGGGAAAGTCATATATCTAGAGTAATATGGAGAAAATGCGCGCAAAAAAGGAGCTAGGTCAGCATTTTCTCGTCGCACGGAGCGCGACAGAGGCTCTCTGTAAGGCCGCGGAACTCAAAGAAGGTGATGTGGCGCTGGAGATCGGGCCAGGTACCGGCATACTCACTGCCGAGCTCCTCAACCACGGAGCCCAGGTAGTAGCTGTAGAGAAGGATAAGGATCTCCTCCCAGGCCTCGAAGAACGCTTCAAAGAAGCTATCACCAGGAAGCAGCTCCTCCTCATTGAAGGCGATATTTCCTCTTTCGACCCTGAAACATTGGGTATTTATAAGGTTGCCGCCAATATTCCTTACTATCTCACCGGCGATATCCTGCGCCGCTTCCTCTCCGGGGAGCATCAGCCCCGCTCCATGACCCTCATGGTGCAGAAAGAGGTAGCCGATCGAATCGTGGCAAAAGACAAGAAGGAAAGCCTCCTCTCGCTCTCGGTAAAAGCCTACGGGAACCCCTCCATCATCAAGAAAGTGCCCGCAGGGAGCTTCTCTCCACCGCCCAAAGTGGACTCCGCCATCATCCATATCGAAGAAATATCTCGGAAATCCTTCACGTCTGTCGACGAAAACTACTTTTTCAAGGTACTAAAGGCTGGTTTTGCACATAAGCGCAAGCAGCTCGGCGGGAACCTTGCAGGAATCTGCGCTCCAAAGCTAGTAGAAGAGGCCTTAGGCGCTATCGGTAAGCAAAAAACCGTGCGCGCGGAAGACCTCGCTCTCTCAGAGTGGCTCGAACTAGCAAAAAATCTTGAAGCGGTGTGTAAAACGAAGCAGTAGAGAGAGATAATCTGCTATACTGTGAGGGCTATGGAGCCCTACGCTCGCTATCTTCCGAGTAGAACTTTTACGTATATGGCAGGGTCCGTAGGACTCGCGCTGCTGCTCGTTCTCGGTGCAAGTTTCCTCTCCAAGGAACCGAGGAAGGGGAGCCTCATCGGCACTTCCGGAAACAACAGCGAAACCTCCGTCAACCTCACCGCCCTCATCAAAGAACGTATCGCCGCCCAAAAGGCGGAAGCCCCTTCGGAAGATTGGCAGAAGGAATTCAACTCCATCACCTCCAAGCCCCTCAATCCGGCAACCGATCTGGCCTCAAGCACCCTCACTGATCTTCTCGCCAGGAGCCTCTTCACCCAATTTACCGCAGCCCAGAACGGAGGAGGGCTCGACGCAGCTGCTCAGCAGAGAGTCATCGACGAGACCCTCGGCAAGATAAACCTCCGATTTACTATCTACACGGAAAAAGATATCCGCATAGGCTCTGAGAATACCGCAGCACTCAGAGGGTACGGCAACGCACTGGGTCAGCTTATCCGCGACAACTCGAGCACAGACACGAACGAAGCAGTGGTGCTCTCCCAGGCGCTAGCTCAGAATAATCCCCGGGGACTCCAGGGAATCTCGCCTATAGCAACCTCTTATCACAATCTCCTTTCTGCGGCCCTGCGCCTCTCAGTACCGCCTTCGGCGGTGAAGGCACACCTCTCTCTCGTCAACAGCTTGAGCGCGATAGGGGACAGCGTGGACGCGATGATGGTGGCCTTTCAGGATCCGGTTCGTACAGTCCTGTACATAAACAAATATGAAGAGAACGTACAGGCTCTCTCCAACTCCTTCGTACAGATCGCGTCCCTCCTTAAGAGTTCCGGCGTCGTCTTCTCAAGTAACGAATCCGGCTCGATCGTGATGTCTATGGGAAGCAAGTAATATGTTCTGGAATACCCTTAAGAAAAGCCTCCTCTCCACGCTCATCATCCTTACTTTCTTCATGGGAGGCTTTGCCGCGATGCCTCAGAAAGCTGAAGCAGCCCTCGGATTCGGCGACATCGTCTTCGACCCTACGAACTTCGTTGAGAACACGATAACAGCAGTAAAAACCGCATACCTTGCCTTCAAGGAAGCAGTGTTGGATCCGATCGGCTGGCATCTCTCCACCATGATCATCCAGGCGATCACCGCCGCTATCGTGGATTGGATAAACAGCGGTTTCCAAGGAAGCCCTGCCTTCGTGCAGAATCTGCAGGAGGAATTCACGCGAGTAGCTAACCTTGAATTCGAGAAGTTCTTGCGAAGCAACGATCTCGAGTTCATGTGTTACCCGCAGAGCATCCGTCTCTCTCTTCTGCTCGGCTATCGCGGCAACCAATTCCGTAAGCAGGCGCAATGTACCATCACCGGAGTCGTCTCGAACCTCCAGGGCTTCATGAGCGGGAATTGGTCCCAGGGAGGCCTCGCAGGATTCCTCTCCCTCTCGAGAGCGGAGAATAATCCCTACACCGCGACAGTCATGGCGGAAACGGAGCTTGCCCGACGCATAGCAGCTAAGGTAGGCATAGAAGACAAGAAGCTCCAGGCAGGCAGGCTCTTCAAGAGCTTCGAGGTGTGCGAAACTCTGGATGTTAGGGATGATTGTCCCGACGGAGGAGAAGCCTGCCCTGCACGGCAAGAGAATGTCTGCCGCATAGGCACCCCGGGAGACGTGATCGCTACTCAGCTCAACAAAGCGCTCGCGCTCGGAGAAGACAAGCTAGTCATCGCCCAGTCCTTCGATCAAATCGTTTCCGCACTCCTCGCTCAACTTGCGCGCATGGCACTCACTGGCTCCGGCGGTCTCTACGGGCTCTCGAATGGCTCTTACAACGGCGGTACTCCCTACACCAACCAGCTCGCTACCGGCAGCTCCTCCTCTGGGGGTGCCCAAGGCAACCTTCTTGGCGCGATAGAGACGAGCATCCGAGACGAAGGGGAATACCGCGACCAGAAAGCGGCAACCCTAAACCTCTACGGAGCTCCTATGGGTATGGAGGGGAAGGCCCTGGATATCATCGCCTGCTACAACGGAAAGATAAATTCACGGACAGCTTCGCTTAGCAGCAACGACATCCAAACAGCGCGCACTCGCATCACGGCCGCCTCCTCCACACTTACCAATATCATTCTCCCTAAAAAGGTCCCGTTTGCGACAAGGGTAGCGAGCAGCACCGAGATCATCTCGGCCTTCTCCGTACTGAAGAATAAAATTACGTCCACGACCTCGGTACAGGCCTACTCAGGTTACGCGAGTGAGTATTCCTCACTCGTTTCCTCGGCCCACACCCGAAGCGACCTTGTCGAAGCAGAACGAGAGTTCACTACCGAGTCTGAAAACCTCTACGACGCGACCAATAGCCGCCCCGGAGACCCTCTCAACGGCCTCAGTATCAAACTTGAAGATCAGCTGGCCCAGTGCCGCGCCTTCCCTCAGGGCGAAAGCGGAGGAGGCGGACCAAACTAAGAATGTCTTTCCTTAAGTACATAGAAAACTTGGTGAGAAGAAGAGGTTTCCTCCTCGGAGCCTGCCTCGTCGCGGTCCTTTTACTCGTTCCTACCAAAATGGCGCATGCCGGTCTCTTAACGTGGATAGGGGACAAGACAGCAGGAGCGATCATTTACGGCGTCACCTGGTTGTTTATGCAGCTCGGAATCGTGCTGATGAGCGCGAGCGCTTACCTTCTAGACCTCTCCATCCGAGTCAGCCTGGGGATAGGAGACATCTCCTTCATCACCAGAGGATCCCTCTTTACCAACGAAGGAGTGATCGCCGGCTGGACCGTACTTCGAGACATCTCCAACATAGGCTTCATCTTCGCCCTGGTGTACATAGCCGTACGAACCATCTTAGGCATCGCCGATTCCGGAGCGCTCCAGAAACAAGTGGTGGCAGTGATCATAGGAGCGATGCTCATCAACTTCAGCGCATTCATCACCCTCGTGGTCATCGACGCAGGAAACGGCCTTGCCACCGTTGCCTACAATCAGATCACCCGGACAGGCTCTTCGGCTGCCGGACCCTCGCCCCAGGACTCTGGCCTTATTTCCGATGCCTTTTTGCAATACCTAAGACCTCAGACCCTTATCGCGAGCAACGTCACCTCCGCCACAAGCAATATCGACGACGGGATCGTATTCTTGCTCACCGGCACGCTTTTCCTTTTTGCCGCTTACGTACTTCTGGAAGCTTCCTTCATCTTCATCGTCCGCACCGTGCGCTTGATGTTCTCCATCGTCGTCGCCCCCCTCATGTTCGTCGCATACGCCATACCAGGGCTTCAGGGGAACCTTAAAAAGTGGTTCGAGGAGCTGCTCGGCTACTCCATGGTGGCACCTGCGTATATGTTCGCTATCCTCTTCATCCTCCTCCTCATTAAAAACCTGACAGGCAATGCCACTATCGCAAGCGGAGTGAACGGCCTCGGATCGATAGGGAACGGGGGAGATTTCTCTGTTATCAAAACAGTCTTCCTCTACATACTGATATTGATCCTGATGAATCGCTGCTTGGCATTCGCCCGTAGCGCCTCCAAAGAGATATCCGAAGTAGCCACCTCATGGGCCGGTACGACGCTCGGCCTCGCCGTCGGCGGCGTTGCGGGACTTGGACGCATGACGGTCGGCCGAGCCGCGAGCAAGCTGGCGACAAGCGAAGGTCTGAAGAACTACGCCGCGAGAAGCGTGATAGGGTCGGGAGCGCTTCGAGCCACTAAATATACTGCGGGAAGCAGTTTTGATGTGAGAAAGACGGCGACCCTGCAGAAGGGAGCCAAGGCGATCGGGGCCGACCTCGGCAAGGCCGGGGGAGAAGGGGGGTACGACAAGATACTCAAGACTCAAGTTGAGGCTCGCGAGAAATTTGCCAAGGACTATCTTGGAACAAATAAGAAAGCGATTGTAGACAAAGAAAAGGAAATTAAGGACAAGATCTCCGATACAGGCGCGGATATTACTTCGAAGCAAGGAGAGATCGACATTCAGGTCACAAAAACCACAGAGGCAGCCGAGAAGAAGAGGCGGGCTGAGGGAGCTCTCCTCGCAGTTTCGCTAGAGAGAGACGGAATGGTTGAAGGGGGAGCGACAGTTACCCCAGAAAAAGAGGCTGAGTTCAAGGCAAGAGAAGCAGCAGCGAAACAAGAAGTTGAAAGATACACCCAAGAGAGCCAGGAAGCCGAGGCCGCCGAGAAAGTCCTTAGAGACCAGCTTGCCGCGCTCGAGGCAACCAAGACCAACCTCGAGGAGAATATAGAGCAGGAGAAGAAAAAAGCTGGTAACTCACGTCAGGAAGCTTACGCAAAACGGATCAGTTCTACCGATGAAAAGGGGAACAGGGTCGTCACGGCTAACCCTCTCACATGGATTGCCGGTCGCAAGAACAAGGAGGCAGCCGAGAAGATACGTAAGAGCTTCAAGGAAGACAAGCAAAAGAGGCTTAAAGATGCTCTGAAAGAAGCCTTCCCCGACGAGACAGGGAAGGATAAAGGCAAGGAAGAAAAGAAGGCAGAAGAAAAGAAAGGAGGAGAGAAAAAAGCTGCAAATGACGACCATAAGGAAGAGCCGCACGCAGAGGCCGCCCATTAAGCCATGGATCAGGAAACCATAAACATCCTAAAAGAGAATTTCGACAAGCTTCCGAAGCTGGTCCAAGACGCTATCCTCGGAGCGGATGTCTCGGAAGCGGTGCAAGCGATAGGGAAAAAGCGAGCTCTCCTGCTCGACCAGGTAGGGAACCTGGAAACAGAGGTCATGCTTCTGCTCGTTGGGCTCGCCGACTCCGAAGAGTTCCCGGATAACTTGGAAAAGAACTTGGGCGTGGATTCTTTCGTAGCGCAAGACATAGTGACAGACGTCAACGAGCTGATCCTTGAACCGATCAAGGCGCGGATGATCGAGGATACAACTGAGGCAGAAGACGAGGGAATCATCACCCGCGATAGTCTCTTACGAGAAATCGAGAACCCCTCACCCTCTCGTTTCAGACTGGAACCTTCACAAAATTTTTCTCTTGCGGAAACCCACAACTCCAAAGTATTGGGTCGTTCCGAAGAGAACGTGAAGCCCGCAGAACCAAGAGTGGGGGAGATAGCGGCTCTTCCACTCACTATCGACCCCTCACACGAGCTAGCCGCTCCCGCCGCTGCGCCCGTCGTAACAGAGCCCCCGGTAATTCCGGTCATCGCGCCTGTCCCGCCGATTACCCCGCCGGCATCACCCATCACCCAAGCACCAAGAACGATTACCGAGATACGGCCGGAACCCAAGCCCGAGACCCGACGCTCTGTGGATCCATACAGAGAACCTATAGAATAGGAGGATAGACTATGCAATTCCAAGTACCCCAATTCATCGAAGTAGAAGATAAGATCATCGGACCTTTCACTTTCCGGCAGTTCCTCTACCTCGCCGGTGGAATAGGCCTCTCTGTAGTGGCCTACCGGCTCCTGCCTGTCTATATCGCAGCCCTTATAATCCTGCCCATCGTAGCCCTCGCCCTCGCTCTCGCTTTCTATAAGGTAAACGAAAAGCCCTTCATCGAGATAATGGAGGCGGCTTTCGGGTACGCCACTAAAGGGAAGCTCTATCTTTGGAAAAAGCAGCTGCCCAAACCAGCAGAGGTCGCTGCAAAAATCACGAGCGAGCCTGTGATGGGACCTAAGCTCTCCGAAAGCAAGCTGAAGGAGCTCGCCTGGAGCCTAGATGTGAATGAGAAGCTCTCCCGTCAATCAAACACACCTCAAGAACGCTAGTTTCGGGGGAAAACACGAAGAAAGAGAGGGGAGGGAGTGCTACAATAGTACTAATGTATGCCTAGCTCTCAAGCTACTCAGGATTTCGTACCGATAAGAGAGGTGAGGGACGGCATCGTCGTCCTCAAAGACGGATCTCTGCGCGCCGTCCTGCTCACCTCCTCCCTCAACTTCTCGCTCAAATCCGAAGACGAGCAGAAGGCTCTCATCCTGCAGTTCCAGAATTTCCTCAATTCCCTGGAGTTCAGCGTCCAGATATTCATCCAGTCCCGCAAGCTCGATATCCGTCCCTACATAGCCCTTCTCGAAGAGCGCTACGCGGCACAAACAGGAGAGCTCCTTAAGATACAGACCCGGGAATACATAGAATTCATCAAGAATTTCACGGAATCGAGTAACATCATGACCAAGAACTTCTTCGTGGTGGTACCTTATAACCCAGCGATCATAAGTTCTCCAGGTGGAATCGGCGGCTTCTTTAAGAAGAGCGGGACGAACGCGAAGAGCGACGCAGTGGCTCAATTTGAAGAGAACCGCTCTCAGCTTGAGCAACGTATTGGCGTCGTCGTCCAAGGACTCTCTCGTATCGGCGTGCGGGTGGCCCAGCTCGGCACGGAAGAGGCCATAGAACTCCTCTATAAGATGTTTAACCCAGGGGAGTTGGAGAAGCCGATAAAGATATCCTGATATGGCACTTTTTGATTTTTTAAGCTCTAAAAAGAAGGAGGAGGATGCACTCACCGCCATCCTTCCTAAGGAGATATACCAATCCGGCGTCCTGGAACTGAAAGACGTCATCGCCCCCTCCGCGCTCAAAGTGAGCCCTCGCAGTCTCAATCTGGGGGACAAAATCGTGCGAAGCTTCTTCGTCATCTCCTACCCCCGCTTCCTTTCAGAAAGCTGGTTCGCCCCGGTCATCAACTTGGACAAGGTCTTTGACGTCTCTATCTTCGTCCACCCCATCGATACCGCCAAGGTGCTCCGCCAGTTCCAGAAGAAGGTGGCTGAAGTAGAGAGCCAGATCAATACGCGCCAAGAGAGGGGACTCGTACGCGACCCCGTCCTCGATACCGCCTACCAAGACCTGGAGAACCTGCGTGACTCCCTCCAGCAGGCGCAGGAGAAGCTCTTCGACGTCGGCCTCTACATCTCTGTCTACGGAGATTCGGAGACTGAGCTCGACAAGGCGGAGAACGAGATAAAATCCATCCTCGAATCCAAGCTCGTTTATGTGAAGCCGGCGCTCTTCCAGCAGGAACAGGGCTTCAAGAGTATCCTGCCGATCGGCACGGACGAGCTTAATGTGCACAGCAAGCTCAATTCTTCGCCGCTCTCAAGCCTTTTCCCATTCATCTCTTTCGACCTCACCTCCGACAAGGGCATTCTCTACGGCGTGAACCGCCAAAACTCGAGCCTGGTGCTCTTCGACCGCTTCTCACTCGAGAACTACAATTCCATCACCTTCGCAAAGTCCGGAAGCGGCAAATCCTACGCTACCAAGCTCGAAATCCTGCGCAGCCTCATGTTCGACACAGAGGTCATCGTCATCGACCCGGAGAAGGAGTACGAATATCTCGCAGACGCCGTCGGCGGTCGCTACTTCAATATCTCACTCACCTCCGACCACCACATAAACCCCTTCGACCTGCCGATGCCGGGGGAAGA
This sequence comes from Candidatus Parcubacteria bacterium, assembly GCA_021414235.1. NCBI lineage: Bacteria > Candidatus Parcubacteria > Candidatus Parcubacteria bacterium. Next base: position 54,815 of record JAIOOV010000004.1, read on the forward strand.
CGAATCGCCCTCGGACGTGCTTCGCTCCAACACCGTGAACCTCGTCGGACTCTTCCGCATCATGCTCGGAGGACTCACCCCGGAGGAGGACGCCATCATCGATCGCGCCATCACCGAGACCTATGCGCTCAAGGATATAAGCCCGGATTCAAATTTCGCCAATATCGAGCCGCCCCTCATGTCCGACTTCGAGATGGTGCTCTCCGGCATGGAAGGAGGGGACTCGCTCGCACAGCGTCTCTCCAAATACACTCGTGGCACCTGGGCGGGGTTCATCAACAGTCCTACCAACGTTGATATCAACAAGAAATTCGTAGTCTTCTCCGTGCGCGACATGGAAGATGAGCTCAAGCCGGTGGCCATGTATCTCATCACGCACTATATCTGGAACGCGGTGCGCAAGAACATCAAGAAGCGCCTCTTGGTGATGGATGAGGCGTGGTGGATGATGAAATCGGAAGATACGGCTTCCTTCCTCTATAGCCTGGCGAAGCGTGGGCGCAAATACTACCTAGGGCTTGCCACCATCACCCAGGACGTAAGCGATTTCTTGAAATCGCCGTACGGGCTCCCCATCATCACCAACTCCTCCATTCAGCTTCTGCTCAAGCAGTCGCCCTCTTCGATCGACGAGGTACAGAGGACCTTCAACCTCACCGATGAGGAGAAGTATCTTCTTCTCGAGTCCGACGTGGGGGAGGGGATATTCTTCGCGGGGTTGAAACACGTAGCCATCAAAGTGATCGCCTCTTATACCGAGGACCAGATCATCACCTCCGACCCTTCTCAACTCCTCGCCATCAAGAAAGCCAAGACGGAGCTCTCCTTAAAGCAATGAAGAACCTCTTCCTCAACGCACTGCTCCTGACAAGCCTCTTCCTGTGGGGAAGTGGAAATGTAGCAGAAGCGCAGACAGCTGCATCCGTAAGGAATGCAGAGATCCTCTTCCAAGGAGATACCTATGCGCCGCCCTTCTACCGCGGGAAAGCGCTTCTCTCGGGAGAGAACGCAGTGACTGTCGTGGCCTACCCCGATCTCTCGGGCACCTCGCTCGATCCAGCGCGGCTTCACTACAAATGGATGCGGGACGGGGAGGTCATCCCTGGGTATACCGGAACAGGGAAGCGGCTCGCCACCTTCGCAACATCCATCGCAAGCGACGAGACCCTCCTCGAGGTGGAGATAGCCGACCCTAACGGAAGCTACCGGGCCAAAAAATCCATGTACCTGAAGGATCGGAAGCCTAAGGTCGTGATTTATGAGGACAACGCGATCCTAGGCGTGCTTTATAATCGAGCGGTAGCCAAAGAATTCACTCTCTCTGGCTCTGAAACTGCGTTCCTGGGCATCCCGTTCTTCTTCTCTGCAGACACCTCGCGGGACCCTCAGCTCAAATACGAATGGAGCGTGGGCGGGCAAAGCGACGCAGGAGACGACCGTCTCGTCGTGCGGAGCGAAGGAGAACGTGGAGTTTCCACCATCGCGCTCCAGGTCGGACATAGGAATAAATTCACTCAGCTAGCCTCATATGGATTCACTATCCTCTTCGGCAATGAACCTACTCGCTAACACACTACGAATCGGCGCGGCGGCGGCAATGTTCCTCGCCGGGGCAGGGGAGGTGTTCGCGCAAGTTGAGTACCGGCTCCTCCGCCCTCTGCCTAATTTCCCCGCGGTCATAGGCACAGAACTCACGCTGACCTCTTATCTCCAGAGCGCTTTCTATCTTGTCCTCGGGCTCAGTGCGACTGCCGCCGTTATCCTGGGGATAGTCTACGGCTTCGCCTACATGACTTCAGACGTAGTCGTGAGCAAGGAGAACGCCAAGAAGCATCTCACCCAGATCGTTTGGGGAATAGGCCTCCTGCTTGCCTCCTATCTCATCCTCTACACTATCAACCCCCGCCTGGTGAACCTCGATGCGGGGCTGAGCAAACTTAGGGTCACCGTCCCCTCGACGGAATTCTCGAGGCCGCAAGTGCCCCGGGAAGTTTCTCAGAATTACAATATAGGGGCGAGACCGCCGACCACAGAAGAACAGGCCGCAGCAGCAAGCAATGGTGGGAAACAGATAGTCGGTCTTTTCGATTACGATAGCTACATAACTCAGTGCATGTCCATGGAAGCCACCTTCACCCGAGACCAGTGTGAGGAGGCCGCCACGAGAGCGCACGAGCAGTTTAGCCTCACTTGCGGTTCGTACTTATACACACCCTCTGTTTCCGGGCGGAGAGTCTCTTGCTCTTGTACGCCAAACCCTCCCCGCGAAACCTGTAATCGATCGATATGAGCAGCGATTCTAAAAAACAACTTTTTCTTTTCCTAGCCTATTTTGTAGGTACCGTAATACTAATTGTCGTCGCGTTCTTCGGTTGGAGATACATCACGAACACCGACACCTCTGTACTAACCGGCGGCCCTAACGGTAATAGCAATCTCCCCATCTTTCCTTCTGTCGGCGGGGGAGCATCACTTCCAAGCGGAAGTACGAATGGGAACGGAGAGAAGAAGGAGGAAGTCCCAGAGACCCCTAAGGTGTACCAGGTTTCCGCCAAGCCGGTGGCAGGCTACACCATCGCCAAGAATAACGGGGAGTGGGTGACCCGCTATGTAGACCGGGGTACCGGGAATATCTACGAGAGCTCGCTAGAGAAAGTCTCCCACAAGCGCATTACCAACACCACCCTGCCGCAGACAGTCGAAGCGACCTTCACCTCGAGCAGCACCGTATTACTCCGCTCCACTCTTCCTTCAGGTGCGATCCGTACCCAGTACGGGAGAGTATTAGCGACCTCCTCCGGAGAATTCCGTCCACTTCTCACCTCCGAGCTCCCCGAAGACATCACCTGGCTCTCCGCGCGCTCGAACGACATTTTCTACCTGCAAAAAGACGACGCTAACGGGACCGCAGGCTTCCTCATGAATCTCGACCGCAAAGTCCCGAGCAGAATATTCTCCTATCCGCTTTCTGAGTGGATTCCTCGGCTCCTCGAAGGGAACAGGGTGTTCCTGCAGAGCAAGGCTTCCGCGTACGCTCCTGGAGGGCTCTTCCTCCTCTCTGGAAATGCTACCAACCCAGCACCCCTCCTCCTCGGAGGCTACGGCCTCGCCGCGCTTCCCAACGACAAAGGCACCAAAGCCCTCGTCTCTCAAACAGTCACCAACTTCCCCCAGCTCTCGCTTCTCGACATAGCTACGAAACGCACCTCTTCTCTGCCCCTCAGCACCTTTGCGGAAAAATGCACCTGGAGCACGGCATCCTCGAGTATCGCATACTGCTTCATGCCAAAGACCGCGGAGCCCGGCGTTTACCCGGACGAGTGGTATTCGGGAGAAAAGAGCTTCACTGACACGCTCTGGGAGGTGAATACAGCTACTGGAGACCTCGTCATCCTGGAGAAGTTTACTGAAGAGGAGATGGACAGCATCGAGGTGTCAGTCTCTGGCGACAACCGCTTCCTTCTTTTTATAAACAAAAAGGACCTCTCCCTCTGGAGCGTCCGTTTGAGATAGGCCCTAGGCCTTCTTGGCGGCGATAGAACGCCTGAACCACCAATCCTGGATGACCGTGAAGGTGTTGCTCGCTACCCAATAGAGCGCTACCGCAGCAGTCAGGCTGTGGGCGATGAATATGATGATGATCGGGAGCACGTAGCGCACCTGGATGCTCATGCTGCGAGCGAAATCTTCTTTAAAAGAGGGCTCTGCGCCGGCCACGCGCGGAGGAACCGCAGGGGTTGCGAAATACGCCTGGACGAACTGGGTCCCTCCCGCAAGGAGCGCTAAGGGCCAGCTTTTACCTGCCATATCGAGGAATCCGAAGAAGAGCATGTCCACGGAAGGAGGAGCTGAGACAAAGGAGTAGAGGGCGGTCGTGTCGATCGCCGGCAGTCCTCCTTTATAGAAAATGAGGTAGAGCGCGATGACGATGGGGATCTGCACCAGAAGGGCCCAGAACATGGTAAAAGGACTCACATTTCGGCTGCGGTAGAGATTCATGAGCGCCTGGGCCTGCTGCGCCTTGTCATCCTTATGCTTCTGCTTCAGAGCCTCTACTTCTCCCTCGAGCTCCTTGAGGACTGCCTGGGTATGCGCCGCCTTCTTGGAGAGAGGGAGGAGGACGAACTTCACGATGACAGTGGAGATGACCACCGCGATGCCGACATCATGCGTCGGGATGACGTCGATGAGGAACACTAAGAGGTTATATATCGGATCGTGGATCAGCGTATTGAAAATTCCTGAGATCATAGCTGGTTAAGATTATCGAGAGAGGGCCTGGAACGCCTCGGTAATGGCTTCTCTCAGCGCTCCCGGCGTCGCCTTAAGGCTCTCTCTGCGAAGAAAGAAGGCGACGCCGGTATGGAGAGGGAGGAGGGCAACAGAGGGACGGATTGCCGCGTAGACCCTACGGCGGGCATTGTTACGCGAAGAGGCGAGAGGCGCTTCCTTCTTTGATACTACCACCGCGACCTTCCTCCCCACAAAGCCCGTAGCGGAACGCATGGAAAAGAGGGGGTAATTACGCGAACGACCTCCTTTTAGGAGGAGGTCGAATTCCTCTCGAGTGAATCGGGAGGCCTTGGGAAGCATTAGAGGGCGATGCGGGCGCGCCCTCTCTGGCGTCGGCGGGCGATGACTTTGCTTCCGTTCTTGGTGCGGGAACGGACCAGGAAGCCGTGGGCACTGGCGCGCTTCTTCTTTTTGGGTTGGTATGTGAACGACATGATGGGGAGAGTCTAGCAGAAATACTCTTTGTTTAAAAGGGGTATTGGAAAACAGCTAAAAGTTTTCCCCCTATGCACAGCTTATCACCACACAAACCTATCTGCGGTAAGTGCCCCTGAGATAGCCCGAGGATATAATTAACGAGCCTATGGATAATAAGCAGCTCTGGGATAGTGTACTCGCGGAGATTGAACTCTCCACTTCCCGGGCTAATTTCGCTACCTGGTTCAAGAACACAGCCATCGTGCGGCAGGAAGAGGGGGTCATCTTCCTCGGTGTTCCCAATCAATTCGTCAAAGAGTGGCTTTTCAATAAGTACCACAAGGCGATCCTCAAGAGCCTGCGCGGCCTCTCCGAGCATATCCGCTCCATCGAGTACACCATCAGCAAGGAACCGCCGAAGCAGGAACAGCCTAAGAAGGTCATGGATCATGGGAGCCAAGAACTTCCGCTCTCGGATTACTACATCAACAAGGAGGATAACCTCAATCCTCGTTACACCTTCGACAGCTTCATCGTAGGCCCCTTCAACGAGCTCGCGCACGCAGCCGCCCAGGCGGTCATCAAGAAGCCGGGCATCGTCTACAACCCGCTTTTCATCTACGGGAGCACCGGGCACGGCAAGACCCACCTCATCCAGGCGATAGGGAACCACTTCAAGAACACGGACAGCTCCAAGAAGGTCTACTACATCACCTCCGAGAAGTTCACCATGGACTGCCTCAGCTCCATCGAATCCGGCAAAATGAGCCTCTTTAAGGAGAAATACCGTAAGTACGATGTCCTCATCATGGACGACATTCAGTTCCTCTCCCAGAAGGCGCGCATGCAGGAAGAGCTCTTCCACCTCTTCAACACGCTCTACGACAACAATAAGCAGCTCATCTTCTCTTCCGACAAGGACCCTAACTACATTCCGCACCTCGAAGAGCGCCTTCAGTCCCGCTTCATCGCGGGCATGAAGGTCGATATCCCGCCGCCGGATCATGAATCGAGGATGGCTATCCTTAAAGCCAAGAGCCAGAAGATGGACGTGATGCTCTCCTACGAGGTGCTCGACTACCTGGCCGGCTCCACCGGGAGCAACATCCGTGAGCTCGAAGGCGCGCTCAATACAGTGATCTGCCAGGCGCAGCTCAAGAACAAGGATCTCTCTGTAAACGAGATCCGGCAGCTCATCAAAGAGAGCGCCAAGCCCAAGAAGGCGGTCTCTATAAAGGACGTGATCAAAGTGATCGCGGATTTCTACAATATCGAGGAGGCGAGCATCTACGAGAAGACCCGCCGGCAGGAGGTGGTGAAGCCCCGCCAGGTGATCATGTACATCCTGCGCGAGGATTTCAAGATCTCTTATCCTACGATAGGGGAGAAACTCGGAGGAAGGGACCACACGACCGTCATCCACTCCTGCGAGAAGATCAAGAACGACCTCAAGGAGGACGTCGGGCTCCTTCAGGACATCCAGCAGGTGCGTGTCCTGTTGAAATAGGTGTGGATAGTAAGTGGACTCGAATCGGAAAGAGTGAGGAGAACGCGAGTATAGAAATCAGATAAAGGGTACACTATCCACGAGCGTCCCCGAGATTCCCCAGAATACTAATTACGATTTCCTGAACTACCGCCAGTAATAAGCCTCCAGGGACTTTTCCCCATATCCACACCCCTCATCATCATCATCTTTTAAATAAACAAATACTTATGAAGATAGAGTGTATAAAAGAAAAGTTATCGAAGGCTGTGGGTAAAGCCGAAAAGATCACTGGGAAGAACCTAACTCTACCGATATTAAGCTGCCTTCTTCTTAAGACAGAAGGTCAGAATATTGTTCTGCGTTCTACTAATCTTGATCTCGGAGTGGAGCTCTCTTTCGGAGCGAAGGTAGAAGGAGAGGGGGAAGTAGCTATTCCTGCTTCTATCCTCAATAACTACCTCTCCTCCTCTCCTAATACACAGACGATCACCTTAGAGACCAAAGAAGGAGGTCTCGCCCTTTCTTCAAAGGAAGGTTCTACGTTCATAAAATCACATGCTCCGGAGGAGTTTCCTCTCATTCCTGTGGTACCCAAGGATTCTACGTTCATCATTAAGGCATCTGATCTGGTTCAGGGGCTGCGCGCGGTATGGTATAGCTCCTCGGTCTCGAGTATCAAGCCGGAGCTCGCGAGTGTGTATATCTACCAGAGCAATGGCGCGGTCTTCTTCGTAGCTACCGACTCTTTCCGTCTCGCGGAGAAGCAGATCATCAACAAGGGCAAGGCTGATTTCACTCCGATCCTCATCCCGTACAAGAATATCACTGAGATCATCCGGGTACTCGAAGATGCAGAAGGGGATGTGGAAGTAGCCGTAACTAAGAATCAGATTTCTTTCTCCTTCCCGGGGACGTACCTCACCTCACGAGTGATCGAGGGGGTGTTCCCAGACTATCGCCAGATCATCCCTAAGGAGTTCACTACGGAGGCGACGCTCCTCAAGCAGGATCTCCTTAATACTCTGCGTTTAGTGAACATCTTCGCGGATAAGTTCAATCAGGTGAGCTTCAAGGTCTCGCCGAGCAAGAAAGAGCTTGAGCTCTCAAGCCGTAACAGCGAGGTGGGAGAGAGCGTAGAGAAGCTCGGTGGCTCTTTCACTGGGGAAGACCTGGAGATACATTTCAATTACAAATACGTGATCGATTGCTTCCAGTCCATCACGAGCGATAGTGTGACGCTCCGCTTCACTGGGGCGCACAAGCCGCTTCTCATCGGAGGGGCGGGGGACAATTCCTTTACTTATCTGGTGATGCCGATGAATCGCTAGAACCAATGGAATTCTCCCTCGCCGATCTCTTAAAGAGGATCAAGCTTCCGACGCCGAAGCGAGAGCTCGGCGGCATTCTGGAGTCGTACCTCTCCTCTAAAGGGATTACCAGTTCCTGTGTCGCTTCTTCGGTAAGCGACCAAGTGCTTTATATAAAAACTGACGGAGCGACGAGACAGTATCTGCATCAGCATAAAGAAGAAGCCCTCTCCTTCCTCAAAGAGAGAGCTCCTCAGCATCACATTTTAGATATCGCCTAGATTACCGGGACGACAGAGGGGACAGGGAAGATGGCGGGTTCGGTGCTCTGTCCGCTTATCTCTCCGCTCCCAGGAGTAGTGGGGGTGCCTCCGTGCTCTGCAACCCATCGCTCTACTGGGTAATCCCAGAGTCTGAGCTGTGCCTCTTGGGCACGCTCCTCGTCGGTAGGATAAGGGCCGGTCGGGTCGCTTTTCTTCACATAGTAAAGGATCTCGTGGGGGCCTTCCGCTACTCCTCTCAGTGCTGGTTTGAGATCCTCGGATATCGGCGGCGGGGGAGGAAACTTCTCTTCAGGCACACCCTTCAAGGCCTCTGCCATGAATTGATGCCAGAGAGGGGCGATGATGAAGCCTGCGACCTTCTTCTGCATGGCAGAGTTGTCATTGTTTCCAGCCCAAGCACCGACGGCGATCCTCGGTGTGTAGCCTACGATCCAGGCATCACGGTAATCGTTGGTCGTACCAGTCTTTGCTGCCACGCTGCGACCGGGGAAGTTGAGAGCAGAGTCTTCGCCGAAGGCGGGACTGCGCGCATCATTGTCCGAGAGCACGTCGGTGACCTGGCGGGCAATCTCGGGGGAGAGAGCTTCGGTGATGGAGGGCTCGTAATTCTCTAGCACGTTGCCTTGATTGTCTTCGACACGCAGTACCGCGTGCGGCTCGAAGCGGACGCCGTCGTTAGCGAATACGCCGTAGGCGCTGGTGAGATCAAGCAGGGTCACTTCGCCGCCGCCGAGCACCAAGGTGAGGCCGTAGCGCTCTGGACCCTTGAGCGTAGAGATACCCATATCACGGGCGGTCTTGAGGGATTCCTTGAGGCCGGCGAGGTAGAGAACCTTCACTGAAGGGACGTTGAGGGATTGCGCGAGCGCATTCCGGAGGGAGATGGGGCCGCGGAAGACACCGTCGTAGTTGTCTGGCGAGAAACAAGGATCTGCCTTGGAGAAATTATCCGGCGCACAGGCGGTAGAGAACTGCGTTTTGAGGTCGTAGACCACAGTATCTGGAGTGTAGCCTTTCTTAAAGGCGGTGGCGTAGACGAATGGTTTGAAGGCAGAGCCTGGTTGGCGGAGGGCGAGCGCGATGTTGTAGTTGCCGTCGATGGCTTTGTCGAAATAGTTACGAGAGCCCACCATGGTGAGAATCTCACCGCTCCGGGGATCTACGGCCACCATACCCACGTTCTCTGCGTTGAACTTTTTCTCGTTCTCGAGGGCTCCTTTGGCGGCGATGTCCTCGGCGACGCCCTGGAGGTGGTAGTCGAGTGAGGTGATGACCTTGAGGCCTCCTTCGGTGAGGGCTCTTTCCCCGTACTTATTAGCCAAGTACTCGCGCACGTAGAAGACGAAGTGTGGAGCCTTGATGCTCGTGTCCTTCTGGGCCATGAAGGCGACTTTCTCCGAGAGGGCTGTGTCGTACTCCTCCTTAGTTATGTAATTGAACTCGAGCATCTTGCGAAGCACCAGGTTCTTGCGACCCTCGAGCGCGTCTTTGTGGTTGCCGTAAGGGGAGTAGTAGGTAGGAGCCTGAGGGAGGGCGGCGATATAGGCGGACTCGGCGATAGAGAGATCCTTGGCATGCTTGCCGAAGAAAGACATGGAAGCTTCCTCTACACCGTAGATGTTGCCACCATACGGGGATTCGTTGAGGTAGATCTCGAGTATCCGGTCTTTGCTAATGATCCGCTCTAGGCGTACGGCGAGCACCCACTCCTTTATCTTGCGAGAGATTCGCTTGTCTTGGGTAAGGAGGGCGTTCTTCACTACCTGCTGGGTGATGGTGGAGCCTCCCTGGGTGTAGCCATCTGAGAGGTGGAGGATCACCAGGATATTGGAGAGCACGGCGCGCACGATGGCGGTCGGCTTTATGCCGAGGTGAGTATAGAATTCATTGTCCTCGATCGCGATCGAAGCGTTTTTGATGGCAGGAGCGATGTCGGCGAGCGGTACCACGGTGCGGTTGGCCTGGCCATGGAGCGCGAAGAGGAGGATGGTGCCGGTACGGTCGTAGATCTTGGTGGACTGGCTTACCTGGCGGTTCTCGATGGAGCTTAAGTCGGGGATCCGCAGGCTTGAGGCCCACAGGAGGAATCCGCCGATGAAAAGGAGTGAAGTAGCGGCGAGGAAGAGGAGGGTGCGCTTGGGGTCCTGAAGAAGCAGCCGCTTCAGGCGAGAATAGAGTTTTTTCATGTTGTTAAGCTCTCATTAAGGCCGAGAGTCTGGTTGAATCTTCATCCTAGCAGAGAAGAGCCTTTTTTCCACGGGAGGTAAAACACAAAAGCTCCGCGATCGCGGAGCTTTTGTGTTTTACTATTCTTCTGCTGCCGGCCCGAAACCGAAAGGAGTGTCCTCCTCCTCTTCGTCGACATCCTCTCCGAGAGAGAAGGGGTCCTCTTCTACTACTCCTGCTACACCGTCCGCATCGTCATCTCCGAGGTTTATGAGGTCCTTTCCGAACTCTCCTTCCTCTCTGTCTTTTTCTTCCTCAAAGCCTTTCTTCATACGGGATTCCGAGTGAAAATTACGGGTTCGCTTTTAAAGATTTCATAGTTGTATCACGGTCCTTTCTTTTTGCAACTTTACCCGCTTTTACGTGTGGAAAACCTCTATCTGCGGACCGAGGCGCTCGCAGTGAGCGCGAGCGCGATGGCGTCGTACTCATCGTCGAAGCGGAGCGGAGAGGTGAGCGCGAGGAGCTTTGCTACCATGCTGGCGACCTGCTTCTTGTCGCTTCTGCCGTAGCCGGTGACCGCCACCTTCACCTGGAGCGGGGTGTATTCGTAGAGGGGGAGCTTGTTTACTGAGGCAAGGTAGAGGAGGGCGCCGCGCACCTCAGAGACTGCCATAGCAGTCTTTTGATTATTCTCGAAATAGAGCTTTTCTATGCCTGCGAACGCAGGTCCGTACTCCTTAATAAGGGAATCAAAGCGCTCGCCCACAAGACGTAGGCGCTCCAAGAAGGGGAGGGTTTTCGAAGTTACGAAACATTCTGAGAAGAGAAGCTTCTCATGGCCTCCAGCGTTCTTCTCGAGAATGGCGAAGCCGCAGCGATCGTATCCCGGATCTATTCCGATGATACGGACACTATTCGCCATCGGTTTTAGCTGCGTTCGTGTAAACGTCCTGGACCTCCTCGTTCTCCTCTAGGGCGCTAATGAGGGCGCCGAGCTTCTCTTCGTCCTCTGGAGAGACGGGGACCTCTGTCTTTGGCTGCCATTCGCCCTCGATCTTCTCGAATGCCCAGAGCGCGGAGCCGATGCCGCCGAGCGTCGTTCCGTGCTCAGAGAGGATATGCTTTATCTCGCTCGCCGCCTTATTGCGGTTTCCGGTCAGGGCTTCGATGAGGAGAGCGGCGCCTCCTGGGCCGTAGGCTTCGTAGATTATTACCTCGAGTTCGCCTGCTTCTCCGCCCACGCCTTTCTTGATCGCCCGTTCGATATTGTCGCTCGGCATATTGAAAGATTTCGCCTTATCGATGGCTGCGCGCAGGGAGGGGGAGCTTACGTTACCCGCAGCTTTCTTAGACTCGAGTACGATGAAGCGCGCGAGCTTGCCGAAAAGCTTGCTCCTCTGTGCATCGGAGACTCCTTTCTTTCGCTTAATCTGTGACCATTTATTGTGTCCTGCCATGGTGATTACAAAAGACTTTGCTGCTCCGCGGTCTTCGGAGGGTAGCCTAAGTGTTCGTAGCCGCGGGCGGTGACGATGCGTCCTCGCGGGGTACGTTCGATGAGGCCGAGCTGGAGGAGGTAGGGTTCATGCACCTCCTCTACTGTGGCCTGGTCCTCGGAGAGGGCGGCGCCGATGGTGTTGAGGCCGACGGGGCCACCGTTGAATTTGGTGATGATCACCTCAAGGAGCCTGCGGTCGGATTCGGAGAGGCCGATGTTGTCCACCCCGAGGAGCTCGAGCGCTCCTTTGACCATCTCCTCGGTAATGCTGTTCTTGTTCACTTGCGCGAAATCCCTGCAGCGCTTGAGGAGATAATTGGCCGTGCGCGGCGTGAAGCGGCTGCGACGGGCGATCTCTTCGATGGCTTTGTCCTCGATGGGAATATTAAGGAGGGAAGCGGAGCGTTCCACGATCTTGGCGATTTCTGCTTCTGAATAGAATTCTAGGCGGAAGACGCCGCCGGAGAAGCGGGAGCGCAGCGGCGCTGAGAGCATGGCGATGCGCGTGGTAGCAGCGACCAGGGTGAACGGCGGGAGCTCGAGCTGGATGGTGCGCGCGGACGGACCTTTGCCGATGATGATATTGAGCGCGCCGCTCTCCATTGCTGGATACAGCACCTCTTCGATGGTCTTGTTGAGGCGATGGATCTCGTCGATGAAGAGGATGTCGCGAGGGGAGAGGTTGGTGAGGATGGAGGCAATATCTCCCACTTTTTCGATGGCCGGTCCCGAGGTCACTTTCATCTGTGAGCCAAGCTCCTTGCTTATGAGGTGGGCGAGAGTGGTCTTACCGAGGCCTGGAGGGCCATAAAAGAGGAGATGCTCGGGCGTATGCTCGCGTTCCTTGGCCGCTGCAAGCAGGATTTTCAGGTTATCCTTGGTCTTTTCTTGCCCGATATACTCTGCCCAGGTCTGTGGGCGCAGCGCCTGGTCAAGGAAAAGCTCGTCGCGCTTGATTTCCACTCCTTCTGCCCCCAGAGCGCCGTTACTTGACATAAATTTTATTATATGCTAGCATATAGATACCCTCTTTGTGGGGCTTTGTTTTTTGAGAGCTTCCCGCATTGTATCTCACATTCGTCTCCTCCAGCGTATTACTCTCTAAGGAATTGGGTCCTCCCGGACTTACTGGTAGTTTTACGAGGACGCCCTGGTTCTCTCCCTCGCGGAGAGGTGACTGGCGCTATCCTTTGAAGACTACTTAGCTTTTAATACCCGTTATTGAAAGTATTCCTTAGAGAGTAATGTTCTGGAAGAACCTCTCTACCTACTAAAAAGCGTACTCCTCTCGGAAGCCCCTGCCCACTAGGCGAGGGGCTTTTTCCGTGTCCCCAGGATTAGCGCTCTCTATTGTAATTCAACGACGCGTTCGAGCTCTGCGAGAGAGGTCACTCCGCGCAGCGCCTTCAGCACTCCGTCCTGCGGCATGGTGAGGATGTCCTGGTCTTCGCTGGCTTTAGCGATTTCGCGCTCGCTTGGGCTGGAATTCAATACTTCTTCCACTTTCTCCGTCATGAGCACTGCTTCGAAGATGCCGATGCGTCCGCGGTAGCCGGTGCCATTACATGCGGGGCACCCGACCGGATCTTTTAGTTTGAGTTCTGTGGGAATGAGTTCGCGGCGCTTCACAGAAGTGAGGACGGCGTTCATGCGTGCCGCTTCCTCTGGTGTTGCCGCTCTTTCTTTGGCGCAGGTACCGCAGAGCTTGCGTACGAGGCGCTGTGCAAGCACGACGTTGATCGCCGAGCTTATGACTCTAGAATTCACTCCGAGGTCGATGAGGCGGGGGATGGCTCCAGCTGCGTTGTTGGTATGGAGCGTTGAGAGCACTAGGTGTCCGGTGAGGCCGGCGTTGATGGCGATGTCCGCCGTCTCGCCATCGCGGATCTCGCCGACCATGATCACGTCCGGATCCTGACGGAGCGCAGCGCGCAGCCCGGCAGCGAAAGTGTAGTTCTTGTGGTCCGCTTGGGTCTGTACGATGCCTGGCAGGTGGTACTCGATCGGGTCCTCGATGGTGATGATCTTCACTTCGGATGTGTGGATCTTTCGGAGAAAAGAGTAGAGGGTGGTCGTCTTGCCGCTGCCAGTGGGGCCGGTGGTAAGGAGCATGCCGTTCGGCTTCATGATTTCTCGCTCGATTACGGCGTAGAGCGCGGGCTCGATGCCGAGCTGATCCATGGGCACGTTGATGGTCTGCGGGTTCAATATGCGCAGGACGAGCGATTCGCCGTAGGCGCCGGGGAGTATGGAGGTACGGATCTCGATATCGCTGCCCGCCTTGATGCTGAAGCGGCCGTCTTGGGAAGTATCCTTGAGGTTGAGCTTAAGGCCGGAGATGAGTTTGAGACGGGAGAGCAGCAGAAGGAAGGTCTTGAGATCGAATGTGCTGATGTCCATGAGCACGCCGTCGAGACGATAGCGCAGGCGCACGTATGCCTCTTCCGGCTCGAGGTGAAGGTCGGAAGCTCCCACGGCGAGTGCGCCTGCGAGCATGATCTCGAGTAGGCGAGAGATGTGATAGGTTTTCTTCTCTGCGAGGACGGTCTCGACGCGGGCCCTGATGTCTTCAACCGTCTTCACTTCGTGCAGGGTCTTTTCGATGGCTTCGTTTGATATATCCACTACGCCTGCGGCGGATTCCTTAGCGAAGGAGAAATCCTTGTAGCGAGCCCAGACGTGGGCGAGGCTCGCCTTAGACACCATGAAGGAGCTTACGAGGTAGCCTTTGTCGGTGAATTCCTGGAGTATCTCCGCAGTGCGCGGGTTCTTGGGGGAGAGGACGGCGGCTTTTAGTTTCTTGCCGACAACGTCAAAGAGAGCGAGGTTGCCCTCTTCTGCAGTCGCTTCTGGGAGCAAGCGAACAGCATCGCTATTTATGGGGAGGCGGGTGAGATCGAGATAGGGGAGACCGTAGCGTTCGGAGAGGAGCTTGGCCAGCTCCTCTTCTTCGCGGCTGCGGAGGTCCGCTATCTTCTTGTCTTGCTTGTCCTCATCAAAATGAACCGCCATATATGAGCTAAGTATAGCCCGAAACAAGGCCATTTTATGCAGGTAGAGACTCTTGACAAATAAGCCATTCGTGGTATATAATTAAAGGCAGGAAAACAACCTGCTCAAGGAGGGCCTACAAAATGCGCTACCTGATTCTTGCTCTGGCGCTGCTCGTCTCTGGCTGTATCGGTCGTGACGGGCAGGGTCGTGTCGTGGCGAGCTCCACGACTTGCGGCCCCATGGGTCCCATCACAGGGTGCCCTGGCTACAAGAGCGACCCGCCGATGGGCGGCGAGGTGAGGGTGAGAACCCGCTATCCGAACTATCAGTGCTCGATCACCAGCGATCGTCTGGGGGTCGACAAGAAAGGCAGGCCGCTGGTCCTCACGACCAAGCCGATGACGTTGCCTCATGGTCCCTTCGGAGCCAGCCGCCCCGTTCGTCTGGAGGTCGACTGCTGCGACATGGAAGGGAAATATCGAGGCTTCTACCTCGATGTGGTGCCTCGTGATCAGCGGGACCTCGTGGTTCCGGACAGCTTCCAGTCGCGCAGCGCATGGGCTCCCAATCTTCGGTTTTGTCGGGAGCTCGGGCTCCTGCCCTAACCAGTTCTTCTCGCAGCCAACGACCACTATCTGTAAACAGATAGTGGTCGGCTTCGTTTTCTACTCTACGGTGCTACAATCAGCGACATGAAGGAGATCACCTCCCGCTCTCTCGCGGACACAAAAGCCTTTGCTGAGAGCCTCCTCAAGAGGCTGGTAGAGATTCCTCGTAAGAGCGCGGCGGTACTCGCCCTCTATGGAAACCTGGGGGCAGGGAAGACCGCGCTCACCAAGGAGCTGGCGCTCCTCCTTGGGGTCAAGGATACGGTTAATAGCCCCACTTTCATCCTAGAGAAGATATACAAGGTGAAGCATCCGGTCTTCGAGCGGCTCATTCATATAGATGCCTACCGCCTGGAGGAGCCGCAGGAGCTTGCTCACTTGGGCTTCACCGAACTTGCCGCAGATGGAGGGAACCTCATCGTGGTCGAATGGGCGGAGCAGGTAGAAGGACTTATTCCCGAGAGCGCGCTACGGGTGCATGCAGAGTTTGTCGACGAGACTACGCGGCGTTTTTATATTCATGACAAAGAAAGTAAAAGTTAAGAAATCTGATAAGGAGAGCCAGCCTTCGAAACGCCTCGTGCTTCTTGATGTGCACGCGATACTTCATCGCGCCTATCACGCGCTTCCTGATTTCTCTTCTGCCAAGGGGGAGCCGACCGGCGGCCTCTACGGGCTCTCCTCGATGCTCATCCGTATCATCGGCGACCTCAAGCCTGACTACCTTGCCGCCTGCTACGACCTTCCGGGACCTACGTATCGTCACGAAGCGTATGAGGGCTACAAGGCGCAGCGTAAGAAGACGGACGACGCGCTTGTGGCACAGATCATCCGTTCACGCGATGTCTTCATCGCCTTCGGCATACCTATCTACGAAGCCCCAGGGTTTGAGGCGGACGACCTCCTCGGCACCATCGCGGAGCGTATGCGCGGGGAGAATGTAGAAGTCATCGTGGCTTCCGGCGACATGGATACGCTACAGCTCGCGGAGGAAGGTCGGGTGAAGATCTATACGCTCAAGAAGGGAATCAACGACACCATCCTCTATGACGAGGAGGCGGTGCGCACCCGCTTCGGCTTCTCCCCGGAACAGTTACCTGACTACAAGGGTCTGCGTGGGGATCCCTCGGACAACATCGTGGGCGTACGCGGCATCGGAGAGAAGACGGGGAGCATGCTCATTCAGGCCTTCGGTACGATTGAGAATCTCTATAAGGCGCTCAAGAAGGACGATGCGAAACTGAAAGAGCTCAAGCTCACTCCGCGTATCCTGGAGATATTGAAGGCAGCAGAAGAAGAAGCACTCTTCTCCAAGATGCTTGCGACGATTCATAGGGACGCGCCGATTACGTTCGCTCTTCCAGAGAAGCCATGGGCGGAAGGAGTGGATATGAAGAAGATAGAGGAACTCTTCGCGGAGCTTGAGTTCCGCACGCTGCTTGCTCGTGCCAAGGCGGCGGTGAAGGGTGAGGCAGTAGAGGTTGCGCCAAAGCAGGCTTCTCTGGGGGAGGCTTTGGAGAGCGTACCGGCACTCGAGGTGCGGGAAGCGGGCGTGATGCTCTCTCTTCTTGATTCCTCGCTCCCGGAGCCGACGCTCCAAGAGATCTTACAGCACACGCGTACTAATTTTTTTGAAAAAGCCAAAGAGGTGCTTCTTGCGGATCTTAAGAAGAAGGATCTGCTCAAGGTCTTTGAAGATATCGAGAAGCCGCTTTTGCCCGTGATCATCAAGATGGAGGAGCGAGGCATCGCTGTCGACACCGACTATCTGAAGGACCTTTCCCTCGAATATCACACAGAACTCTCTAAGCTCGAGAAAGAAGTGACGGCGCTCGCAGGGGAATCCTTCAACCTCAATTCTCCTGCGCAGCTCTCCACCATCCTCTTCGACAAACTGGGGCTTTCCATTAAGAACCACAAGAAGACGGAGGGTGGCGCCAAATCCACCCGTGAGTCCGAGCTCGAGAAGCTGCGCGAGGCGCATCCCATCGTTGGCTCCCTCCTCTCATATCGCGAGCTCCAGAAGCTCCTCTCTACGTATATAGACACCATTCCCACCTTGATCGCGGGGGATGGCAGGCTGCATGCTCACTTCCTGCAGATCGGAGCTTCTACTGGACGCATGTCCTCTCAGGGTCCCAACCTTCAGAACATCCCCATCAAAACCGAACTCGGCCGCCGTATCCGTAATGCGTTCGTGGCAGCCAAGGGCTTCGCCCTCGTCTCCTTCGACTACTCTCAGATCGAACTGCGCGTAGCCGCCTTCCTCTCGGGGGATGAGAAGCTGCTTCAGATTTTTCGCGACGGACGGGACATCCATACGGAAGTGGCTGCGCAGGTATTCAAGGTGCCGCGCGAGAAGGTGGATAAGGAGATGCGCCGTAAAGCTAAGGTCATCAATTTCGGCATACTCTATGGTATGGGCGTGAACGCGCTGCGGCAGAACCTAGGCGGCTCCGCAGAAGAAGCCCGGAATTTTTATAAAGAATACTTCGAGACCTTCACTGGGCTCGCGGACTATCTGGAGAAGGTGAAAGCTGCTGCTGCACGCAAGGGATATACGGAAACCTATTTCGGACGGAAGCGCTACTTCGAAGGGCTCTCTTCCTCCATTCCATACATCAAGGCAGCCGCAGAGCGCATGGCTATCAACGCGCCGATCCAGGGTACCCAGGCGGATATCATCAAGATCGCCATGGCGCGTATCGACAATCTCATCAAGGAGAAGTACGAGGGCAAAGCATATCTTCTTCTCCAGGTGCACGACGAGCTCCTGTATGAGATAGCGGAGAAGGATTCAGGAAAGATAATCGAGGAGATCAAAGCCATCATGGAGGAAGTGCTCACTCCGGAGAAGATCGGCGGCATCACTCTAGTTGCGAACGCAGAGAAGGGTAAGAACTGGGGCGAACTTCACTAGTATGCTGATCGTACTCACCGGAGAGAATCGTCTTGGGCTCCTCACTGAGCTCGAGCGCGACATGAAGCAGCGCTCCCTTACGGAAGCAGATCGCTTCTCGGAAGATACGTTCTCGTCGGAGGTGGTGCTTGCCACTTTGGAGCAGCAAGATCTCTTCGGAGGAGGGGAGAAGGCTATCGTACTCGATCAACTCGGGAGCTTTGCAGAAGGAAAGCGGTTCCTGGAAGAAGAGGCGGAGCGCCTCTCGAGTTCTGCGAAGGCGGTCTACGCGCTCGAGTCTTCTGTGCCTGCAGCGCTCGGGAAGGTGCTTACTAAAGCAGGCGGAGAAGTCCGAACGGTGGGTATTGCCACGAAGGGGAGGAATTCTCCGCCGATCTTTGCGCTCTCTGATGCTTTGGCAGCCCGGGACAAGAAGGCTTTGTGGATCCTGTATCAGGATCTCTCTAAGTCTGCAGAGCCAGAAGAGATCGCTGGCATCTTCGTCTGGCAGCTCAAAACCATGTGGCTCGTCGCTCTCGGAGAGACGGCGGGACTTAATCCGTATGTGGTCACTAAGGCGCGCACGGCCCTCCGAAATTTCAAGAACGAGGAGATACCCAAGCTTCTTTTCAAGATGATCGGAGATTACCATCGCGGACACCGTGGGGAGGGGAGTCTCTCGCTCTCTCTAGAGCAGACGATTCTTGCTCTCTGACCAGCAGAGCTTTCCAGAAAGCCGTTTTTGTCGTAGCTTTAAGCGTGTTTCCCGCCCATAGCTCAGTCGGTAGAGCAGCTGCCTTTTAAGCAGTTGGTCGTTGGTTCGAATCCAACTGGGCGGACAGATTATCTTGCGCTTAGCGGCACTTTCCTCCAGTCGTCCTCTACTGCTTTATATTTCTCCTTACTAAAGGAAAGAATAGGGTAAGCACGTACTTGAATGTCAGTTTCTGACTCGTGGATTAGAGCGCCTAATGTGTCAAAAACCAGAGGAAAGTCCTTCTTGTTCCCTGTGATTAATAAGGAGTTAGAGTGCTGTATCACCCTTCCTGCTAAATGGAGGTCTACCGTGCTAGCTCCCTTGAAACCTTTGTGCGCGTATAGGTAAGAAAGGGTAAGTGCGTTTTCTCGAATCTTTTTGAAAATATCAGGGTGTTCAAGTGCGGGTATGAGAACTGGATAGCTCAAAAACTCCTCCAGTATTCTTCGTCGCTCAGGAAGTTGGGCGTCTCTTAAAAGTTCAAATCTGACAAGAGGATCTATTAGTAGAAATCCATTCTGGGAAATTTCAAGAAAATCTTGCAGAGCCTCATCGTCGTTGATAAGCGTGGATAGGAAATCCGTATCTAAGAATATGTTTTTCCCCGAAAGGGCTTCTCGTAGTCCTTCTGATACGTAGAAACCCTTCATTTACTTTTTCTCCTCAGTTTCCTTTTTTAATTCACGATACTTCCTCACCAGCTCGCGAATTTTTTCTAAATCCTTCTTACTCAGCGTTGTTGGTTTTTCGGGAATAGGGGCAGAGGGTTCAGGTGTATTCCCAATAAAAATAGGTAAGGCTTCTCGATGAAAGCGCTTAGTAGAGGCTGTTTTCATGTTTACAATTCTATCATTCTTGTTCTTACACATCATCCTCTTAGACGAAGAGGGAGCTATTTTCTGATATTGCCAAAAGCCTGTGGCTAGGTTTTAGAGCGGCAGATCGAAAGCAAAGAACCCAGGGCCGGTGAGAGCAAGCGAGAGGGAGATGAGAGCGACTAAGATGTACACAGTCATGCTTGCGGAACCAAAAGGTTCTTTACGGGAGAGGAAGGCGGATTTTGCAGCAAGCGCTGCGCCGATAAGCGCTACCACCTGAGTGTAGAGGCCGGCGATGAGGAGGGAACCCACGATTATTTCCATGATGCCGAGGACAGCCACAGTTTCTTTTCCAGGGAGGTTCCATTCCTCAAGACGAGCGCGGAGAGCGTGACGGCTTGAGTTAAAACAGCCTGCACCCCATAGGAGGAAGAGTGTGCCCGCAGCAAGACGGAGGAGGAGCGGAGCGGCGAGCGTATATACCAAAAGCTCAGGAAATATGCTTAACATGGGGTTATCCTAGCATATGAAGAAGTCTCCGATAACAGAAGCGGTAGTGGTACTCGAGGATATCCGGAGTGCGGAGAATGTCGGCTCTATCTTCCGTACGGCGGATGCCTGCGGCGTCTCCCGCATCTATCTCACCGGCTACACTCCACTGCCCGTAGACCGTTTCGGCCGTGCTTCCAGGGTGGGGAAGAGCGCTTTAGGGGCAGAGCACTCCGTCTCTTGGGAGAAGGCAGATATCCTGCCGCTCTTAAAGAAGCTGAAGAAGGGAGGATTTTCTATCATTGCCGTGGAGCAGTCTCCTGACTCGGTCGACTACAAGAAAATCCCCAAGAAAGAGAAACTCGCTTTCGTCTTTGGTAACGAGGTGTCGGGTGTTTCTCCTGCAACGCTGAAAAAAGCAGACGTAATCGCGGAGATCGCCATGCTCGGAGAGAAAGAATCTCTCAATGTGTCAGTGGCGGCGGGGATGGTGCTCTCGCGTACGCTCGATATCTAGTAGGTGACACTCGTCACGAGCCTGCCTTCTGCGTCCAGGATACGGATAGTCTCGCGGCGGCTCTTCCAGAGACTCTCGCCTGAGTTGAGATAGATTCTCCACTCGTTTTTGTAGAACCCTGATTTGTCCTTGCTCCCGAGGAGACAGGAGTTGTAGTTGTAGTTATTCGCAACAAAGGACTGACACTCCTGGCTGAGATTCTGGGGTATGGTCGCGGTGGGGAGGAAGCAGGAGGGGAGAGATTCTAGATAATCGAGACAACGGTCTTCGAGTTGGTTCGGCCGTTGGGGAAGCTTGTAAGTTTCCGGACGGATGCATTGCGTATCAAGAGAGGGGGTGAAGGCTTGAAGGCGGGTGAAGTAACCCATGCAGGAATTTACTCGGAAGGAATAGCCGGTGGGGGAGCGTCCGGAGACGAGGTAGAGGCGGTCGCCTCCGCGTGCGTAGATGGTCTGCTCTACATTGATGCTGCCTGCCGCGGGAAGAATTACTCCGTTAGGAATGGGGCGTCCTTTGCCAGTGCTGTCGCTCTCTATCTTCCAGCCGCTCACTGGAACAAGATCCGAGGAGGAGCCGCCGATGGATACCACTAAGTATTCGGCGTTGGGATTTGAATTGGGGTAGTAGGAATCTATTGTGACGCGGCTTCGATATGGGGAGAGGATTTCTCCTGGTCTCAGAAGTTTCTTGACCTTCTCTGTTTCTGTTCCGGAACCACTGGAGCTGCTAGAGGAAGAGCCATTGGAAGAAATGGCGTTCCACTGCATACCGATACTTCCTGTCTGTGCGTAGTTGATTGCCGCCATCAGGAAAATCACCACGAAGAATATGGTGAAGCCTCCAATACCTCCGCCGTCGCCCTCTTCTTTGTCAGCCATTGTGATTTAAGTATACCGCGACCTTCTCTTCCAAAACGTGCTTATTGTGTGAATCCGAGTTTCTCGAGCTCTTCGCGAGCGACACGCGCATCGCTCCAGGGAATCTTTGAGCCTCGTGGTCCCATGATGTAGGGATCGGTACCCTTACCGGTGATAAGTACTGCGCTCGGTCGCCCTGACTCCACGGCGCGCGAGAGGGCTCGGCGAATCGCTTCGCGGCGATCCATTACTGTCTCTACCTTGTCTGCGGGGAGGGTAATACCTCCTCGTACCTCGGTGATTATCTGCTCTGGATCTTCGTCGTAAGGATCTTCGTCGGTGAGGACGATGTGTGCACAGTGTTCACTTGCGATACCTCCCATGAGCGGGCGTTTCCATTTGTCGCGGCCACCGCCGGTGCCGGAGAGGACACAAATACGTTCCTTACCCTCGTAGGCTTTATAGATACTTTCGAGAGAGCGAGGGGTGTGAGCGTAGTCCACAATGACGTCGAATGGCTGCCCGGCGTCCACTCGCTCGGCGCGACCAGGGATACGCTCGATTGATTCCAGCCCTTCTTTTATCTGCGCTACTGGGATACCGAGTGCGTGACCTAGGGTGGCTGCGGCAAGCGCGTTATATATATTGAATACGCCTGGTAGCTTTAAATTGATTTCGGCGCCCTGGAAGGTGAAAGCGACTCCTTTGCCTTCGGCACGATGCGGTTCCGCATCCTTGATTCCATAGAGAAACTCTTCACGGATGCCGAGCTTTCGGAATCCTTCGGCTTCCTTGTCGTCTGAGTTGGCAATGAGGATGCCGCGCTTTTTACCGTTTCGTGCTACTCGCCTGCCTATCTCGTGTTTGGCGGCAACATACTTTTCGTAGGAGCCGTGGGATTCAATATGCTCCGGCTCGATATTGGTGAATACCAGAATGTCCGGATAAATGAAGCGATGGCGATATTGCACCACTCCCTCTGAGCTCATCTCCAGTACCACATGAGTAGCGCCCGCGTTCAGGGCATCGCGCAGGAAGCGCTGCAGGAAGAAGCGTCCCGGCATGGTCATCTTGTATGTGTTCTCCTTGGAGTCCGCACCTATCTTGAAGCGGAGTGTTCCTGCAAGTGCGGTGACGAATCCAGCTTTTTCCAAAACTGCATTTACCATCTCTGCGGTCGTGGTTTTTCCTTTGGAGCCGGTGACGCCGATGACGATGGGCTTCCGGGAAGGGAAGCCGTAGCGGAGAGCGCCGAGGAGTGCGAGGGAATAGTGGTAGGCGGGTCGGAGCCCTTTGAAGAGTGGGGCGGGGATAATGCGTTTGATGGTTCGAAGGAGCGATTCCATATATTTATGAGCTGAGAGCTTTGAGCGCTTCGCGGATACGCTCTTTGGTGGTGGCACCAGGTGCGCTCTTCTTGAGCGCGTCACGAATCTCACGCTCGCCGTAGCCGAGAGAGCGTAGGGCATCAAGCGCATCTGTTTCCTCGCGGAGACCGGTGCTCTCTTCAATCACTCCCATCTTCTCGCGGAGCTCGAGGACTATCTTCTCAGCAGTCTTTCTTCCGATGCCGGAGATCTTGGTGAGGTAGCCCGTGTCCCCGGAGGCTATTGCCGAGGAGAGTCGTTCGACTGAAGTAGAGGAGAGAATGCCGAGAGCTGATTTTGGACCAATGCCTGAGACACTGATGAGCTGCTCGAAGAAGCGTAGTTCCTCCTTGGAGAAGAAGCCGAAGAGATCGAGTGCGTCCTCACGTACGGCCAAGTAGGTGAAGAGGGCTACTTCCTCAGCCCCCTCCTTCTTGATCTTGGAAAGCGTGTCCTGTGCAGCAAATATGCGGTAGCCCACGCCGCCCACCTCAAGCAGGAGGCTCTTTTCTTCGAGAGAGAGGACTGAGCCTCTGAGGTAGCCGATCATGGGGCTATCATAGCGCTATTTCCGGTCTCCCACCACGAAAGACTTGCCTTTTATGGGTTTTCTCTGTACAGTGCCGCTACCTATGCCGATCACATCATCTGCCAAGAAAGCCCTCCGCGCCTCTAAGCGTAAGCGTGTGTACAACACCTTCCGCAAGGACGCCATGAAGGATGGTCTTAAGGAAATAAAGAAGCTCGTTGTTTCTGGGAAGAAAGCCGATGTTGAGAAGATGCTTGCAAACGTCGCTCAGGCCATCGACAAGGCAGCCAAGAACGGAGTCATCAAGAAGAATACGGCGAGTCGTAAGAAGTCCAGGCTTGCGAAGATGATTAAGAAGATCAAGTAACAAAAGAAAAACTCCGCTCAGGCGGAGTTTTTCTTTTGTGCCCCTGTTCGGTCTCGAACGGCGTGTGACAAGACCCCGCAAGACTTCTTTAGGGAATTTCCCTATAACAGAGCAAGGCCGCTCGGTCGGGGCTCAAATTCTGTATAATGAAAGGTATGCGTGAAGGACCTCCAAAATTTATACCGAAGGTTGAACAACAAGAAACTATTGATTCTCCAGAAAAACAGCTTGAATCAGCGCGAGTTTTTGGAGAACACTACTCGGAGGTTATTGATGCAGCATTGGGCAAAAGGGATATGAAATCATTCGAGCAGGAAAAACTTGACCCTCAATTACAACTGCTCGTGCAGCACGCTCAGATTTTTAAAGCCGAGCAGCAACAGCGTCAAACAGAGGCGCAACTGGATGCACAAGGTATGCTTTCCCAAGTATTTAAAACAGAAGAGCAACAGAAATTACTCCAGGACACAAGCAAGTATCGAATGGAGGAGTTGTCACCAGGTGTCTATGGTATTTTTGTCAATCCACAACTCGCTTCTAAACTCCGTCCTGGAGCAGCAGCAATGGCGGTGAGCCTTAAAAATGGAATCTCTTTTTTGTTTATTCAAGATCACACTGAGACTGAATTCCGCCAACAATACTTAGAGGAGAACTTGCCCCACGAAACTCACCACCTGGTGTGGGGAGCGGCGCAGAGATTAGATGCATTCCCAAACAAAGAAACCGACCCTGATTATAAGCAAAGCTTCACTCTGTTCCAAGATGAACTTCTTGCTCGCGCCAGTACAAGTGGAGCATTAGGGGGCTATACGCATATCAATAGTTTGAGTCCCGATGCTCGCGCAGAATTAGAGAGCCGAAGTCCAGGTAAGGCGCAGGCGATTATAGAACGAGTATCCTCATTGAATGAGTTTCTTATGGAATTGAACGGCTTACTAGCAAGAAGTGAAAAAGTTTCCAAAAAGGACCTTGTTCAAACAATCATGAAAGCAAAAACCTTCGACGAACTAGAGCGCGGACTACATGAGATGAAGGCGCTTGTTGAAAAATTTCCTCTTAAGGAATTGGAGCAAAACGATGGTTGGGGCTCTTTTACTACGTAGCTAATAAGCAGACCCGCTCGGTCACTCGACTTAGCACTAGCTGGTGCCCTCGGCAGGAATCGAACCTGCATCACCTCCTTCGGAGGGAGATATCCTATCCATTGAACGACGGGGGCAGGTCTCGAGAGTATATTTCGAGGCTCCTCAATGTGCTCTCGGCAGGAATCGAACCTACATTATCAGCTCCGCAAGCTGATGTCCTATCCATTGAACGACGAGAGCTTCATACGCCTTACTACAAAGCGTTGTGGAGCCTACGCTACCACAGCTCTCCTAGAATCCCAAACGCTCGGCGAGGAGATATATCCAAGGTTCCTCGTGCTCTACTGCGGGGAGGTATTCCTCCAGGTATTCACGTACCACTTCGGTGGGGTAGCCGACTACGGGTATTACGATGTATGGCATGAAGCGGCGCTTAGAGACGAGAATGATCTTCTCTTGACGCACACCGTCGGTGACCCAATAGGAGCGGAGAGAGGGAAAGGGATAGAGGGTGTCTCCCGCAACGATTCCTTCGGGGCTGATTGAGTATTCGATCTCGTGAGGAGGACGAAGTGCGAAGAGGGCCAGGATGCCGCCAGAGAGGATGAGGATGATCGCAAAGAGTGCGTCATCGAGATAGATGGCTACTGCGGATCCTGCGATGACGAGGAGTCCTAAGCCCCAGAACCAATCCACGCTCCTCGGGTGGTGAGTGTATTCCGGAGCTGACCAGACCAAGCGATCTTCTTCCATGTTCGCTTAATCTTATCATCCTTCCGCTGTGGAAGAGAGCGTTGTGGGCTGTAACGGTCGAGCGTATGATGAGCGCATATGAATACAATAGATACGTGGCCGGTATTGATGAAAACTCTGCCCACTATGCCTCCGTGGGTGATCGCTTTAGGAACGGTGGTCGTCGTGTGGTTCGTTGTAGCGATGGTGCTCAAGGTGTATGTACTGTGGCATTCGGCGCGTAGGGGGGAGAGGTGGTGGTTCATCGGACTTTTCTTCATCAACACTCTTGGAATTCTTGAACTTATCTACTTGGCGCGCCACCGCATGAGCTCAACCTCACCAGTAATTCCTCCTGCGTCCAAAACCTGGCAATAAGGGTTTCGCCGCGTATACTATCGTCGTCTTATCCGCCCGCAGGGGCGGATTGACCTAGGAGGGGTCGGATAGTGGTTCATTCCAGCGCACTTGAAATGCGCCAAACCGCAAGGTTTCGTGAGTTCGAATCTCACCCCCTCCGCAACGTAATGTCACTGGCCTGTACGAAGATATACTCAAATCATGAATACCTTATATTTAATTGGGGGCTCTCCTAGATGCGGGAAGACAACCATTTTTAATTCGTTCATTAGTAAAAAACCGATGATTGCAATTCCAACCGATGCAATCAGAGCGGGAGTACGATACCTAAATAAACACAATCGTATCAATTTTTCTGAAGATGAGATTGAGAACAATCTACCTTGGGAAATGATAGTTGGATTAATCCATCGGTATGACCATAAAAACATACCCCTCATTATTGAAGGGGTCGTGATTACTCCAGAGCGAGTCAAAAACTTAAAGTTGGAAAATTTGAAATTGCAGGCGGTATTTGTTGGTTTCACCGAAGAAGCTCATATAGAAAAAATAATACAGTATGGACAAGCTGAAAAAGACTGGGTTTATGGCCATATAAAAAATAATAATGGCGATGATACGGAAATCAGAAAAATGTTCAAAAGTTTACAAGAGAAAAATAAGCTAACCAAAGAAAAAGCTGAAGAGTATGGATTTGGTTTCTTCTCTCCTGAGAATTTACCTTTCGATGAATACTGCAATAAGGTTGTACAAAACCTGTTAAGCTAAGGAGATGAAAATCCTCGGTGTCGATTACGGCAGCAGGCGTGTGGGTATAGCAATCTCGGATGAGGGTGCGCAGTTTGCGTTCCCAAAGAAAGTGATTCTCGCGACAGGTGATCTCTCGGAGAATATCGCTATGCTGGCCTCTGCCGAGGGGGCGAGTGTGGTGGTGATAGGGGAGTCGATCAACTTCGGTGGGGAGGATAATTCTGTGATGGGTGCGATACGCTCTCTTTCTGCCGATCTCATGGAGCGAGGATTGGAAGTGGTACTTGAGCCGGAATACTTTTCTTCGGCGGAGGCTTCTCGCTTCCAGGGAGAAAGGGATGATATCGACGCCTCCGCTGCGGCCATCATCCTTCAGCGATATTTAGACAAACATCAGGATTCCCGCTAATCTGCGCATATGATTTCCATAGACGATTTTAAAAAGGTAGAGATTCGAGTAGGGAAGATTCTTTCTGCCGAGAAAGTGACTGACGCAGACAAGCTCTTGCGTCTCTCTGTGGATTTTGGGCTGAAGCTGTCAGTTAACGAAGACGGTTCGCCTAAGACAGAAGCGGATATTCGGCAGATAGTCTCCGGTATTTCGGCGTATTTTCCCGACCCCTCTACTCTAGTGGGGAAGAACTGTCCGTTTGCGGTCAACCTGGAGCCACGCATGATCCGCGGACTCGAAAGCAACGGCATGATACTTGCAGTGGGGAACGCAGACGGCTTTTTCTCTCTTCTTGAGTCCTCCTCAGACACTCCTCCTGGCAGTACTGTGAAGTGAAGTCTCTCTCTGAGTATTTACGTGCGGTATACTATTAAGAACGCGCCACAGCGTTCCTTATGGATACTGCGTTCTTTTCTCCGCACAATCGCTTTTTTGCACTTTTTCCGCCACCCTCTCTCCTCGCGGCTCCCTTTGCTGCTGTCTGGTTCTCTTCCGACTCCCTCGTTCTCATAGAATTCGCTGTAGGTTCCCAGGGACCATATTTTTCGCGCCTCATAAAGAAGGATCTTGCTCCTGGGGTGCTAGAGGGTGGCACTGTCGTGGATGAAGCTGGACTCGCCCTCGCTCTGCGTGAACTTCAGAGAGAGAGCGGTTTTCGCCGCATACGCCTGGTTCTTCCAGACGAGAAGATCTATCTCTTTACTGTTGGCGTGCCGATGCTCTCGCCCAAGGAGACGAGGGACAACATCTCTTTCCAGATAGAGGAGAATGTTCCACTGACGCTTGAAGAGTGTGTGTTTGATTACAGCGTGATTCCTGAGGGATCCATTCATGGTATCCGTGTGCCGCGCCGCGCTGCGGTCGTCGTTCTGGAGAAAGCTATTCTTGACCCATACCTCCGGGCTGCTACTGCCGCTTCGTTCCAAGTTCTTTCCGTGGAAGCAGAGAGTCAGGCGCTCGCGCGAGCAGTGATACCTTTTGATACTGAGGAGAGTCGGCTCTTGGTGCATATCGGGAAAAATGGCGCAGGCATCCATATCGTCGCCCGCGGGGTGGTGCAGTACGCGTCCTCTGTTGATATCGGAGAGACGTCCTTTGATGCGGCGCTCAAGAAATCTTTCCCTGAGGCGACCCCGCAAGCCATTACCGAGATGAAGCGAGCGCATTCCTTCACTGGAGCACCCAAGGAAAAGGAATTCGTTTCGGCTCTCGTGGGCAGCGTCTCTGCGCTCCAGGATGAAGTCAGCCGCCGCTATCTCTACTGGCACTCCCGTGAGGAGGTGGAGGCGGCGGCACATCCTCCCATCGCCTCGGTGACTCTCTCGGGTGCTCCTGCTGTACTGAAGGGACTCGCCGAGCACCTCTCTGAAGGCTTACGAATTCCGGTAACGATAGCTGATCCGTGGATCAATGCGCCACTGCGAAAAAAGGGAGTACCTCCTATCCCTCTGCCAGAAGCTCTGGGGAGAGCCGCGGCCATCGGAGGCGCGCTTCGTGGACTCACTCATTCTTTGTATGCATAATCTTCTTCCTGAAAAAGAAAAGAGCGCAGTGTCCACTGATTATATCCTCCGTCTCGCGACGGCCGGTTTCCTTGGATTAGGTGCCGTAGCTTTTGCGGGCATACTCCTCCTTCTTCCTGCATACGGATACCTCTCTGCTCGCGCAGAGATCGCTGCGACCACTTCTCCTTCCTTACTTGTTGAGAAGATCCTCGGCGAGGAGGCGGCACTCCGTCTCACTAAGGAGATGCTCTCGCTCGTTCCGCCAGAGGGTGGAAACCTCTCTCCGAGTAATGTGCTCTTACGCTTGCGTGCGTCGGTAGCTTCTACTCAGGGTATCAATCTGACCTTCATTGGCTATCAGGCTGCTGGAGGTGTTTCTGTTCGGGGAGTCGCGCAGACACGGGATGCTCTCATTGCCTTCGGCAAAGTGCTCAAGGCTGATCCCGTGCTTTCCGACATCTCCATACCTGTCGAACTTCTGGCTAAGAGTCGGGATATTACTTTCGAGCTCCGTGGCACGATAAAATACTGATATGAAGCGAACCTCATTCATATGCATCGGGGCCCTGCTCTTCGCTCTCGCGACTTCCTTTGGGTATCTGTGGACCTATCAACGCCTCGATCTAATGCGCTCCGGGGTCTTTCTTCGTGAGAGTGCGGCGAGTGAACAGAAGCTTCAAGAATCTCGAGGTGGTGGTGTGCGTCAGCTCTTTGCCTCTACGATGCTCGAACGCGCCACTCTTGAGCAGTATTTTGTGCACCAAGATGAAGTCGCGGGGATCGTAAGTCGTCTGGAGAAGCTCGGTGCCGAGAGCGGAGTAGTAGCTGAAGTGAGTGGTATCGGAATCGAAGGGGGAAGCTCTTCTAAGCTCGAGGGCGGCGTGCGTTCTGTAGATATTACCCTTCAAGGTGTCGGCACACGTGCTGCTGCTGAGGATTTCCTGAGACGTCTTGAACTCTTCCCGCAGGTACTCTCTGTAAAGGAGGTGAGTCTGGAGAAATTGGTGAACCTCGAAACCAGGGGAGAGAAGTGGAGGCTTGCGGCAAGCCTCCGTATTGGAGTCATTCATCAATGAATATGAGATTCTCATCAACAGAACTCTTTGCTTCCATCAATCCGTACCGTGATTGGTTTCTGGTTCTTATGTTTCTAATCCTCGCCGCTGTCGGCGTTGCGGTCTTGGATGCTCGGTTCTTCTTGAGTGCCACCAGAGACGGAGGTGGTGACAGCAAGCAGTTCTCAAGTGTTGAGTTCGATAAGAAGGAGCTCGTTCGTGCCACCACTATGCTTCAAGAGAAAGAGCAGCGGTTCAACGCGTTGAGGAGGTAGGCTTGGTGAGGTAAGATGCGCTAACTGCCATAGGAAGAAACCCTATGTTCAGTTGAAAGGAGGAAGGTAAGACTCCCCGTAGTTCAATGGATAGAACAGGAGACTTCTAAGCTCTTAATGGGGGTTCGATTCCCTCCGGGGGGAGAGACGAGTATTTACATGGGTGTGCGGGTATGCGAATGTGGTGTGACGGGCGGTTAGCTCAGTTGGTAGAGCAACTCATTTACACTGAGAAGGTCGGGGGTTCAAGTCCCTCACCGCCCACATTTCCGATTCCTTCAGGTTCTGGTACCCTCTATAGTGGGTTATAGGGGAGGTTGTGATGACGAGACTCCACGCTGCACCGATGTCCGATGGTCCGCAGTCAGACCCTATCGGAGCTTTGGAAGATATGGCGAACAGGGAGAATTGGAGTTATTACTTCTCTCCCTCTTTGTTCGCTTCGGATGGAAGAAGTATAACCATCGCTCTTCTGGGTCGTTACGGCGATCTGGAGTTTTCCTACGAATGGAACGAGGAAGCGCGCCTGCTCGGTGTCTCCTGCTGTATCGACCCTCGAATTCCTTGGGAAAGGAGAAAGCAAGTAAGGTCGTTTCTAGATCGTGTCGAGAAAGTTCGTACGTCCATGAAGCGCTCAGGGTCGTTCGATATGAGGGACGACTTCCTTTGGTTCTGGGAACATCTTTCGCGGGACGAGTCTCCTAAGTCCCCGACTTGGGAGATCCTGATCGCGGAGTCCTTGGCCGACGCTCTCGAGCACTGCAACGCCTTGATGCCTCTCTTCCTTAAGACGGCTTGGGGGAGCGGCGACTTCAACCAAAAGATCATTCGCTTAGTTCTTGAGGAGGTGAAGGGAACAGCTTAATTCACACGGCGGGCCATCTTCTGGGGCCCGCCGTCATTGCTTTTAAACCCTTCTTCTCGCATCATATCCGCTATGTCTCAAGAAGAAGCTGTAATCCCGAAGTGTGTAGGTATCATCATGGATGGCAATCGTCGTTGGGCCAAGGAGCAGGGGCTACCGACTCTCGAAGGTCATCGTGCTGGCTACCAGAAGCTCAAGGATTTCTTGAAATGGAATGACGAGCTCGGGGTGAAGTGCGTGATGGTCTATGCCTTCTCTTCGGAGAACTGGAAGCGCGATCCTAGTGAGGTTTCCTACCTCATGGATCTCTTCCGGGAAGCACTGCGCAGTGTGGAGGAACTTAATGAGAGGGGTTCATTTCGAATTCTTGGCGACACCTCTCGCTTACCGGAGGATATCCAGGACATGGTCAAAGAGGTAGAAGCGCGTACGGCCGGGAAAGAAGGTCTCACGCTCGCTCTCGCCATCTCCTATGGCGGTCGCGATGAAATACTTCGTGCAGTGAAGAGTATGGTCGAAGAAAAAATCTCAGAAGAGGGGGTGACCGAAGAATCCTTTGCTGCGCATCTCTCCACTCACGGCTTGCCGGATCCGGACATGATCATCCGTACGAGCGGGGAACAGCGTCTCTCCGGCTTCCTCCCATGGCAGTCTGTGTATAGCGAATTCTTCTTCCCAAAAACACATTGGCCCGCGCTTACTAAAGAGGAATTTCTTGAAATGATAGAAACATATGGCAAAAGACATCGCCGCTTCGGCGCCTGATATACCGGTAGTCTATGAAGACGAAGATGTGGTGGTGATAAATAAGCCGGCAGGGCTTCTGGTGCATCCTGATGGTAAATCCACAGAGCCTACAGTGTGCGACTGGGTGCTTGCTCACTATCCTCAGATGGCAGGCGTTGGGGAGCCGCTCGTGCTTTCTTCGGGTGTCGTGATCGATCGTCCGGGCATCGTGCATCGCATCGATCGGGAGACGTCTGGAGCTCTCGTCATTGCCAAGAATGAGAAGACTTTTAATTCGCTCAAGCAGCAGTTCAAGGACCACGTGGTGGAGAAGCGCTACCGCGCCTTCGTCTATGGAAAGGTGATGCGCGCTTTTGGCACAATCGACCGGGCATTAGGGCGCAGCAAGAAGGATTTCCGACAGTATACTGATCCACTCCATGCTCGTGGCGAGATGCGCCCGGCGCTGACCCACTTCGCCCTCCTTAAGGCGGGGGAGAAGTTCTCATATCTCGAAGCCTCTCCTAAGACCGGGCGTACCCATCAGATCAGGGTCCACCTCAAGTCCATCCAGCACCCCATCGTCTGCGACCGAGTATACGCGGGGGATCGTCCTTGTGAGCTCGGCTTCGGCAGGCTAGCCCTCCATGCTCATACGGTCGCTTTTACCCTCCCGGGAGGTCGCAGGGTTTCTGCGGAGGCCCCTCTCCCTGAGGACTTCCTTAGGGCCGAGAAACTCATCTAGATCCTGTTGCAGGGCCGCTCCCTGTGTGTTAGAGTCTCCCGCATGACCAGACTCGGAGTCACTCCGGTAGCCATTGAAGAGCGCAAGAAGCTCGACCTTCGTTCGGGCGATACTGTGCGCGTGTGGCAGAAGATCGTGGAAGGCGGCAAGACCCGCCTCCAGGCCTTTGAAGGCCTCATCCTCGCCGTGAAGCATGGCGAGGAGATCGGCGGCACCTTCACTGTGCGCAAGGTAGCGAGCGGTGTTGGCGTGGAGAAGATCTTCCCGCTCTATTCTCCGCTCATCGATCGCGTGGAGGTGGTGCGCCGCGCTAAAGTGCGTAGGGCTAAGCTCTACTACATCCGCGACAAGGCTTCCCGCGAGATTCGCCGCCAGATGCGCAACGAGCGCACGGTGAAGGCCGTTCCGGTAGCTAAGGCGGAGAAGGAAGAAGCGTCTGAAGAGAAGTAGGAAAGAAAAGAGCCCTC
Source organism: Candidatus Parcubacteria bacterium (assembly GCA_021414235.1). Taxonomy (NCBI): domain Bacteria; phylum Candidatus Parcubacteria; species Candidatus Parcubacteria bacterium. The sequence continues at coordinate 87,490 of JAIOOV010000004.1, forward strand.
GAGGGCTCTTTTAAAAATAGAGAACTGTATTATAGTAGGACGGTTCTCGCATCTGCCCAGGTGGTGTAATTGGTAAACACGTACGCTTGAGGTGCGTATGCCGAAAGGCGTGGAGGTTCAAGTCCTCTCCTGGGCACCAGTAAAGCCGGCGAAAGCCGGCTTTTGCGTGCCTGGGTTCTTTCCTCTTTACGTATTTTCATAACCCTGTAATCTCCTCTGTATGATCATCGGCATCACCGGCACTATCGGAGCAGGCAAGGGTACCGTTGTCGATTATCTGGTTAAGGAAAGGGGCTTCAAACATCATTCTGCTCGAGCCATGATTCTTCGGGAGATAGAGCGCCGCGGGCTCCCAAGGGACCGCGATAGCATGAGACTTGTTGCTAATGAACTGCGCCAGAGTGGCGGGCCTTCTGCCGTGGCCGAAGCCCTCTTGAAGGAGGCAGAAGAAGACGGAGGCGATGCCATCATTGAATCTTTACGAGCGATCGGTGAAGCGGAGTTCCTGAAGCCTCGAGGAGTGAAGATTCTGGCGGTGGACGCTGATCGTCCTGTTCGTTACGAACGAGTAGTGCTTCGGGGTTCCGAGACAGATCATATTTCTTTTGAAGAATTCTGCGTGCAAGAAGATCGGGAGATGGCTTCGACGGAGCCGTGGGACATGAATATCTTTGGAGTCATGGAGCGCTCTGACGTGACAATTCTCAATAATGGCACTCCGGAAGAACTTTTTATCCAAGTGGACAAGATGCTTGCTGAGCTCGGCTATTCTAAATAAAAATTTTTATCATGCTCTATACCGGGAAAGGGGATAAAGGGGATACGGGGTTTTTCGCCTCAAGTCAGCGGATCTCCAAGAGTTCGGCTATTGCGGAGTCCCTCGGCTCACTTGATGAAGTAAATTCCTTTTTGGGTTTCGCTAAGCTCAAGAGTAGGGAAGCAGGCTTCGCCCTCTCCTCCGGGACGCTCTTTGAGGACGTCGCTCACGATCTCCAGCAGAGCCTCTTCATCGTGCAGGCCGAGATCGCGGGTACTCCCATGTCGGTGCCGGAAGCCAAGGTGCGCCAGTTGGAAGCGTGGATCGGGGAGATTGAGAAAGAGCTGCCCCCTATCCGCACCTTCTTCATCTCTGGCGGAACGGAGCTCTCTTCTCTTTTCGACTTTGCGCGTACGCTTGCCCGTCGGGCCGAGCGTCGCGCGGTAGAGGTGAAGGAGTCCGGCAAGGAGCTCGGGGAATGGACGCTCGCCTTCCTCAATCGGCTTTCAAGCATGCTCTATGCGCTCGCTCGACTTTCGAATCATAAATCTGGTATAACGGAGCAGCCTCCGACGTACCGGTAGGCTTCGGCAACATGGTGCCTATGGTGTAACGGTTAACACTAGAGCTTGTGGAGCTCTCAATCAGGGTTCGATTCCCTGTAGGCACCCATAAATACAAAAAGACCCTTTCTGGGGGTCTTTTTGTATTTGAAACGACCCTCTCCTGAGAGCGTCCCTTACGAGGCACACTGATACGGAGTGTTTTCTGTTGTTCCGAAAATTATGTGCAAATGAGGTGGGTTGGTCTCTTGTACGAAGGTGTCGTTTCCGATACGGTAGGTCACTTCTCCATTAGAGGGGTTCCGAACAGGGTTTCGGTCTTGTGCACGGAGGTAAGAGGTGATGTCCGCATCGGTAGAGCTGATATCTATCATCGGGCGGCCTGCTCCGTGCGTGCGGTGACCATCTTCTGTTCCGCCAGTGACGGTGATGGTGCAGTTCAGACAGTTATCCTTGAACCGTATGAGTCCTTCCACTGCTTGCCGAGGTAGGCCAGCGACATCGGTGCAGCCTCCGGATACGCTTTGGAAGCTTCTGCCGCCGCAGGAACTTTTGTTGACGTTTATGCCTGCGTCAGAAAGCGCTTCTCTGGTGCAGCGTTCCTGTGCTGTACTTGTGGTGGGAGGAGGGGTTGTTCCTGGCGGGGTAGTAGAAGGGGGTAAAGTAATGCACTGCACTTCGTTCCATGGGCCATACTGCCGAGCCTCCGGACTGAGCACTGTCTTCAATACGGTATCGATGACAACATAGGCGCAGAGCATGATGGCCGCACCGATGATTACATTCCAGAGTATCTCCTTGGCTTTTGTCATTGCGCTTGGATCTCCTCCTGCCATCATCAGCTTGGCTCCTGCGTATACGAAGAGGAGCACGGCGACGACTGTCGCGAGATAGAACATGAAGGAGATCACGTTGTTCACGGCTTTGACCACGTGACAAAGCTGGCAAGAGAAACCGTCACAGCCGATATTTTCCTCACCCACCAGTCCTTTGGTGATATCGAAATTGTTGGTCCCCGTCTGCGCTGCTGCTTCCGGCAGAGGCACGAGGTAGGAGAGGGAGACGAGGGCAAAGAAGGCGAGTCCTGCGAGGAAGTGAGGGAGCTTGCCGGAGATGTTCTTGTTCATCCTCGTATTCTAAGGGTGAATGCCTGAAAACGAAACTCGTAGCCTGCTTCAGTAATGAAGGGTGGATGGTAAAGTATGTGAATTCTTGTGGAGAATAAGTAGGGTAAGCGAAGAAGGCTTTAATCGTCATTACCGTCATCATGAGTACGGGAAAAGCAGATTCAGGATCCCCGAACTGGGTATTTATAGGTATCGGCGCCCTCGCGCTCCTTACGGTACTTATAGGATTCACCCTCTGGCCGGCGGAGCGCGGAGGCCCAGGGCCGTTCGGCTCTGCACCCGTGGCCTGCACTATGGAGGCTAAGCTATGCCCCGACGGTTCTTCCGTAGGTAGGACAGGCCCGGACTGCGAATTCGCAGTGTGTCCGGGCACACAGACTCCTTCCGGGTGGAATACTTTTCGCGACGATTTTCGAGGTATCTCTTTCCGGTATCCGGCTCAGCTCGGCACGACCTATATATCGGCTACTGATTGGCCGCCGGCGGTTGCCATTACCAGCGCACCTTTCTCGTGTATCGAGGCGGGGAGCGAGGGAGCGCGTGCGGGTATCACCGAACGACGTTTCGTAGACTCCCGCGAATACTGTGTGACCCGGGTGACCGAGGGGGCTGCAGGTAGCATCTATACTCAATATACCTACGCATCTCCCAGAAGAGCCGGAGCGGCGACCTTCACCTTTACTACGCGAGCTACCCAGTGTGCCAACTATGACGAACCGCACAAGAGTGCGTGCACAGCCGAAAGGCAGTCTTTCGATATGGATGGGGTGGTGGATAGGATGGCGCAGAGCCTCTCCCTAGAATAGCTGCTCCTCATCGGATATGATGTGGTCCATAACCTATCCGGCATGACCAAACTCAAGGACGAACTGAGGGAAAAGACACTCGGCTACATCATCACTGCGCTCGGTCTCGTGGCGGGCCTGGCTTGGAACGAGGCTATCAAGAGCTTCATCGAGTACGTGTTTCCGCTAGGGAACAACACTCTGCTGCTTAAGTTTATCTATGCGATCGTTGTTACGGTAGCTATAGTCATCTTCGCTACGAACCTGAATCGTTTCTTTGGAAAGACTGAATAGTATGGATCGTATCTTCTTTTTTCCGATACTCATCGCGCTGGTTACTCTGGCCGCGGTCTATCTCTGGGGAGGGCTCCAGGCCCTCATCCTCGCGGCCATCCTCTCGGTGCTCGAGGTCACGCTCTCTTTTGATAACGCGGTGGTGAACGCTAAGGTGCTGAAGAAAATGGACGAGACCTGGCAGCGTCGCTTCCTCACCTGGGGCATCCTCATCGCCGTCTTTGGCACGCGCCTCGTCCTCCCCATACTCATCGTGAGCGCGGTGGTGTGGCTCTCTCCTTTGGCGGTGCTCGGGCTCGTGCTCTACGACTCCGCGCACTATGCAGAGCTCTTGGAGCAGGTGCATCCGGCGATCAGCTCCTTCGGCGGAGCTTTTCTCCTCATGGTGGCGCTCAAGTACTTCTTCGATGAGGCCAAGGAGATTCACTGGATCAGGATGATAGAGAAGCGTCTTGCGGGGTGGGGGAGGATTGAGGCTGTGGAGATAGCGCTTGCGCTCGTTATTCTGGTGACCCTTGCTTCTGTCTCTACTGTACCTGCGGTGATCCTCTCTGCGGGCATTATCGGTATCGTCCTCTTTATCTTAGTAGAGGGTCTCGCTAATTCCCTCGGCTCAGGTTCTTCCTTGGTCGCGGGGACAGGTCTCTCCCTTTTCCTTTACCTCAATGTTCTGGACTCTGCTTTCTCTCTCGACGGAGTCATCGGCGCTTTCGCGCTCACTGTGCAGCTTCCCATCATCGTAGCAGGCCTCGGTATCGGCGCTTATTTCGTGCGCAGCATGACGGTCTACTTAGTGCGCAACAAGACACTCGACAATCTGATCTATCTCGAGCACGGCGCACACTGGGCCATCCTCGGCCTTGCTCTCTCTATGTTTGCGGGGCTCCTTATTCATGTGCCGGAGATCATCATCGGATCCATCGGCCTCTTCTTCGTGCTTCTTGCGTACGTATCGTCTCGGAGAGAAAGGGCGCAGGCGTCTTGACAAAATACTACTTTTGATACATAATTCACATTGAATCCCTCACACAAGGTGCGGCATGTACAATAAAATCTCGGTTCCCCCGGGGTATCTCAGCCCCTTTCTCCAGGCGGTTCGGTCCCGTCTCTACCAGCTCTCTGAGAAGGACTTCGACCCGATCTGGCTTTCTATGGAGCTCAGTGCTCTGGGAATCTCGGAAAGCGTCGTGCTTCTGAGGCGCGACTCCTGGGGGCGGCTTGAATTTCGTTTCGCAGGACACTCTCTGGTTGATCGCTTCCCTGAGCTTTCTTGTCGGCATCTCCCTCTGATTGATCTCGACAGGACGGCTTTCGTCAAATGGGTTAGCGACTACGCTGCGGTCGCCGCCCTCGGCATGACGATCCATGGCGAAGGATGGTTCTCTCTTTACGGCAAGGACGCGCGCCTCCAAGGCTTCTTTCTACCGGCGGGGCTCGTTTCCGGAGGTGTTGCGGATAGGGTCCTTGGGGTCATCGATTACCCAGACGGCCCGCCTACCTGATGCGTTTTGTAGTACCTTTTCGACGGTCTCGGCTTTGCCGAGACCGTTTCTCATATTTATTCCTGCTATACTTTATTCACGCAACTCATGAAGCTCTACAGCCTCGTTCCGCGCGTCCTGCAGTTCATCGCTTGGTGGCCGACGTATTTCGGATTCAGGTTCTTCTATGGCTTCAAAGTCAAAGGAAGGAAGAATCTGAAAGGCCTCACGCAAGCGATCTTCGCTTGCAATCATTCGAGTGAGCTCGATCCGATAATGCTCACGGCAGCCGCGACGCCTTTTGGCAGCTTCGCTCCTATGTTCTACGTCTCACGGGGCAAGGACTTCTACCAGGATGATTACTTCGGCTGGAGGAAGCTCCTCTATGGTGGTTTCTTTTTCACCCTCTGGGGCGCCTTCAGGGCGTATTCGGGAATGAAGGATTATGAAAAGAGCCTCAGGAACCACATCGAAATCCTGGAAGACGGTCATAGTCTCTGTATCTTCCCGGAAGGACGCAAGACTAAGAACGGCAAGCTACAGGAAGGGCATGGGGGAGTTGCGTTTCTCTCGCATCGGACTGGGGTACCTATCGTGCCGGTGCGAATTCGTGGGACATACCGATTTTCCTTTACGCCGCTCTTCTCCAGGAGGCGGGGAGTGACGGTGACTTTTGGCGAGCCGATGGTCCCTGCTTTTGAACAGGATTTCTCCGTTGAAAAAGCCAAGCAAGAAGCGCAGGAGGTGATGTCTCGGATCGCCGCTTTATAAAGAGGGTAGTTCTTGTCACCGTAGCTCATATTTCCTATAGTGCAGTCTATGTCCATCACTAATATCGCCAAGGCCCTCAAGGACCGAGGTCTCGTAGAGCAGGAGGCTGGCGATATGAATACCTTTCTCGCTGAAAAGCGGAAGGTTTATCTTGGCATCGATCCGACAGCCGATTCCCTTCATGTCGGCAATCTGGTGCCTGTCTTTCTGATGAAGCACCTCGCGGACGCGGGGCATGAGGCGGTGTTCTTGGTCGGAGGCGGCACTGGAATGATCGGCGATCCGCGCGAGAGTGGCGAGCGCGTCATGCTTGATACGGAGATTGTGGATAGGAATACTGCCTCTATCCGCGCACAGCTCCTCAAGATTTTTGAAGGCAAGCAGTATCCTATTTTCAACAATGCGGAGTGGCTCACCAAGCTCGGAGCCATCGAATTCCTCCGCGATATCGGCAAGCACTTCACCGTCAATCAGCTGGTGAAGCGCGATACCATCAAGAATCGCCTGGACGCAGAAGACCCTCTTTCATTCACTGAGTTTTCCTACGCCCTTCTTCAGGGGTATGACTACCTTCATCTCTATAAAACGGAAGGGGTGGATCTTCAGGTGGGAGGATCTGATCAGTGGACTAACATCCTCTCTGGGGTGGATCTGATCCGCCGCAAGGAGGGGGCGGCCGTGTACGCTCTTACGGTACCAATCATTGTGGATAAGAAGAGCGGCAAGAAGTTTGGTAAATCGGAAGGGAATGCGGTCTGGCTTGATCCGGAGAAGACTTCTCCTTTTGAGTTCTATCAGTTCTGGGTCAATGCTTCAGACGAGGGTGTGGAGGACTATCTGAAGATCTTCACTTTCCTCCCGCTTGAGAAGATAGCCGAAGTTGTCGCAGAGCACGCTGCGGATCCTGCGAAGAGGGTAGCGCAGGAACTCCTTGCTTTGGAAGTCACTATGTTGGTACACGGTGGGGAGGCCGCACGCAACGCCGAACGAATTTCCAGTCTTATTTTTGGAGATAATTCCTCTCTTTTGTCTCTCTCTCAAGACGAGATTGATTCTTTGGTCCATAGCATGCCGAGCGCTACTGTCGAGAGCGGTGCTAGCGTCGTCGATGTTCTGGTCTCTGCCGGACTTGCACCTTCCAAATCAGAAGCGCGGCGCCTTATCGAGGGGAGAGGGGTGTATATGAATGATAAACTCGTCGAAGCTGCTGATTCCGTGTCAGCCCAAGATGGGGGGGCTAAGGGGGTCGGACTTCTTCGTGTCGGAAAGAAAGTTGCCCTTGTTTTAATGAAATAAGGTTTCTTTAGAATTGGCGTGATAAAATACGCTTCTTAATGAAGACCTTACGCCGTTCGCTTCGGGCGATCCTCCATAGTTTCCGCGATCTGGCAGTGCTTCTTCTGCCGGAGCGCCGGTTTTCGGAATACGCGTACGCTTTCATTGTTCACCCTCGCGATATTCGCGATGTTTATCGACAGTACCCCTTCTTGCGCGCGGTCCCGTCTGCTTTGGTCAAGTTGGTTCTCCGCTCTTACTGGCCGGTCATCATCTCTCGGGTTTCAGGTCTTAGCTCTGTCGAGAGCGGAAAGGAGGTGCGAGGGTTCGTACTCGCGGTCCCTCTTACTGCGGAGCAGATGCTTGCTGACAGGGAGCTGGCGCGGAGAAAGATCATTCAAGCGGCGAAGCTTGCCAAGAAGAGTGGCGCCAAGATCATCGGTCTCGGGGGGCTTACCGCCTCGATGTCTCGTGGAGGTTTGGATGTTGTCGAGAACGTGAAGATAAACGTCACCACCGGGCATGCGTATACGGCGCATAACGTCAGTCAGAACCTCTTTAATCTTATGGAGCGCTTTGGTTCGTCCAAGGACGAGGTGCTTGTCGCTATTGTGGGAGCTGCAGGGTCTATCGGTTCAAGCACGGCTCAGGTGGTGGCCAGGGAGGGGTTCATGCGAATTCTCCTTGTTGAGGTCGAGCGGAAGAAGGATGCTGTTCAAAAACTGATCCCTATCCTCGAGGCTCTGAATCCGGGTATCGATGTGCGGGTTTCTCATTCAATCGAAGATATTCGGGAGGCCGATTTTGTCGTCACCGCTACCAATACCCCGGAGGCTTTAGTGCGCTCGCATCATCTGAAGCCGGGAGCGGTTGTGATTGACGATGCACAGCCCTCTGATGTCGCCCCCGAGGTCCTTCTTCGCCCCGATGTTTTGGTCGTTGAGGCGGGCGTAGTGCACACTCCTGCTATAAGGACGCATTTCGATTTCAATCTGAAAGGAAAGAATGATACCTTTTGCTGTATGGCAGAGCTCCTCATACTTGCTGCTCACGGCTGGGACGATCACTATACGATTGCTCGCACGGACCTGAAGCAGGTCGATACCATCGCTTCTTGGGGAAGAACTCTCGATTTCAAGCCGGCCGCTCTCCAGAATTTCCTTGAGTCTATCTCTGACGAGAAGGTCGGGCATGTCAGGGACTCTGCTCGCGGCGTTCTCGTCGAAGTCTCACGATGATCTTTAATCTTGATGTAATCAACGCGCTTGTCGCCATTGCAGCCGTCGTTAATACTGGCTACGGTCTCATCATCTATTCCCGCCACCGCGAGAGTCGGACGAACCTGATGTTCTTCCTGCTCACTCTTGCCGTGAGCGCGTGGGGCGTCGGCATGTTCCTTTATCGCGGTCTTGCAGATAGGGAGCAGGCCGTACTTGCGGCGAGGTTCCTCTATATCGGTGCATCCCTCATTCCGCTTGCCTTCATTCATTTCGCATACGTCTTTCCGAGGGAGTCTGGAGGACTCCGGAGATCGCTCAGTCTCTGGCTCTTGGTTCCACTCGTTCCTCTGCTCGTCGCCATCGCTCTTCCTGGTGGTCTCATAAAAGACGTGCTGCCGGTCGTCTCTGACGAAAGGCACATAGTTTTCAATCAGCTCCTACACGCTCTTTATGGTCTCTATATCGTCACCTACTTCACCATCGGTTATATGGTGCTCATTCGCAAATATCTTCTCGCGGAGCGCTCTCTCCGTTTCCAGATAGGATACATCCTCGCGGGTACCTTTACCGCGACGTGCATCGGGGTGGTCACGAACCTGGTACTGCCATTCATTGGCGTCTTCTCATTGAACTGGGTGGGACAGGTAGGTATCGTGGCCATGATCATGGCTATCTCCTACGCCATCCTCAAGCATCACCTCTTCGACGTTAAGGTGATCGCCACTGAGCTCCTCCTCTTTTCTTTGTGGATGTTTATCCTGGTACGCGTTCTTATCGCGAGCAATCTTAAAGATCGGATTATCGACAGCGTGCTCTTTGCGGCGACAGTCGTCGTGGGCGTCTTCCTGATCCGCAGCGTGCTGAAGGAAGTCGAATCGAGAGAGCATATCGAGAAGCTGGCGCTCGATCTGGAACAGGCCAACGAGAAGCTCAAGGAAGTGGATCGCCTAAAGTCAGAATTTCTCTCCATGGGTACGCATCAGCTGAGGAGTCCTTTAACTGCTATCAAGGGCTACGCTTCACTCATTATCGAAGGCTCTTTCGGTAAGCCGCCTAAGGCCATCGAGGAGGCAGTAGAGCGCATCTATCAGTCGAGCCGCTCCATGGCCAACACCATTGAGGACTTCCTGACCATCTCTCGCATCGAGCAGAATCGTATGAAGTACGACTTCGCGGTGACCGACCTTGGCAAGGTCGTGAGAGACGTCATGGCCGAACTCCTGCCGAATGCGCTGAAGGCGGGCCTTCAGCTCACCTATGTGGACGACAAGAAGGGTCCGTATAGCGTGAATATTGATATCGGCAAGATTCGTCAGGTGATCATCAACTTCTTGGATAACGCGATGAAGTACACGCCCAAAGGCTCCATCACTCTGCGGATAGGGAAGAACGAGGCGACCAAGAAGATCCTGGTGTCTTTTGTAGATACCGGCGTGGGTATGAGCAAGGAGACTATCGATAAGCTCTTCCAGCGCTTCTCTCGTGCGGCGGATGCAAACAAGGTGAACGTGATGGGTACGGGCTTAGGTCTCTTCGTGGCTAAAGAAATGGTAACGGCGCACAAGGGCCGCGTGTGGGCGGAGTCGGAAGGCCCAGGTAAGGGCTCTCAGTTCTACTTGGAACTCGACGCAGCGTAGTTTATTTAGAAGCCTCCACAACGGCTTTCGCCACAAGGTCGGCGAGACCTTCCTGGAAAGGAGAGGGGATTATCATATCCTCGTTGGGATTCTCCACTGCCGCAGCCAGAGCATGGGCTGCGGCTAATTTCATATCGTCTGTAATCGCAGTAAGGCGGGCCCCCACGGCGCCTTTGAATATACCGGGATACGCGAGGACGTTGTTGATCTGATTGGGGAAGTCAGAGCGTCCGGTGGCTACGACGCGGGCTCCTCCGGCCTTGGCCTCTTCTGGCATGATCTCCGGGGTGGGGTTGGCCATGGCGAAGACAATCGCATCTTTATTCATGGTAGCGACAAGTTCGGAAGTAAGAACTTTCCCCTTAGAAACACCGAGGAAGATGTCAGCTCCTTTGAGTGCGTCTGCAAGTGTCCCAGAGATATCGCGAGGATTGGTGTAGGCGAGCGCTTCAGCCTTCATGCCACTGAGGTCGGAGCGGTTCTTGCTTACGATGCCGGTGCTGTCACAGAGGATGATGTCTTTGATTCCGTAGCGGTGAAGCAGTTTCGCAGAGGCGATGCCGGCAGCTCCCGCACCAGAGAGGACCAGGCGCACGTCTTCCGCCTTCTTCCCAACTATGGCGAGCGCGTTGATGAGTCCTGCAAGGATGACTACGGCGGTGCCGTGCTGGTCATCGTGCATCACTGGGATAGAGAGCTCTTTCTTGAGTCGCTCCTCTATCTCAAAGCAGCGCGGAGCGGAGATGTCTTCTAGGTTGATACCGCCGAAGGTGGGGGCGATGGCTTTGACCGCGGCGATGATCTCTTCAGTGTTCTTGGTACCAAGGACGATGGGGAAGCCGTCGAGCCCAGCGAAGCGCTTGAAGAGGACCGCTTTGCCTTCCATCACAGGGAGAGCCGCTTCGGGGCCGATGTCACCGAGTCCAAGCACTGCTGAGCCGTCGGAGACGATGGCTACGCCATTCTTGGTGGAGGTGAGGTCGTAGGCGAGGGACTTATCCCTAGCGATCTCAAGGCAGGGACCAGCGACGCCGGGAGTGTAGGCGAGAGAAAGCTCTTCGCGGTTGGTGACCGGGAGCTTGCTCTCGACGGAGAGCTTGCCTCGGTTCTCCTTGTGTACGCGGATACTCTCGGTTTGGTAGTCCATGATGGGTAATAGTAGCACTTAGGAGAGGGGTGCAATGCTATACTTAGCCGACAATACGTTTTGAAATCATGAGCACCTTCTCTCGACGCCTTTCCATAAAAATCCTCGCTGCTCTTCTCGTCTTCTCTCTCGCATATGCTCCTGTGGCGCTGCTTCCGCAACTGGGGATTCAGGATGCTCTTGCTCAGGGGGAGGGGGGTCAAAATAACGGTAACGCTGGAGGTGCCACTATTGATATCAGTAACGATATGGTCGGTATTGATAGCCAGGGGCAACTTGATGGCCCGGCAACAATCTCAGTTTCAGTCAATGGAGGAGGTTTTGGAAACTTTGCTTCGTTCGTGATTGACGCGCTCACTCCTACTGTAGTGCAGATAGCGGTTATTGCTGCTACAGGTCAAACTCTAGGAAGGGGAATTACAGGCTATGACAATCCTCTAAGTAACGCAGTCAGTTCTGCTGTCGGCAGTTTGGGCGGGAGCGGCGACAGGAGTTCCGGCACTGCGTCGGTCGGAACCTCTGCCGGGATTGTCGACCAGGCGGCAAATGATCTAGGGCTTTCGGCCTCAGGCAGCGATCGAACAGACTTTGGAAACGCGAGCCTAGGGGTCGGTACTAATCCGAGCGATGGCTCAGGTTCTCGGGGCCGAGAAGGCGATGCCCCCCTTTACTATGATTGGAACCAGAGGGCTGGTGATGCGCAGGATTTCTTAAGAAGTGTAAACAGATATTTCGACGTTTCATTCTCAGCCGACAAATCTAATGTTGTTCCCGGCGAGAGCCTCACCCTTTCTTGGAGATCAGAATCAGGCGGAGGCGCGCAATTCAGACCCGTTTGTTATGGAGCGGGACTTGATGGGGGATGGGCGGGACCAAAGGACCCGAACGGAACTTATGTCATCCCTTCCGTGCCTTCCGGTCAGCCTTACGTGTCTTTCCTGCTCACGTGTACGCGCCAAGTGATCATCTACCGCAGTGATACCGCAGGCGGCGATGATGTGTCTTACGAGCAAGGGGTGGCATCCGTGACTGTACCTGTAAGAAACTCCGCCCCCATCGCGTCTACTACTCCAGGCCGGCCACAGACGGTCCAGCCCCAACCTGTCCGCCCGCAGACCTCTGGAAGCTCGAGTGATTCTGCTCAAGGGCTCTCTATAAGCGCATCTCCGAGCTCAGTAGCTAGAGGAGGGCAAACGACCCTCTCCTGGTCCTCAGAAGGGAACAGCTCCTGCAGTCTCTCCGGCGGCTGGCCGGGGTCTATCACGGAAGGCGCAGCGCGCTCGGGCAGGGATGCTTCAGGTGTCTCCCGAATCTTCAATATTCTGGAAACCAGTACGTATAGGCTTTCCTGCGTGGGTGCAGACGGCGTAACCAGGGCAGTCTCGGCTACGGTGAACGTGCGGTAATTAGCTCTCCCAATCTGTTATAATCGACGTATCAGCGCTTATTAATCAGTAATCCTTAATTGAATGAATAGCATCTTCAGCGATATCGATCGCAATCGCGCAGCCAAGATCCTCCTGCTTATGGGTATCCTTGGTGCAATCTTCCTTGCTGGTCTCGCGTGGAATGAGTTCCGCGTAGCGGGCTTCGTAGGACATGACGGCATGGTGCAGAGCACCATCACCGTAGATGGAACGGGTGAGGTGGTCACTAAGCCAGACATCGCCACTATCACCTTCTCGGTTGTAGAAGACGGTACGACGGTGGCTGCTGCCCAGACCAAGTCTGCTGAGCGCATGAATAGAGCGCTCGCCTTGCTCAAAGAGAAGGGTGTAGAGGATAAGGATATAAAGACTGTCGGGTACAACATCAATCCTAAGTACGAATATCAGAATTGTCCTCCTTACACGGCCTGCCCTGTGCGTGACCCTCAGGTCATCGGATATCAGGTGAGCCAGAATGTAGAAGTGAAGGTTCGCGATATAGAGAAGGCAGGAGAGGTACTCTCTGCTGTCGGCTCCGTAGGGGTGCAGAATATCAGCGGCCTCTCTTTCTCCGTGGATGATGATGAGAAGTTCAAGGCAGAGGCGCGCGAGAAGGCTATCGACGACGCTCGTGCTAAAGCCAAGGTACTCGCTTCTGATCTCGGTGTGCGCCTCGTGCGCGTAGTGAGCTTCTCGGAGTCCGGCTACCCAATGCCGTACTATGCAGGCGGCATGTATGACAAGGCGGTGTCCGTAGCGGCTCCGCAGGCGGCTAACGTCCAGGTGCCCTCCGGCGAGAACAAGATCACATCCTCGGTGAACATCACCTACGAGATACGCTAGGCGCTATCCGCAGAAATCCCTCGTAGGGTCTTTTGGCCCTACGAGGGATTTTGGTTTAGAATGTCTCTGCTTCTGTGTAGAGGCTTGTACAAATTTCTGGGGGATTCCTGATGCGCCGATCAGTGAGTCGTGCGGTGAACGCTTCGCGTCGCCGTGTCGCGGCTATGCCCGCAAACGTGCGTTTGAAGATGTCGGTGGGGGTTCCTGTGGTGGTCCCCACAAAGAAGGCTGGTTGTGCGGGGCAGAAGATGCTCGCCCTGAGGCTGGCCTGCCTCCTCATCGTTGTCGTCTGCCTAGGGAAGCTTCGGTCAACTGGTTTCCAGCCCGAACAGCTCACCACCTGACAGCTCCACGCCGCTGGCCTCACAAGGGGCTGGCGGCGATTGACTTTTCTGCTCTCTGTGATACTCTCCAGATACGCCCCCGGGGCGGTTTTTAGTAACAAAACCCATGAGCCTCGCTTCATATCTCAAAGAAACCAAGGGAGAACTCAAGCACATGAGCTGGCCTACTACGAGCCAGATCATTGCTTACACCATCGCGGTCATCATCATCTCCGTCTTCACTGCACTCTATCTCGGCTTCTTCGACTACCTTTTCTCTCTCGCGCTCGATAAATTCATACTTCGTTAATATGTCTAAGCAAGTCCAAGACGGCGAACGCCACTGGTACGTCATCCACACCTACGCAGGCTACGAGAATGCGGTCGCCCGCAACCTCAAGCAGCGCGTGGAGTCTTTGGGTATGGAGGACAAGATCTTCAACGTGGTCGTGCCGACCGAGAAGAAGATTAAGGTGAAGGGCGGCAAGCGCGTGGAGGAAGAGGAGAAGATCTACCCGGGTTACGTGCTCGTGGACATGGTGGTCACCGACGATTCCTGGTACGTGGTGCGTAACACTCCTCGCGTCACCGGCTTCGTGGGCTCTGGCGTGAACCCGGTCCCGCTCGAAGGCAAGGAGATGGAAGAGCTCTTCAAGCGCATGAACGCGGATACTGTGAAGCACACCATCAACCTCGAGCCGAATGATGCCATCATCATCTCCGATGGTCCCTTCAAGGATCTCGAAGGCAAGGTGGCGGAAGTGGACGAGGAGCGCGGTAAGGTCAAGGTGCTCGTCTCCATGTTCGGCCGCGAGACCCCGGTGGAACTCGACTTTTTGCAGGTTCGTAAGATTTAATGTAAGGTACTACCGCTATGGCTAAGAAAGTCACCAAGAAGCTCAAACTCCAGATTCCGGCAGGTAAAGCCAACCCGGCTCCTCCGGTCGGCCCTGCGCTCGGTCAGGCAGGCATCAACATTGGTGAATTCGTCACCAAGTTCAACGAGGCCACCAAGGGCATGATGGGGGACATCATCCCGGTAGAGATCTCCGTCTACGAGGATCGCTCCTACTCCTTCGTCCTCAAGACTCCTCCGGCTTCGAACCTCCTCCTCAAGGCGCTCGGCAAGGAATCCGGTTCCGGCAAGCCCAACACCAGCAAGATCGGCTCTGTCACCAAGGCACAGCTCAAGGAGATCGCTGAGAAGAAGATGCCGGATCTCAACGCTACCGACATCGAGGCCGCGATGAAGATCATCGCCGGCACTGCTCGATCGATGGGTATTGATGTGAAGTAGTTTCAATCCTGAAGAAAAAGACCCCGATCTTGTCGGGGTCTTTTTCTTATCTCTCAAGATTTATCCAGCGGTAATGAAGGCCTGATGGCGGATCAACGCGCTCCTCTTCGAAAGTCTTTTTAGTAAAGAGGTGTTCAAAAGGAGGGAAGAGAGCGTCCCCCTCTTTTTCATCATCTATCTCCGTGAGATACAGCTTATCCACGAAGGGAAGTGCCTGCTGGTATATCTGGGTCCCGCCGCCGATGAAGATCTCTTCCTGGTCGTACGCTCGGGCTTTCTCAATCGCTTCCTCCAGCGAGTGGGCGACCACGACTCCTTCCTGCGAATAGTCTTTGTCCCTGGTTACCACGATATTCGTCCTTCCGGGGAGAGGTTTCCCGAGGGTGCCCAGGATCGATTCAAAGGTTTTCCTGCCCATGATCACGGGGTGCCCGAGGGTGAGCTCCTTAAAGCGTTTTAAATCGTCTTTGAGCCGCCAAAGCAGCTGGTTCTCTGTACCAATGACGTGGCTACCTGCCTTATTCCTCCCTATAGCCACCACGATACTTATTTGAGGTTTTGTCATGTTGCTCGGCTCTTGTGGGGGCATATACTGTGACCAATAGCATACAGTATATGGCAATCAATGCAGGCATCTTCGGGGACGGGACCAATTTGGCGGATCGTTATATTCCTGATCAGAAGAAGCTCAAGGAACTCGCCAAGCATTGGAAGAAACTCGGTTTAAAGATCGTGCTCACGTCTGGCACCTACGATCTCTTCCACGTGGGGCATGCGGAGTATCTGGGTAAGGCGAAGCAGTACGGAGATCTCCTCATCGTCGGCGTGGATAGCGACCTTAAGGTGAAGAAGCGGAAGGGGCCGCATCGTCCTGTGGTGCCGGAAGAAGAACGGATTCGCATCTTATCTCACGTACGTCACGTCGACGTGATCACTCTGAAGCGTCACGATGACGATCCGAATTCTCTGATCAAGGCAATATCTCCGGACGTGCTCGTGGTTTCGAAAAGCACCCAGCATGACAAGAAGGACATGCTTGAGAAAGCGAAGTACTGCAAAAAGGTAGTCTTGCTCCAGCCGCAGGCCTCTACCTCGACCAGCGCCAAAGTGAGGCTCCTCCATACGAGTGGTGCGGATCGCTTCGCTAAGGAGCTTATTCCCAAGCTCTCCTCTCGTGTCGAGCAGAAACTTATCAGTGGCACCAACGACCTATCCAAGCGCATCGCTTCCGATATCTCGCAGGTGATCGAGGAAGCCATGCGCTCACTTGATGGAAACAAATAGCTCTTTTGCGGTTGTTGCGTACGTACCGGTCCTTCATGAAGGGTATCGGGCTTTTTTCGAACGGCATAAGGACGCCGAGAGCCTTTTCCTTTTTGGTCCTGAAGTTATCGCCGATTTCCCGGTGCTCGCAAAAGAGATACGACAGCTTGATCCTACGCTCATGGCAGAAGCTATCCGCTCACTCCGTGTCTTTGAGAGAGTCGAGGTGCTCGACAAGGAGGGTATTGAGAGACTGGTTGCAGAGAAGACCTCGCTTGTGGTGCCCGATGAGGACGTGACCAGGACCCTGGTTGAAACTCATTTTAAAGGTAATCAGGTGACTTTCGATTCCGTGTTCCTGCGGTGGGATAAGCATAACTCTCTCAAGGAGAAGCCTGTTGTGCCGGAAGAAAGGATTTCCAGAGAGGAGTTCGATCGGCGCATCATGGAGATGCTAGGAAAGGAGGCGGCTAAGAGCTCTGACATCTGGCGACATGTGGGGGCAGCTATAACCAAAGACGGGAAACTGCTGATGCGGGGTCACAATCGCCATGTACCCTCGGAACACATGCCGTATGTGAACGGAGATCCGCGCAGTAATTTCTCTAAGGGTGATCACATCGAGATGTCGACTGCCCTTCATGCGGAAGCTGGCCTTATAGCCGAGGCCGCACGGCAGGGGGCAGCACTTGAGGGGGCGTCCATGTACCTTAGTGTTTTTCCTTGTCCGCCGTGTGCTAAGTTGGTGGCCTATTCCGGTATAAAAACTCTCTATTGTGCTGGGGGATACGGGGTACTCGATGGCGAGGATGTTTTGAAAAGCCAGGGGGTCAAGATTATTTTTGTGGAGTAAACAAGGCGGCACACCCTCCTTGGGTGCGCCGCCCTTATTCGAGAGGGTGAACCCTTTAATATAATTAGGCAGCTTCCGGAGATTTTTGGGATGGTTTACTTACTGCAAACTTAACCCCCTTGTGATCTGGCTTCGAAGAATCTGGCTCAATCAAGTGGGCGTGCAAATGCCTCACTGTACTAGCTGGCCTTGCTATGGTGCCGAAACGCATCGCTAAAGTGCCCCCGTCAATTGAAAATTCCTTCATAGCTTTTCTAAATAAATCGAAAAGCTCAGCTCCCGCTTGAGGATCTAAATCACTCAAAGACTCTACGTGCTCTTTAGTGATGGCAAGCAGGTGATTCTTCGTATCGTCGTAAGGCCACTGGTTCTCAGTAAGAATCCAATACTTTCCCTCCGCGTGTATGGGTTTCTTGTGGTAAGTTTCTAAATGATCAGCGCAAAAAGGACAAACACCATCTTTTAAAATCTGATGCATAACGCCCTTTTGCTCCTCAACCCGAGCGTTCTCCAAAAATAAGAAATTCATGACTTCATTGTATAGATTAACAATGAATTTCAGCCCTAGCAAGATAGTTACTACACGGCTACTGGGATATCTTTCATTCCTGGATGCGGGTCATAATCGGAAACTTCAAAATCCTCAGCGCGATACGCGAAGATGTCATCCTTCTTGTTAATCATGGTGACCGTCGGGAGCGCTTTGGGCTCTCTCTTCAAGAGTTCCTCCACGTTCGGAATCTGGTCTACATATATGTGCGCGTCTGAGAAGCTGTGTACGAACTCGTACGGTTCTGTCTTGGTCACATGAGCGAGCATCATGAGGAGCGCAGCATACTGCACCATGTTGGAGGGGACTCCTACGGGCACATCGGCAGAGCGCTGGATCATGTGGAGGGTTAGCTTGTTGTCGATGATGCGCAGGTGAATCCAGCCGTGGCAGGGGGCGACCACTACCTTCTGCTGCTTACCGGTGCCGCGGATGATGTGCTGAGGGATCCAGGGGGAGATGAAGTGGGTGCGCAGGTGGGGGAACTCAATCATCTGCTCCACTATATTTTTCACTTGGTTATAGGTGCCGCCGTCTTGCGTGGGGAAGTCATGGAAAGCTGCGCCGTAGGAACCAGGACCTAGGTCGCCGACCTCGAGTCCGCGCTTTGCGGTCTTTTCCGGCGTACCCCAGGGTGTCCAGAATTTGCAGCCAAAGGATTCGAGTGCTTCGAGGGTGTGTGCGCCGTTGATGAACGCACAAATCTCGCCGATGGAGCCTTTCCAGAACCCCTTGATGCTTCGCTCGGTGATCATGGGGAACCCGTTTTCAAGCTTGAAGTGGAGGGGCTTCGGTCCGATCACGGTGAGCGCGTCTACGCCTTGCTGACTCTTTACTCTCACGCCGTTGTCTAGGATGAATTTGAGGAGATCACGATATTGGGTATCCGGGGTGCGCTCGGTGTAGGGCTTTATCATGAGTTTATCGTACCGTGACAGAAGGGTGACTCCAATCAGGTGGCGCTATTCGGCAATGCTTTCCCACTTTTAGCAACGGTTGTACTAAAGCCGCTTTGCGGGATAATTGAGCTAACAACACCCCTCCTATGATCTGAGTTCCGCCACACTCCCTATAGCAGCTCAATAATTCATAAACTCATGAATAAGAAAGACTATTCCCACATTCAGAAACAGGACAAGGCGGTATTCAAAGCAATTCTAGGAGAAGAAGAAAGGGAGCGAGACGGCCTCGAACTCATCCCTTCGGAGAACTACGTCTCCAAAGCCGTGCAGGAGGCGAATGGTTCCGTCTTCACTAACAAATACTCAGAAGGGTATCCTGGTCGCCGCTACTACGGCGGACAGAAATATACCGATATCGTCGAGAAGATCGCCATCGAACGAGCCTGCAAATTGTTCGGCGCGAAATATGCGAACGTGCAGACGCATTCTGGTGCTCCTGCGAACGTGGCGGTCTACTTCGCCCTCCTCCAGCCGGGCGACACTGTTCTCGGCATGGACCTCTCTCATGGAGGACACCTCACGCACGGTCACCCGGTGACGGCGATGGCTAAGATATTCCGCTTCGTCCGCTACAAGATGAAGGATCCGGAAACGGGCGAGATCGACTACGAAGCGCTGCGCCAGACGGCACTCAAGGAGAAGCCGAAGATAATCCTCGCAGGGTTCTCAGCGTATTCGCGCGAACTCGACTATGCGAAATTCACCAAGATCGCCAAGGAAGTGGGTGCGATCAGCATGATGGACGCGGCGCATATCGCCGGTCTCATCGCCGGTAAGGCCGTGAAGAATCCCTTCGACTACGGCTTCGACATCATGACCACGACCACCCACAAGACTCTCCGTGGGCCTCGCGGAGGACTCATCCTCACTCGCGAGAACGAAGAGATTGCCAAGGCGATCGATAAGTCGGTCTTCCCGGGACTCCAGGGTGGTCCGCACATGCATATCGTGGCGGCTAAGGCGGTCTGCTTCGGAGAGGCGCTAAAACCGTCCTTCAAAAAGTACACCAAGCAGATCCTCAAGAATGCCAAAGCCATGGAAGCGGTCTTCCGGAAGCACAATGTCCGGATGCTCGGTGGCGGCACCTCGAACCACCTCCTCCTTGTCGATGTCTACGGCTCTCTCGGTGTATCTGGCAGGGAAGCGGAGGTGGTGCTCGACGAAGTCGGGCTCACCCTCAATATGAATTCGATCGCGGATGATACCCGCAAGCCCTTGGATCCCTCCGGCATCCGCTTCGGCACCCCGGCTATCACCACTCGCGGATTCAAGGAGAAAGAGTGCGCCGAGGTGGCCGAGATTATGATCGAGGCTCTCAAGAACAGGGGGAATGCCAAGAAGAAAAAGGAGCTTCGCGCCAAGGTGCTGAAGCTTTGCCGACGGTTCCCTATACCGGAGAGCTTCTAGGGCTCTGCTACAATAGGGAGATGACTGTGGTGCTGAAGATCCGTCGTCTCTCTGAGGAGGTTAAGATGCCGACCTACGCATATCCGGGCGACGCGGCGTTCGACCTCTGTGCGTCCGAAGATATCTCGCTTGCTCCTGGCGAGTACCGAGGCATACCGACCGGCCTTGCGATGGAAATCCCGGAAGGCTATGTTGGTTTGGTCTGGGATAAGAGCGGAGTCGCCATCAGGAACGGCCTCAAGACGCTCGGCGGGGTCGTGGACTGCGGCTACCGGGGAGAAGTGCTGGCAGGCATCGTCAATCTCTCTGGCGAAACGCGTGTTTTCAAGAAGGGTGAGAAGGTCGCGCAGATGATCATTCAGAAGAAGGAGACCGTCGTGCTTGAGGAGGCAGAGAGCCTCTCTGATTCTGTCCGTGCGGAGAGGGGTTTCGGAAGCTCGGGGAAATAATCATGCAAGAGATACTACGAAAGGCGATAGCAGAAGCTTCCGGCTCGCGGGGCGATTTCCTCGTGGCGCCGCTTGAAGACCTCTCTCGTGGAGACTACTACACGAATGCCGCTTTGGTGCTCGCCAAGGTGGAGGGTAAGGATCCGCGTGTGCTCGCGGAGGAACTCCGAACGAAACTCGAAGGTCTCGGTATCGAGGGTGTGGAGTCTATAGAAGCTGCGGGTCCTGGATTCCTTAATTTCAGGCTGAAGAGAAGTTTTTTTAGTGGAGAGATCAAAAAGATTGCCAAAGCAGGGAAGGAGTTCGGTAAGGGGGAGGCTTACACAGGGAAGAAGGTAATCGTCGAGTACACCGACCCGAATCCTTTCAAGGAAATTCATATCGGGCATCTCATGTCTAATACCATCGGCGAGTCAGTAGCCCGTCTTCATGAATGGAGCGGTGCGGATCTCAAGCGTGCCTGCTACCAAGGAGATGTGGGTCTCCAGATCGCCAAGGCAATCAAGGGCATGATGCTGCTTGAGCGTCCTGAGAATGCTTCTCTGCAAGAGCAGGTGGCGTATCTTGGGCGAGCATACGCGGCAGGCAGCGCTGCCTACGAGGAGGGTGCGGCAGAGGAGATCAAGGCGCTTAACAAGAAGATATATGAACGTTCCGACGAAGACGTAAACCAGCTCTATGACTGGGGCAGGAAGGCGAGCTTGGATCATTTTGAGACGATATACAAGAAGCTCGGGACGAAGTTCAACCTGTATTTCTTCGAGAGTGAGACGGGTGTCTTCGGCAGGGAGTTGGTGAGGGAATTTGTGGGACGAGGTGTATTCGAGGAGAGCGATGGCGCGGTGATTTATCGTGGAGAGAAGCACGGTCTCCATACGCGCGTATTCATCAATTCCGAAGGCTTGCCTACGTATGAAGCAAAAGAGCTTGGTCTCGCCAAGACCAAGCATGACAGATTCCCCTATGACCTCTCGGTTGTGCTGACGGGTAACGAGGTTAATGAGTATTTCAAGGTACTGCTTTCCGCGATGCGAGAGGTGTATCCGGAGCTCGCGGAGAAGACCAAACATATCGGCCACGGCATGCTGCGCCTCACTACGGGCAAGATGTCCTCTCGTACGGGAAATGTCATCTCCGCTGAATCTCTCATCGCAGAGGTCACGGAATCGGTGCTCGCGCGAATGACTGAATTCGACGGCTCGCCCGAAGAGAAGGAGAAGACTGCTGAGATGGTGGCGATAGCGGCCATCAAGCACACCATTCTGCGTCAGGCACCTGGAAAGGACATTATCTTCGATCCCGCGCAAGCGCTTTCTCTCGAAGGAGATTCTGGACCATATCTCCAATATGCGCTCGTGCGTACCAAGACGCTTCTTGCTAAGGCAGCTGAAGTGGGGGAGACACCGACTCTTGAAAATATTCCGTCGGAAGCTGCGGACGTCGAGCGCCTGCTCCATCGATTTCCTCAGATACTCGCGCGCTCTGCGGCCGACCTCGCACCGCAACATGTGGTGACCTATATCACCGAAGTTGCTTCGGCCTTTAATGCGTTCTACGCCGGTACACGCGTTATTGGAAACCCGCACGTAGGCTACTATCTGGCGCTCACCCAAGCTGTTGGAGTGGTGCTTGAGAACGGACTCTCTGTTCTCGGTATCCCGACCCCAGAGAGAATGTAGCTTCTTTTGCCGCTTTTTTGGTGTATAGTGGCTCTACAAAAGGCTTTTAAATATGGCTGAAGAGGATAAAAAGGAAGTAACGAAGAGCGAGATAGCGCTCAAGGAGGAGGCGACACAGCGCTTCTGGGAGGAGCGCGATATCTTCAAGAAGAGTGAGGGACGAGGAACGGAAGAATTCGTTTTCTATGACGGCCCGCCGTTTGCGACCGGACTCCCGCACTACGGGCACATCCTTGCGGGTACCATCAAGGACGCTATCCCGCGATATCAGGTGATGCAGGGCAAGCGCCTGCGCCGCCGCTGGGGCTGGGATTGTCATGGTCTGCCGCTCGAGAACCAGATCGAGGCGGAGCTTGGCATCAAGACCAAGAAAGATATCGAGGCGCTCGGTGTAGCTACCTTTGTAGAGAAAGCGCGCAGCGCAGTGCTGCGCTATGCGGAGGATTGGAAGCGCATCATCCCGCGCCTCGGCCGCTTCGTGGATATGGTGGATGACTATCGCACCATGGATTCGACCTACACCGAATCGGTATGGTGGTCTTTCAAGACACTCCACGACAAGGATCTCGTCTACAAGAATTTCAAATCGATGCACCTCTGCCCGCGTTGCGGGACGACGCTCTCGAACTTTGAGGTGAACCAAGGATACAAGGACATCACCGATCTTTCCGTTACGGTGAAGTTCGAGCTTGTCGAGGAACCAGGAACGTATCTTCTCGCGTGGACGACGACTCCCTGGACGCTTCCTGGGAACGTAGCGGCTGCGGTGAATCCAGAATTCATGTACGTGAAGGTTTCTAAAGAGGGAGCCAAATATATCCTTGCTAAAGAGCGACTCTCTGTCATCGAAGGGGAATACGCGGTGGAGGGGGAATTCTCTGGAGCGGATCTCGTGGGTAAATCGTATAAGCCGCTGTTTGATTACTACGTCAACGAGACGTTTGATAACAAGGAGAACGCTTGGAAGGTCTACGCCGCTCCGTACGTCACCCTCGAAGATGGTACGGGCATCGTCCACCTCGCTCCTGCGTTCGGTGCAGAAGACATGGCGCTCGCGCGTCAGCACAATATCCCGCTCATCCATCATGTTGGTATGGATGGAAAGTTTACGGATAAGGTCCGCGACTTCGTGGGGCTAGAAGTGAAGCCGAAAGGGGATCATCAGCGCACTGATATTGAGATCGTAAAGTATCTCGCGCACAACGGACTCCTCTTTTCGAAAGCCAAGGTGACCCACTCATATCCGCACTGCTGGCGCTGCGATACGCCGCTCCTTAACTACGCCGCTACCTCTTGGTTCGTGAAGGTGCCGGAGATAAAGAGTCAGATAGTGAAGGAGAACAAGGAAATCCACTGGGTGCCGCAATCGGTGGGAGAATACCGCTTCGGCAATTGGCTCGAAGGAGCCCCTGATTGGGCTATCTCCCGTTCGCGCTTCTGGGGAGCGCCGCTGCCTGTATGGGAACATGCGGAGAGCGGTAAGCGCCTGGTCATAGGTTCGCTTGAAGAGCTCAAGGCCTATATGCCGCGCTCGGGAAATCGCTATTTCGTCATGCGCCACGGGGAAGCGGAAAATAATACTTTGGATATAGTCAGCTCTCTCCCCGCAACTCCTCACCATCTCACCGAGAAGGGGAAGGAGCAGGTAGCGCAGGGAGCCGAAACCCTAAAAGAGAATAAGATCGAATTGATCGTCTCGTCTCCCTTTGTACGAGCTCAAGAGACTGCGCAGATAGCGGCGAAAATAATGGGTGCCTCTGTACAGACGGATGTACGCCTCTCCGAGGTGAATGTGGGAGCCTCGCTTGAGGGGAAGAAGATTCCTGAGTACTACGGATACTTCTCTACTATGGAAGAGCGCTTCACCAAGACTCCTCCTGGCGGAGAAAACCTCTCGGATGTGAAGCGTCGGGTGACTTCTCTCCTCTATGAATTGGATAAGACTCACGTTGGTAAGAACATACTCATTGTCACGCACGAGTCTGCGGCCAGCTCTCTTTTTGCCGGAGCCGCGGGAATGAATAAGAAGGAGTCTGCGGCGCTCAAGGCGAGCAGGGAGCAGTTCTTGCTCAACGGCGAGGTGCGCGAACTAATGTTTTCTCCTCTGCCTCATAACGATGATTATGAACTCGATTTTCATCGCCCATATATAGACGACGTGGTGTTGAAAGATGCCGAGGGTAGGGAATACCGTCGCGTACCGGAGGTTTTCGACTGCTGGTTCGAGTCCGGCTCCATGCCGTATGCCCAGGATCACTATCCCTTCAAGAAAGATCACTTTGATCCGGAGAGTGGCAAGGGCTACCCGGCGGACTTCATCGCGGAGGGGCTCGATCAGACGCGCGGCTGGTTCTACTCGCTGCTTGTCCTCGGTGTCGCGCTCTTCGGTCGCGCTCCGTACAAGCATGTCATCGTGAATGGTCTGGTGCTCGCGGAAGACGGGCAGAAGATGTCCAAGCGTCTCAAGAACTACCCCGACCCGATGGATGTGGCCAACAAGTATGGCGCGGACGCCATGCGCCTCTATCTCCTCTCTTCTCCCATCGTACAAGGGTCAGATCTCAACTTCTCCGAGCGTGGCGTGGATGAGATCCTCAAGAAGAACATCATGCGTTTCGAGAACGTGCTCGCTTTCTATGAGCTCTATGCCAAGGAAATGAACGCTGTCGCATCTGGACCTTCGGAGCATCTCCTTGACCGTTGGATCTTGGCGCGGCTCAATCACATCGTCATGGAGGTGACTCAGGGTATGGAAGCCTATGAGCTCGACAGCGCAGTGCGCCCTATTTTTGCTTTCATCGACGACCTCTCTGTCTGGTATCTCAGGCGTTCTCGCGAGCGCATCAAGGAAGGAGGGAGTGAAGGGGCTTCTGCTCTCGTTACTCTCCGTGAAGCGCTTCGTACGACTGCTCTCCTCCTCGCCCCCTTCGCTCCATTCGTGGCTGAGCGCGTGTATGAGAAAGTCCGCTTGGAGGGAGGGGAAGAGAGCGTGCACCTTGCTTCTTGGCCGAAGCCGGAGAGCGTGACTCGTAGCGAAGAATGTCTCTCGGTCATGGAGAGTGTGCGTGCGCTCGTCACTTTTGCTCTTGATGAGCGTACCAAGAAGGGTATGAAGGTGCGCCAGCCGCTGGCGCTTCTCCGTGTACCCGAACTTCCGTTTTCAAATGAGAAGGATCGCTCGTATGTCGAAGATATCCTCAAGGATGAGGTGAATGTAAAAAGGATTGAATTTTCAAAGGATTTGGAGAATCGTGTAGAACTTGATACCACGCTTACGCCGGAGCTTGAGGAAGAGGGCCGGGTGAGAGATTTCATGCGCGCTGTCCAGGATCTCCGTAAGAAATCAAAGCTCGAGCCGGGAGATCATATTGCACTTACTCTCTCCGAAGCACCTGCTTTCCTCGAGAAGTATCGTGCTGATATATCGAAGACAGTGAACGCAGAGAGCATTGAAATGGGGACAATCGGGGGTGAGTACGCGGAAGCCGACGGTATCAAGTTCTCCATTCTCAAGCGGTAATGTCATATCAGACGTATCAGACCGACGTAGTGGTGCTTCGGAGCGGGAATATGAAGGAGGCCAATCGCTATTACCACCTCCTCACTCGGGAGTTCGGAGTGATCCAGGCTACTGCGCAGGCGGTCCGCAAGGAGACTTCTAAGCTGCGTTACTCCCTGCAGGATCTTACGCGTGCGGAAGTCACTCTGGTGCGGGGGAAAGAGTGGCGCATCGTGGGCGCACGGGAGCCAGAACACTGGTGGCGGACATTCGCTGCGGAACCTCTCAAGCTCAAGCTCCTGGCCCGGCTCGCGGCGCTCGTGGTGCGTCTCTCGCCGGAGGCGGGAGGTAATGAGTATCTTTATGACACCCTCCTTTCGAGCGCCGAGAGCCTGAAGGCGGAAGTACGGAGCGAAGAGGAGATATTCCTCGCTGAAATACTTCTGGTGGCTCGTTTTCTCTATAGTCTTGGCTACTTACCGCTTCGTAGTGAGTACGCAGAGCTCTTTGGGAACACAGACCTTTCCATAGAGCGTCTCGTGGTGGCCGGGCTTCACAAGAAGATGCTCCTTCAGGATATAAATACGGCACTTAAGGCCAGTCAGCTCTAAGAGCGGGCGTGTTACAATGTGCGCATTCCATGTCGAACGGGGATCTCCATAAGATAGAAGACCTCAAGAGCAAGCTCTACTCGCGTAATGCGGAGACTTCTTCTCTACGCGAGCATACGCTTCCTCCTGAGCGCTCTTCGGTCCCGCCTGCCTGGCAGCCGCCGGAGACCCCACAGACCTTTTCGTTCTCTTCTATGAAGATATTCTTCACCATCTCCCTCATATTCTTCCTCGGTGCGCTCGCATATTCGGCTTTCCTCTTCCTTAATGGCTCCAACATCCTCTCTTCCGGCAATATTGCGGTAGAGATTCGTGGGCCGGTGTCTGCGGGGGGCGGGGAGCCTCTCTCCTTTGATGTAGCTATCCGCAACAACAACACCGTGCCGCTCGAGCTCGCAGACCTCATCGTGGAGTATCCGCAGGGTACGCGTAGCGCTTCCGATCTTGCCAAGGATCTCACTCGGTACCGTGAATCCCTGGGAAGCATCGCTCCGGGGGAGCAGGTGAATCGCCGTCTCTCCGCTGCTCTTTTTGGTGAAGAGAAGACCGCGAAAGATATCAAGGTGACGGTGGAATATCGTCTGCCGGGATCGAACGCTGTTTTCAGCAAAGACACTCTCTATACCGTAACCCTCTCTTCTTCACCGCTCTCTCTGGTGGTGAAGGGGCCGACCCAGTCTTCAAGCGGACAGAGTGTCACTTTCACCCTGACTGTCCAGTCTAATTCCAAGGAAGTTATCAAGGGGGTTGCGGTGAAGCCTACCTATCCTGCCGGCTTCATCCTCACTTCTGCCGAGCCCAAGCCGGACGAGAGTGGTCTCTGGCTCATCGGGGATCTGCCTTCTCAGAAGAAAAAGGAAATCGTGGTGAAGGGCGATATCTCTGGTGAGAATGATGATGCGCGCATCTTTCAGTTCGAGGCAGGACTCGTGGACAAGGACAACGAAGCGGTCTTGGTAACGCCGTTCTCAACAGTGCGCCAGGAGGTAGCCATCACCAAGGCATTCATCGGTCTCTCCATGCTGGTGGGTGGCAAGAGCGAGCAGGAGATCCCGGTGGAGAACGGCCGCCAGGTCCGCGTGGATATCGCCTACACCAACAATCTCTCTGTACCAGTGAAGAACGCGGTCATCAGTCTCGCGCTCGCCGGTGAGGCTCTCGAGCGCGCTTCGGTGCAGCCGGACCAGGGTTTCTATCAATCCGCTAACGACACAGTGGTCTGGGATCGCAGTACGGATCCGGAGCTCGCTCTGATCGCTCCGGGGGAGCGTGGCGTGGTGAGCCTGACGCTCTCTGCTCGCAGTCTCTCTTCTGTAGACGTGCTCTTCCTTAGAAATCCGGCAATAAAGCTTACAGCAAGCGTGCGCGGGGACCGGGATGACGAAGGCGCGGAAGAGAATGTGCGCTCTTCCATAACCCGCACGCTCAAGGTGCAGACGGTGCCGCGTATCGCTGGAAAACTCTCTCATGCTTCGGGAGCACTGCCTCCTAAGGTGGGACAGGAGAGCGTCTATGTCATTACTTGGACTGCGAGCAACACCTTCAATCAGATAGCCCAGGGAGAGGTGAGGGCGCAGCTCCCGCCGAACGTCCGTTTCGTCTCGGGTGGTACGGCGAGCGAGAAGCTGGTCTATGATCAATCTTCTCGCGAAGTCTTCTGGAACGTGGGGACTATAAAAGCGGGAGCGGGCTTCGGAGTCGGCGCTCGTGAAGTGTCTTTCCAAGTGGCCATCACCCCCTCGCTCTCGCAGGTGGGTTCTTCTCCGACCCTTATCGGAGAGACTTCGTTTGAAGGCGCGGATACCTTCACAGGTGTACGGGTAGACGCTTCCCGGAGCGCGATAACCACCAAAATCTCCGGCGAAGAGGGCGGATTCTCGCCGAATGACGTTGTGGTACAATAGCGCGCTATGGAAGGGAACCTCATGGAAAAGATAGTATCCTTGGCCAAACGCCGAGGCTTCGTTTACCCGGGCTCCGAGATATACGGAGGCCTTGCGGGGACCTGGGATTATGGGCCTTTGGGCGTGGCGCTCAAGAATAACCTGAAGAATCTCTGGTGGAAGATGTTCGTCTCCGACCGGGAGGATATGTACGGAGTGGATGCGGCGATTTTAATGAATCCCAAGGTCTGGCAGGCGAGCGGGCATACGGACACCTTCACTGACCCATTGGTGGAATGCGAGAAGTGCAAGCGCCGCTTTCGTGCGGACCATATCGAAGGGAAGACATGCCCGGAATGCAAAGGAGCCTTAGGAGAAGCTCGCCAGTTCAACATGATGTTCAAGACGCATGTCGGCGCCACCGAAGATGAGTCTTCGGTCTCCTATCTCCGTCCGGAGACTGCGGGAGGTATCTTTGTGAACTTCAAGAACGTAGTGGACTCTTTTCACCCTAAGCTTCCGTTTGGTATCGCTCAGATCGGCAAGGCATTTCGTAACGAGATATCGCCGCGTGATTTCATATTCCGCGTACGTGAGTTGGAACAGATGGAGATTGAGTATTTCGTTCGACCGGAAGCATGGGAAGAGCATTTCAATGCTTGGCATCGCTCCATGAAGAATTGGATGGAAGCTATCGGATTGCCCTCTGAAAGCGTGCACGAGCTTGAAGTGGCGGAAGGGGACCTTGCTCACTATTCCAAGCGTACGATTGATTTCGAATTCGATTTTCCGTTCGGCCGCAAGGAGCTCTATGGCTTGGCATACAGAACCGATTTCGATCTGAAGAGTCATACTGCTGGCTCCAGCGTTGACCTCTCTTACTTTGATGAAGAAACCAAAGAGAGGCTGACTCCTCATGTCATCGAGCCTTCTTTCGGGGTGGAGCGCACGATGCTCGCCGTGCTCGCGAGTGCCTACTCTGAAGACGAACTCGGGGGAGAGAAGCGTATATTTCTCCGCTTTGCTCCCCGCGTCGCGCCCATCACTGCCGCAGTGTTCCCGCTCCTTAAGAATAAGCCGGAGCTTGTGGCCAAGGCGCGCAGTGTCTATGCGGATCTCAAAGAAGTCCTCCCGTCGGTCATGTTTGATGACAATGGCAACATCGGCAAGCGCTATCGCCGCCAGGATGAGATCGGCACGCCGTTCTGCATCACTATTGATTTCGACACCCTGGGAGAGAGCGGGGGAGAGAAGAAGGATACCGTCACTGTGCGCCATCGTGACTCCGGCGAGCAGGAGCGCGTCGCCCTCTCTGAGCTTCCTTCCTACCTAAAATCGCGGGTGTTATAGTAGCGCCATGGAACGAGAGACGCTGGTCATAAGCTCGGGGAGCATCCTACGGGTCATCCTTTTTGTGCTTCTCTTCGCGGCGCTCTTCTATCTCCGGGACATCGCGCTCATTATCCTCACCTCGGTCGTGCTCGGCTCGGCCATCGAGCCGGGGGTCACTTGGTTCAAGCGTCATCGCATCGGACGCTTGCCTGCGGTCATCATCATCTACCTCCTTGTCGCGATCATCTTCGTCGGCCTCTTCTATTTCTTCCTCCCGCCGGTCCTCGACGATATCGTAGGCTTCCTCGGTACTCTTCCGCAGATTCTCCCGCAGGAACTCAGTACTTTGGGGTTCTCGACCGCGAACGCTCCGCTGCTTGCAGAACAGGGGGCAGGGGGGTTCATGGATGTGCTCTCTCTCCAACAGTTCTTCGATGAGTTCCGCTCGGTGGTCTCCGGCCTCTCAGGTGGCGTGGTGAGCGTGACC
Organism: Candidatus Parcubacteria bacterium; assembly: GCA_021414235.1. Classification (NCBI taxonomy): domain Bacteria; phylum Candidatus Parcubacteria; species Candidatus Parcubacteria bacterium. Next base: position 117,412 of record JAIOOV010000004.1, read on the forward strand.
AGTCTCGTCTTCGGGGGACTTCTCTCCCTCATCCTCATCGCCGTGCTCTCCTTCTACTTTGCAGTGCAGGAGACGGGCGTGGACGACTTTCTTGAAGTAGTCACTCCGGCGCGCCATCAGGAATACATCCTCGGTCTCTGGAAGCGAGCGCAGGTAAAGATCGGGCTCTGGATGCAAGGACAGCTCCTTCTCGGACTCATCGTCGGCGTCTTAACCTACCTCGGTCTCACCATCCTTGGCGTCCCGTACGCACTTCTCTTCGCCATCCTCATCGTCTTCTTCGAGCTTATCCCGGTCTTCGGTCCCATCCTGGCGGCGACTCCTGCGGTCATTGTGGCCTTCTCTGCCGGCGGAGCGCAGCTCGGACTCATGACCGCTGCGCTCTATCTCATCATCCAGCAGTTCGAGAGCCACTTGATTTATCCGCTGGTGGTGCGCAAAGTGGTAGGAGTGCCGCCCATACTCGTGATCATCTCCCTCATCGTGGGGGCGAAGCTCGCGGGCTTCCTCGGTATTCTCATCTCCGTGCCGGTGGCTGCAGCCATGAAGGAGTATCTCGATGATCTCCAGAAGGCCAAAGCTGGTCGGCGCTCCATTCCTACTCCTCCGTAATCCTTACCCAATGTCCAAGCCGTTTTACCTCACCACCACGCTTCCGTACGTGAACGCGGAGCCGCACATCGGCTTCGCGCTTGAGATCGTGCAGGCGGATGCGATTGTTCGTTACCACGCACTCATGGGCGAGGAGGTCTTTTTCAATACAGGAACTGACGAGCATGGACTCAAGATATTCCGCAAGGCAGAGGAAGAAGGTAAGGATACTCAGGAGTACGTGGATTTCTTTGCAGCTAAGTTTCGTGACCTCAAGGAGAAGCTCAATCTCTATCCCGGCCTCACCTTCATCCGCACTACGGATGCGAAGCATAAAGCAGCGGCTCAGGAATTTTGGCGCCGCTGTCTTGCGAACGGGGATATCTATAAGAAGGACTATCAGGTGAAGTATTGTGTTGGCTGCGAGCTTGAGAAGACCGATTCAGAACTGGAGAATGGAAAATGTCCGATTCATCCCAATCTCGAGATTGAGACTATCAAGGAGGAGAACTATTTCTTCCGTTGGTCTAAATACCAGAAGCCTCTCGAAGAGTTCTATACAAAGAATCCTAATTTTGTCGTACCGGATTACCGCTTCAATGAGATAAAAGCTTTTGTCGCACGCGGTTTGGAAGACTTTAGTATTTCCCGACTTAAGGAGAAGATGCCGTGGGGGATTGCTGTGCCAGGCGATGATACACAGGTGATGTATGTGTGGTTCGATGCCTTGGTTAATTACATCTCCACTCTTAACTGGCCACAGGAGGAAGGGGTGTTCGCTAAGTTCTGGGGCACAAAGGAATTCCCTAATGCAGTTCAGGTTGCGGGCAAGGATAATCTTCGTCAGCAGTCCGCTATGTGGCAGGCGATGCTTCTCTCTGCCGGACTTCCCGCATCGAAGCAGATCGTGATTCATGGCTTCATCACAAGTGGCGGACAGAAGATGAGCAAGTCGCTCGGCAATGTGATCAACCCTATGTCTATCGTGGAGGAGTATGGTTCGGATGCCCTCCGTTACTTCCTTCTGCGCCACATCCACCCATTTGAAGACAGTGATTTCACCATGGAGCGCTTTAAGGAAATGTACAATGCAGGACTCGCAAACGGACTCGGCAATCTCTCTTCTAGAGTCATGATGCTCGCGGAGAAGCACCTGGTTTCCCCAATAGACACTTCTTTGTTTGCTGGGATGCCCGAAGAATATACTCGCGCGCTTGAAGGTTTTGAATATACCTTCGCGATGGACTATGTTTGGAAGAAAATCCAAGAACTCAATCAGCGTATTGAGAAGGAAGAGCCATTCAAACTCATAAAAACAGATGAAGAAGCTGGCAAGAAACTCATTGCTGAGATGACCTCTGAACTGTATCGGATTGCTGGGCTTCTTAGCCCCTTCCTCCCGCAGACGAGTATGAAGATAAAAGAAGCGGTGGAGACGAACAAGAAGCCGGAAAATCTTTTCCCGCGTAAGGATTAGCCATGTATAAGTATTTCGACACCCACTCCCATATCCACGGGAAGGAATTCGATGCGGATAGGGGAGAAGTGCTTACGCGCATGAGGGATCTTGGCGTTGGCACCGTCACCATCGGCACCGGCCTTAAGGAATCTGAAGCGGCAGTAGCACTTGCTGAGAAAGAAACGGATGTGTGGGCTACTGTCGGTCTTCACCCGGCAGATGATCCACAAGAGAGATTTGATATCGCTCCGTACCGCGCGCTCGCAGCGCGCGCCAAGGTAGTAGGTATCGGAGAATGCGGCTTGGATTATTTCCGACTTGGAGGGGAAGCAGGCGAAGAAAAGAAAAGACAGAAGGATCTCTTCAGAGAGCATCTCGCGCTCGCGCGCGAGGTGGGGAAGCCTTTGGTGATCCATTGCCGTCCGAGCCCGGGGACGACGGATGCGCACGAGGATCTGCTCGCTCTGCTTGAAGCAGAGAAAGATATCCCTACGGGAGCCATTCATTTTTTTACCGGCACCCTTGAGGTGGCCCTCCGCTACGTAGCCCTAGGTTTTTACATATCTTTTCCTGGCGTCATTACCTTCAAGGGGGAATACGATGAGGTGGTCCGCGGGCTTCCTCTGGAGAATCTCCTGGTGGAGACCGATTCTCCCTATGCCGCGCCGACGCCTTTCCGGGGGAAGCGCAACGAACCCTCTTTGGTCAAAGAGACGGCTGGTTACCTGGCTAACCTCCGGGAGGAGGGGAGGGAGAGGGTCCTTTTGGCCCTAGCGGAGAATGCCGAAAAGCTCTTCCGCCTTGCGGCATAAGGCGGCCGTTGCGCTAAGCAGGGTCTTGTAGTAGTGTGTGCGGACATGCAGAAAACCGACGCAGGACAGGTCTACAGCGGGGCGCCTCTCTACGAGGTGTCTTTCCTCATCTCCCCCAATCTCCCGGAGGAGAATGTTGCTGCGGAAGTAGCGGCTATCACCGGCTTCGTAGAGAAGGTGGGCGGCGAGATCCTCTTTTCGGAGGCCCCCAAGATGCGCCCCCTCGCGTATTCCATGATCAAGTCGCACGTGGGTAAGCGCGAAAAGTTCGACAGTGCCTACTTCGGCTCTTTCATCGCAGGGGTGGAGAAGGAGGGCGCAGCTACTCTCGTAAAGAGCATCGAGTCTCTCCCGGCCGTAGTGCGTGCACTCGTCGTCTCGGTACCGAAGGAGGCGCTCTTTTACGCGGAGAAGCGCATCGCCGCCAAGGCTGAGCGCGATGCTAAGCACGCCGCTCAGAAGGAAGAGGCTTCGGCTGCTTCCGCGGCGGAGCTCGACAAGACGATCGACCAGCTGGTCATTGAATAACCCATGTATCTCAACCGAGCTACCGTCATCGGCAATCTGACAAGGGATCCTGAGCTCAAAGCTCTTCCTTCGGGGATGCAGGTGGCTTCCTTCTCGGTAGCGACCAATCGCGTCTGGAAGGACAAGAATGGTGCGCGTCAGGAGAGCTCGGACTTCCACAACATTGTGGTCTTTGGCCGCCAGGCGGAGACCGCTGCTCAGTATCTCCACAAGGGGGACACTGTCTTGGTGGAAGGTCGTATGCAGACTCGCTCCTGGGATGGCCCGGATGGCGCTAAGCGCTACCGCACGGAGATCGTCGCTGATCGCGTGCAGTTCGGACCGAAAGGAGGACAGGGTGGCGGAAGCCGCGCTGCAGCGCCTGCTGGCGAGGCTCCTTCTGCAGGGAAGAGCCAGCCGAAGGAGGATGCGATCGAGTACCCCGAGGAAGAGATTAATCCGGAAGACATTCCATTCTAAAATATGAAGCAGTGCTACTTTTCTCAGAACAACATACGCTATATAGACTATAAGGATATGGAACTCCTCAAGAAGTTCCTTAATCCCCATGGCCGCCTCATGTCGGGCAAGCGCACGGGTGTTTCCGCCAAGAACCAGCGCCAGCTCTCAGTCGCGGTGAAGCGTGCTCGCTTCATGGGTCTCCTTCCGTATATCGCTCGGTAGATCACAAACAAAAAAGCCGCTCCCTCGGGAGCGGCTTTTTTGTTTGCAAACCTACGCCCGCTCCACGTACTCACCTGTCTCGGTATTCACCCGGATCATGTCGCCTTCATTCACGAAGAGGGGAGCGTTCACGGTAGCGCCGGTCTCGAGGACGACTACCTTGGTGCCGCCCTGGGCGGTGTTGCCGCGGATGCTCGGCGGAGCTTCCGTCACTTTGAGGTCCATCTTGATCGGCATCTTGAGGCCGACGATCTCGTCTTCGAAAGTCTGCAATTCCACGAGGAGGTTCGGCTTCATGAACTGCGCGCGGCTGCCAACGACAGCCATGTCCAGCTTGAAGCGCTGAGAGGGGTCCTTTTCTTCGCAGAACCAGAATTCACCCTTGGCGGTGTAGAGGTATTTGATGGTGCGGGTCTCGAGTTCTGCCTCTTCGGCTTTCTCGGCGGCATGGAAGGAGTGCTCCACGACGCGTCCGGAGATGAGGTGGCGGAGCTTGGTCTGGTTCACCGGCTTACGCATCTGCTTGCGGAAGACATGGGAGGAGAGGACTTCGTAGGGCTCGCCTTCGAAGACTATGAATTTCTTTCCAGTAATCTCGTTGTATTCAAGTATGGCCATATATTGAGTGTGATGTCGCAGGCTATCCTAGCGGAGAGAGCCCGCTTTGTCCACGCGGGGAGTGGTGTGGAGAAGCGGTAGTACGGCTCGTCGTCCTTTCCTATATACTGAACTCAATCTCTATGCTCAGGCGCTTTCTCAATTTCGTCCAGTACAATAACGCGCTTCCGATCGCCCTCATGGTGATCTTCCTCTCGGTGAGCGGGGCCATGGCTGCGAGCCCCGATGCACGGGACGCGCTCTACTCGGCCCAATCCGCCGTCCGCTCCGTGGACAACACCTATCTGGCAGCGCTCAATCCCGATACCCGCGATTTCAAGCTGCGCATCGCCGCTATTACCGACGATGCCGACAAGTACTACATCGAATACTCTTTCAATACGGTAGATGTGAAGGACTATGTCTGGCAGGAGATACCGGTGACCAAGACCATGACGGTATCCAAGAAGGAACTACTGGGCGGTGACCTCGGTATATTCGTAGCCAAGGAGCTCTCCCAGCTCCTTGATTCTCAGAGGTCGTATCTCGCAGGAGCCAAGAAGATCGCCCTCAAGGAAGGAGTGACCCAAAAGGTGGTGACCGTCGAGTATTCTGGCCTTGTCGGCAAGTTCCTCAATCCTACGGAGGAGACTTTCGCGGGCTACACGCCGACAAAGCCTGATACCGACGATCTGGCGGCGCCCGCAGCACCGACCACTATGCCGCCCTCTCTTCCGACCGAAGGTGGCTCGACCGTAGCTATCGCACCGAGCGTCTCCTTGCCCACGACTCCTCCGGCGCCGGATGCTGCTGCGGTCCGTGCCATGATCGAAGAGGCGGTTCGTGCCGCTTTGGCGCAGAACGCAGCTAGCGTTGCGGCCGCCGCTGGAAGCACGAGCTCTTCTGGTTCTTCGGGCGGAGGCGCGAGCAGCTCGTCTTCTGTGACCCCCGCGGAAACCCCGACCGAGACGTCTTCTGCTGCTCCTACAGAAACTCCGACTGAGACAGCTTCCACTACTCCTACGGAAACCCCGACCGAGACGGCGTCTTCTACACCTGCAGAAACAGAGCCTGCAGCTGCTCCGGACACCACACCGCCCACCATCACCCTTAGCGGTAATAACCCGGCTACGATACAGGTAGGCTCTTCGTATGTTGATTTGGGGGCCACGGTCACTGACAATGTGGATCAAGGCCTTGGCTTCACTATGACCCCGGATTCCGTGGATACTTCGACCACCAGCGTCCACACCCTCACCTTTACGGCCACGGACTCGGCAGGGAACACTACTTCGGTCACCCGGACGGTCAACGTGGAGTAGCCCTGGATTAGCCTCTTGCACGCTCCGGGCTTCCATAGTAGAGTATCCCCGATTCACGAGCGTAAGGCTCGCGTTTTCTTTTCCCTTAAATGTCCACCATAAATCAGCTCGTGCGCCGCTCCCGGAAGCACAAGATCCGCAAATCTAAGACGGTCGCTCTGACCCGCGGTTTTAACGTTTTGAAGAACCGTCCGACCTTCTACCCCTCTCCCTTCAAGCGCGGCGTGTGCACCAAGGTGACCACCAAGACGCCGAAGAAGCCGAACTCCGCTATCCGTAAGATCGCTCGTGTGCGCCTCACCAACGGCCTTGAAGTGACCGCTTACATCCCGGGCGAGGGACACAACCTTCAGGAGCACTCTGTGGTAGTACTCCGCGGCGGCCGCGTGAAGGACATCGGACTTCGCTACACCATCGTGCGCGGCGTGCTCGACACGCAGGGTATCGACAAGCGTCGCAAGGCTCGCAGCCGTTACGGTACCAAGCTTCCTAAGGCTGCTAAGAAATAATCATGCGTAGGAAAGTAAACAACAGGAATATCGCAGAAGCAGATCTCCGCTACCAGTCGGAGAAGCTCGGCAAATTCATAAACTACTGCATGCAGGCAGGTCGCAAGGACGCTGCTCGCAAGGTGGTCTATGGCGCGCTCGACATCATCAAGGAGAAGCTCAAGGTAGAGGCTCCGCTTGAGGTCTTCGAGAACGCGCTTCGCAATGCCGGTCCTACCATGGAGGTGCGCTCCCGCCGCGTCGGCGGCGCCAACTACCAGGTACCCCGCGAGGTGCGCCCAGAGCGCCGTCAGGCACTCGCGTTCCGCTGGATCATCGATGCTGCGGAAGCTAAGAAGGGAAAGCCCATGGCTGAGAAGCTCGCGGAGGAACTCATTGCTGCCAACAACAACGAGGGCGAGGCTATCAAGAAGAAGGACAACACCCACAAGATGGCAGAGGCCAACAAGGCCTTCGCTCACTTCGCCTGGTAGTTTCGCGTGCGAAACTGCAGAAGCCTATCCCCGCTGTTTCGACGCTAGTGTAGTAATACAGAATCAAATTTAAATATAACTATGGAACGAGACTATCCGCTGGAGAAAGTACGCAATTTCGGAATCATCGCCCACATCGACGCGGGTAAGACGACCACGTCCGAGCGCATCCTCTACTACACGGGTATGACGCATAAGATCGGTGAGGTGCACGACGGCGAGACCGTGACCGACTGGATGGAACAGGAGCGCGAGCGCGGCATCACCATCACCGCAGCTGCCATCACCTGTTTCTGGAAGCGTACTGACGAAGCCTCCGCGGACAAGGACAAGATGTTCCGCTTCAACATCATCGATACCCCGGGACACATCGACTTCACCGTGGAAGTGAAGCGCTCCCTCCGCGTGCTCGACGGCGCAGTGGTGGTCTTCGACGGCGTCGCCGGCGTTGAACCTCAGTCCGAGACCAACTGGCGCTATGCGGACGAAGCCAACGTGCCTCGTATCTGCTTCATCAACAAGCTCGACCGCACCGGTGCTTCTTTCGAGCGCTCCTACGCAAGTATCCTCGACCGTCTCTCCAAGAACGCCGTACGCGTGCAGATCCCGATAGGGGAGGAAGACGCTCATGAAGGCGTCATCGACCTTCTGCGCATGAAGGCCTTCTATTTCGAAGGCGAGATGGGCAATAAGATTATAGAGAAGGATATCCCTGAGAATCTCAAGGCGGATGCAGAGAAGTATCGCTTGGAGCTCGTGGAGCGCATCGCTGCAGAAGATGAGAAGCTCATGGGTGATTACCTCGAAGGCAAGGAGATCCCGCTTGCAGAACTTAAGCGCGTCCTCCGCGAGGCTACTCTCAAGGTGAAGCTCATCCCGGTCTACACCGGCTCCGCACTCAAGAACAAGGGTGTGCAGCTCGTGCTCGACGGCGTGGTGGATTACCTTCCGTCTCCTCTCGATATCCCGCCGATCGTCGGTACCGACCCAGTCACCGGAGCGGAAGTCATTCGCCATGCGGACGACAAAGAGCCGTTCTCCGCGCTCGCTTTCAAGCTCCAGGCAGACCCGTTCGTGGGTCAGCTCACCTTCTTCCGCGTCTACTCCGGCACCATTGAGGCGGGCACCTACATGTACAACTCCACCACTGGCGAGAAGGAGCGTCTCGGCCGCATCGTGCGTCTCCAGGCCAACGAGCGCGAAGAAGTGAAGAAGGTCTTCGCAGGCGAAATCGCTGCCGCGGTGGGCCTCAAGAACGCCAAGACCTCTCATACGCTCTGTGATGAGAATCAGCCGATCGTGCTCGAGCAGATCAAATTCCCTGAGCCGGTGGTCTCCCTCCGCATCGAGCCGAAGACTAAGGCTGACCAGGAGAAGATGGGTATGGCCCTCAAGCGCCTCTCGGACGAAGACCCGACGTTCCGTGTCTCAAGCGATCCTGAGACCATGGAGACGATCATCTCCGGCATGGGTGAGCTTCACCTCGAAATCTTGGTGGACCGCATGAAGCGCGAATTTAGCGTGGAAGCGAATGTCGGCAAGCCGCAGGTGGCCTACAAGGAGACCATCACCAAGGAGGCTGAGCAGGAAATTAAATACATCAAGCAGACCGGCGGCCGCGGTCAGTACGGTCACGTGAAGATCCGCATCCGTCCTCTCGGTCCTGAACCGGAAGAGCTTCCTAAGAACACCAAGCGTTCGGAAGGCTTCGAGTTCATCAACAACATCAAGGGCGGTGTTATTCCTCAGGAATACATCCCGGCGGTGGAAAAGGGTCTCAAGGAGGGAATGGAGCGCGGTATACTTGCTCACTTCAAGCTGGTCAACGTATCTGTGGAGCTCTACGACGGTTCCTACCACGATGTGGACTCCTCGGAAATCGCCTTCAAGATCGCCGCTTCCCAGGCGCTCCAGGAAGGAGCCCAGAAGGCCGGTCCGGTCATCCTCGAGCCGATCATGAAGGTGGAGATCGTCACCCCGGAGAAGTTCATGGGAGACGTCACCGGCAACCTCTCTTCCAAGCGCGCCCAGATCGAGGCTATGGAAGAGCGCGGCATGAATCGCGTGGTGCGTGCCAAGGTGCCGCTCTCTGAGATGTTTGGCTTCACTACCATCCTCCGCTCTCTCACCGAAGGTCGTGCGACTCCGTCCATGGAGTTCAGCCACTACGATGTTGTCCCTGGTAACGTAGCCAAGACGATCATCGAGTCTCGTCAGTAATTTCTTACTCGTAAATCCCCCGCCCGAAAGGGTGGGGGATTTACATTTTTGTAAGAACGTGTTAGATTGCAAGCATAGCAACGCCACGGGGCGCTGTTTTATTTTTGCTCTTTATGTGGGGGAATCAGGAATTGTTGTCTTCCAAAGAAATTCGACCCGTTCGAGCCCTGTGGGGCGACAAAAAACGGGAATGGCTCGGGGTGCCCGAGATCGCCCCGGAAGCTCCGGCTAGCGATGGTTCGGAATCAACCCAGGCCGGAGAGGATGATTAGAAACATCCACTCCGAAATAAGGACCCCGTCTGCGCTTGCGCATTCGGGGTCTCGTCATACCCGAAGGGAGAGGGGGTCTCAGGGTTGACCGCTCAGGGTGCTTTTGTTACACTCCACCTCACTGCACTTTCCGTGCTTTTTGCATTTAATTATCAGCTCGGGTCGTTCCTAGGTCTGGCATTTTCGCGAAGCTAGACGTAGGAATAACCTCAACCAAAAAATCTATGGCAGAAGCAGCCGCATTCGATCGCAGCAAGCCGCACGTAAACGTCGGCACCATCGGACACGTTGACCACGGCAAGACCACTCTTACCGCGGCCATCCTCCACGTCCTCAACCTCGCTGGTAAGCAGGTCAAGATCAAGTCTGTCGACCAGATCGACTCCGCTCCGGAAGAGAAGGCTCGCGGAATCACCATCTCCCTCTCGCACAACGAGTACGCTACCGACACCCGCCACTACGCCCACATCGACGCCCCGGGCCACGCCGACTACATCAAGAACATGATCACGGGTGCCGCCCAGATGGACGGCGCGATCCTCGTGGTTGCAGCGACTGACGGCGTGATGCCTCAGACCCGCGAGCACGTTCTCCTCGCTAAACAGGTCGGCGTTCCGAGGATCATTGTCTTCCTCAACAAGGTAGACATGGTGCCGGACAAGGATCTCATCGATCTCGTGGAGGAAGAGGTTCGCGAACTCCTCACCAAGCACGGCTTCGACGGCGCAGGCGCCCCGGTCATCCGCGGCTCCGGCCTCAAGGCTCTCGAGGCTAAGTCTGCAGACGAGGAATACGCTGCGAAGATCCTCGAGCTTGCTAACGCCCTCGACACCTACATCCCGGTTCCTGAGCGCGAACTCGACAAGCCGTTCCTCATGCCGGTGGAAGACATCTTCTCCATCGAAGGACGCGGTACGGTGGTCACTGGCCGTATCGAGCGCGGACGCATCAAGGTAGGCGAGGAAATCGCCGTCGTCGGTCTCAAGGATACCGTCAAGACTACGGTCACTGGTATCGAAATGTTCAACAAGTCTCTCTCTGAGGGTATGGCAGGCGACAACGCCGGTATCCTGGTGCGCGGCCTCAAGAAGGAGGAAATCCATCGCGGTCAGGTGCTTGCGAAGCCGGGTTCCGTCACTCCTCACACGGAGTTCGACGCAGAGGTGTACATCCTCACCAAGGATGAAGGAGGCCGTCACACGCCGTTCTTCACCGGCTACAAGCCTCAGTTCTACTTCCGCACCACTGACGTCACTGGTGAGGTTACCCTCGCAGCAGGCGTAGAGATGGTCATGCCGGGAGATACTGTCACCTTCAAGGTGAAGCTCGTCGCTCCGATCGCCCTCGAAGAGAAGCAGCGCTTCGCTATCCGCGAAGGAGGCAAGACCGTCGGTGCCGGTGTCGTCACCAAGGTTGTTGCCTAACTCGAATCTTTAATTCTGTACCTTTAAGAGCCTTCAACTCATGACTGCAAAGACTGCAACTGCTGCTCCTAAGAGAAAGGCTGCTCCTAAGGCTGCGGAGAAGAACGATTCTGCTAAGCTCCGTATCCGCGTACGCGCCTACGAGCACAAGATTCTGGACACTTCTGTGCGCCAGATTATGGACACCGCCCTCCGCTATGATGCGGAGGTAGTAGGCCCGGTACCGCTCCCGACTGAGATCAAGAAGTACACCGTGAACCGCTCCGCCTTCATCTTCAAGGATGCTCGTGAGCAGTTCGAGATGCGCGTCTACAAGCGCTTGGTGGACATCATCAACCCGAACGCCAAGGTCATCGAAGCTCTTACCAACATCTCTCTCCCGTCTGGCGTGTCCATCGACGTGAAGATGATGTAAGGCTGCGAGGCCTTGTGTTTCCAAGGGAGCCGTGTATACTGCCCCTCATTGCGCTACGTACCCCCTAAGGAGGGGAGACCAATGGCCGAGGCCCTCTTTTGACTAGAGAAAGGCCCCGTCCATTGGTGGACGGGGCCTTTCGTTTAACCCAAGTGAAATTCATCCTCGGCACAAAGGAATACATGACGCAGGTCTTCGATGAGAAGGGTCGTGTTCATGCTGGTACGGTCATCTCCGCCGGTCCTTTGACTGTTGTCCAGGTGAAGGGGAAGGACAACGAGGGTTACGAGAGTGTCCAGGTAGGCCTCGGCGTCCAGAAGGAAAGCCGTCTCTCTAAGGCGGAGGTGGGGCACTCCAAGGATGCCGGCCTCTTTAAGCACCTCCGCGAGTTCCGTCTCTCTGAGCCGGGTACGCTCGCTAAGGGCGACAAGATAGGTGTGGACACCTTCGCTCCCGGGGATGTGGTGGAGGTGCGCGGTACTTCCAAGGGTAAGGGCTTCCAGGGCGTGGTTAAGCGCCACGGTTTCTCCGGTGGCCCTCGTTCTCACGGCCAGTCGCACTCCGAGCGTGAGCCGGGTTCGATCGGTGGCGGTCTCCGCAGCCGCGTGCCGAAGGGGATGCGTATGGCAGGCCGCACGGGAAGCGACACGGTCTTTGTGAAGAATCTCAAGGTTCTCCACATCGATGCTGAGCAGAACCTCATCGTCATCTCCGGCGCCGTGCCGGGACGCCGCGGCTCGATCGTGGAGATCATCTCCCGATAAATTTCTATATGGAAGCTATTACATACAACAACAAAGGTAAGGAGGCTGGCTCCATCGAGCTCCCGGAGAAGATCTTCGGCGCTAAGTGGAATGCCGACCTCGTGCATCAGGTGGTGACCTCGATGCTCTCGAGCCGCCGTCAGGGTTCTGCGCACACCAAGGATCGCGGCGAAGTACGCGGTGGCGGTCGTAAGCCGTGGAAGCAGAAGGGTACTGGCCGAGCTCGTCATGGTTCCATCCGCTCTCCGTTGTGGCGTGGCGGCGGCACCACCTTCGGCCCTCGCGCGGACAAGAACTATGCCCGCAAGGTCAACCGCAAGATGAGTGCGGCGGCGCTTGCTTCCGTCCTCTCCCAGAAGCTCCGCGACGGCGAGATCCTCTTCGTCGAGAGCCTCTCTTTGACCACTCCTCGCACCAAGGAAGCTTCTTCCTTCCTCAAGACCTTTGCTTCCATCAAGGGCTTTGAGAAGATGGGCGCACGCCGGGGTATGAGCGTCGTCTTGGCTCTCCCGAAGCGTGAGGTCTCGCTTGATCGCGGCTTCCGCAACATCGGCACGGTCACTGTGGAGGAGGCGCGCAACCTGAACGCCGCTGACCTTCTCGCACACCGCTATCTCGCGGTCGTCGATCCGAAGGGCTTTGTGGAGGCCATCTCCGCCCGTTTCTCTAAATAATTACTATGGCTCTCTTCTCACGCACAAAGAAAAAGACTGCAGCTCCGGAGAAAAAGGCTCCTGTGCTTAAGGAAGCCGCCGTACTTTCTCCGCGCGCTTCCGCTATCGTCAATCTGCGCGTCACCGAGAAGGCCACCAAGGAGAGCGAGCAGAACACCTACACTTTCAATGTTCGTTCGAATGCCACCAAGACCGAGATCAAGGAAGCCGTGCGCGGCCTCTACAAGGTGGAGCCGGTCAAGGTGAGCGTTGTGACGGTGCGCGGCAAGGTGCTCTTCCAGAAAGGGAAGCGCGGTCACACCTCCGGAGGCAAGAAGGCCTACGTCACCCTGAAGAAGGGCGATCAGATCGAATTCATATAACTATTATGAAAAGCTATACCCCGCATACGCCGTCGCGCCGCAACATGACCACCGTCACTTACCGTGGCGTGCTCTCTAACGTGCGCCCGGAGAAGACGCTCCTCTCCGGAGGTAAGCGCCGCGCGGGCCGCAACCACGGCGGACGCATCAGCATGCGCCACCAGGGCGGCGGGCATAAGCGCCGCTTCCGCATGGTGGATTTCCACTTCGTCGACAAGATAGATGTGCCGGCAGTGGTGAAGACTCTTGAGTACGATCCGAGCCGCTCCGGCTTCATCGCCCTCCTGCAGTACAAGGACGGTGAGAAGCGTTACGCGCTCGCACCGAAGTCTGTCGCTATAGGCTCCACCATCATCACCGCGGAGAAGGCGCCGCTCACCCCAGGCAACCGCCTCCTCCTCAAGCACATCCCGGTAGGAACCTTCGTCTACAACATCGAAGTGAAGCCTCGCGGCGGCGCTAAGATGGTACGCAGCGCCGGCAACTACGCGGAGGTGGTGGCGCAGGATGCGGGCTACACCCACATCAAGCTTCCTTCCACCGAAGTGCGCCGTATCCAGGACAATGCCTGGGCGTCCGTGGGCGAGGTGTCCAATGACGAGCATCACCTCGAGCACATCGGCAAGGCGGGACGTGCTCGCTGGATGGGTATCCGCCCTACTGTTCGTGGTTCGGCCATGAACCCGGTGGATCACCCGTACGGCGGCGGCGAAGGCCGCCAGGGCAGGGGAACCCGCTACCCGAAGACTCTTTGGGGCAAGCACGTCGGCAAGGGCCAGCGTTCTCGCCGTCCCAAGAAGTACTCGAATCGCTTGGTGGTCAGCCGCCGCCGTGTGGGCAAGAAGCGCGACTAAATCGCACTTCTAGGGCCTCAGTTCTCGTTGACATTGACCCCCTCAGCAGGTACTATGCGCCCACCGGCTCGTTTCGAGCTTTTTGTTTTATCTCATGACCCGATCACTCTCTAAAGGACCCTATATCGACCCCAAGCTCTTGAAAAAGATCGTGGGTAAGCGCCCTGTCTCTACAGGCGTCATTAAGACGTGGTCTCGCCGCAGCCAGATCTCTCCGGAGATGGTCGGCTTCACCTTCGGCGTCTACAACGGCAAGATCCACATCGACGTGCTCGTCTCTGAGGATATGGTGGGACATCGCTTGGGCGAGTTCTCTCCGACCCGCAAGTTCGTGAAGCACGGCGGTAAGATGCAGAAGGAAATGGAGCAGAAGAAGAAGGAGGCCGAGATCGCGAGCGCCGCCGCTGCCAAGACCCCTGCCGCCGCAGCCCCCGCTAAGAAATAAGCATGAAAGCCTCTCTTCAGAACTATCGCCAGTCTCCGCGCAAAGTGCGCCTCGTGGCCTCTCTCCTCAAGGGGAAGGGTGTGGATGCTGCGGTAGTACACCTCAACTTCCTGATGAAGCGCGCTGCGCTCCCCATCAGGAAGCTCATCGAGTCCGCTGTCGCGAACGCAGTAGCGCAGGGGGCTTCCCGCGAGGCGCTCGTCATAAAGAAGCTCGTCGTCGACAAGGGTCTGGTGCTGCGCCGCTCCATGCCGCGTGCACGTGGATCCGCGAGCCCGATCAAGAAGCGCTCTTCGCACGTCGTCGTGGAGCTCGGCACCCGTTAAATTTTATATGTCACATACCGTACATCCTTACTCGCACCGCCTCGGCATCATCCGTGATTGGAAGAGCCGTTGGTTCGGCATGGGCGCCCAGTACCGCCGCTTCCTCAAGGCGGACGTCACTCTGCGCACCTACCTGGAGAAGCGTCTCAAGGGCATGTACGTGAGCGATATCGAGATCGAGCGCGGCGAGAAGACCATGCGCCTCATCATCAAGACCTCCCGCCCTGGTATGCTCATCGGCCGCAACGGCGAAGGTTCTGAGAAGCTCCGCAAGGACCTCATCGCTCTCATTGATAAGCAGAAGCTCGAGAAGCCTAAGGATTTCAAGATCGACATCGAAGAGATTCGCTCCCCGGAATCGAACGCCAAGATCGTGAGCTACATGATCATCGAGGGCCTGGTGAAGCGCATGCCGTACCGCCGTGTGCTCAAGCAGTCCGTGGAGAAGGTCATGGCCAACCGCGATGTGCTCGGTGTGCGTATGGTCGTCTCCGGCCGTCTCGGCGGCGCGGACATCGCGCGCACGGAGGAGCTCAAGAAGGGCCGCGTGCCGCTCCAGACCTTCCGCGCGGATATCGATTACGCAGAAGAGCGCGCCATCATGCCGTACGGCACCATCGGTATCAAGGTGTGGATCTACAAGGGCGACATCTTTGATAAGGATAAGAACGTCCGTTAAATATTCTTTATGTTGTTTCCTAAGAAAGTTAAGCATCGCAAGTGGCAGACCTCGCGTCGCAATGACAAGCGCGTCTGGACCGAGACGCGTGGCACCACCATGGCCTTCGGCTCCTACGGCCTCAAGGCTATCGCTTCTGCCCGCGTGCGTTCCAACCAGCTCGAGGCTTCCCGTAAGGTGATCGCCCGCGCCATCGGCAAGGTCGGCAAGATGTGGACCCGTGTGTTCCCGGATTTCCCGTACACCGGGAAGCCTGCGGAGGTGGGCATGGGTAAGGGCAAGGGAGATCTTCAGGGCTACCAGGTCGAGGTGAAGCCGGGCCGCATCCTCTTCGAGGTCGACGGTCTCACCCTGAAGGAGGCGCAGGAGGCGCTTCGTAAGGCCGGAGCCAAGCTCCCGGTAAAGACCAAGGTGGTCGCTCGCTCCTAGGCACAAGATTGACCCTGGGTCAAAAACAGGTAGTATGCTCGCTATGTCCGAATTCGCTAAGAAAACCAAAGAGGAGCTCGAGAAGGAACTCGTCAATAAGTACGAGGGCCTTCGCAAGTTCCGCTTCGGCGTCGCTGGGAGCTCCCAGCGCAACGTCCGCGAGGGTCGCGGACTCCGCAAGGACATCGCCCGCATCCACACCGCGCTGAAGGATAAATAAGCCTCTATGACACCTGATTCTACAACTAAGAAAGCCGCTAAGCGCCTCGAAGGCGTGGTGGTTTCGACCAAGATGAAGGACACCGTAGTGGTGGCGGTGGAGCGCTACGTGAAGCATCCGATGTATGGCAAGTACTTCACCAAGACCAAGCGCTACAAGGCGCATGACGCAGGTAATGTCTCTGTGATGGGGGAGAAGGTCACCATCGAGGAGTGCGCACCTATCTCTAAGGAGAAACATTTCCGCGTCGTACGCTCCTAGATTTTATGATACAAGATCGCTCTATAGTCGTAATAGCAGACAACAGCGGCGCCAAGATCGGCCGCATCTTCAAGATCCTCGGTGGATCAAAGAAGCGCTACGCCACCATCGGTGACGAGGTTATTCTCTCTGTGCAGGTTGCAGAGCCTCGCAAGATGGTTAAGAAGAAAGAAGTTCTTCAGGCAGTGGTGGTACGCCAGAAGGCGGCCTTCCGCCGTGCTGATGGTTCCTACATTCGCTTCGACGAGAACGCGGTGGTAATCCTGGAGAAGGGTAAGAAGGAGCCGCGTGCTGGACGTGTCTTCGGTCCTATCCCGCGCGAGATGGCGGAGATGGGCTATCAGAAGATCGCTTCGCTTGCCCCGGAAGTCGTATAAATATATGAATATCAAGAAAGGGGACAAGGTCATAGTGATTGCAGGAAAGGACAAAGGTAAGTCCGGCGAGGTGATTCGCGCCTTCCCTCGCGCAAGCAAGGTGGTGGTCGCTGGCGTCTCTGTCGCCAAGCGCCACGAGAAGAGCCGTAAGGGTAAGCAGAAGGGTCAGGTGGTAGAGATCCCCATGCCGATTCATGTTTCTAACGTGATGATCCTCGACCCTCAGAAGAACACCCGTACCCGTGTGTCTACCAAGCGTGAGAAGGGCACAGCCGTGCGTGTGACTAAGAAGAGCGGCGCAGAACTCAAATAAACCTGTATGAAAAAGACCTCCAACAAGCAGGAAGAGACCTACGCCGCCCTCAAGGAGAAGGCGGGCTATACCAACGTGATGCAGACTCCTCGCCTCGAGAAGATTGTGGTCTCGGTTGGCGTCGGTTCCTTGAAGGATAAGAAGAAGCTTGAGCTCATCGCTAACCGCCTCTCTACCATCACTGGCCAGAAGGTCGCTATTCGTGTCGCTAAGAAGTCCATCGCCTCCTTCAAGAGCCGCCAGGGTGAGACCGTGGGTTACCAGGTCACTCTCCGTGGTAAGCGCATGGAGGGCTTCCTCTCCAAGCTCCTCAATATCAGCCTTCCGCGCACTAAGGACTTCCGCGGAATCTCGGCCTCCATCGTGGATGACATGGGGAATGCGACCCTCGGGATCAAGGAGAATTCCATCTTCCCGGAGACCGCGGACGAGGACCTCAAGGATGTCTTCGGTATGTCCATCACGGTGGTCACGACCGCCAAGAACAGACAGGAGGCGACCGCGTACTTGGAGCACCTCGGATTCCCGTTCCGTAAGGAAACTACGGCTTAACTACGGCCCAGAGCGGTTTGACACCCCCTCTTCTGCCTGCTAGTATTCGCCGAAAGCTTCCAAGGGCTTTCGTTTTATTTATGGCCAAAACCTCAGTTACAGTAAGAGCGAGCAGGACGCCGAAGTTCGCTTCGAGGGTCGTTCGCCGTTGCTTCAAATGTTCTCGTAAGCGCGCCTTCATGCGTGACTTCAATCTCTGCCGTATCTGCTTCCGCGAGCTCGCCAATCAGGGCAAGCTTCCTGGCGTTAAGAAATCTTCATGGTAGCCGACCCTATCGCAGACCTCATCAACCGCCTCAAGAACGCCTCCGCTATAAAAAAGGAGTCGGTGTCGGTGCCGTTTTCCAATCTTAAGTTCGAGATCGCGAGCCTCCTCTCCCGCGAGGGCTTCGTATCCTCCGTCGAGCGCCGCGGCAAGAAGGTCAAGAAGTATATCGATGTCGCTTTGAAGTACACCAATGGTGAGCCGGGCCTCCATGGCGCAGAGCGCGTCTCCCGCCTCTCGAAGCGCGTCTACTTCAAGGTCTCCGACATCAAGCCGGTGAAGCATGGCCATGGCGCCTTGGTGCTCTCGACCCCGAAGGGTCTCATGACCGACAAGGAAGCCCGCAAGGAGAAGGTCGGCGGCGAAGCTCTCTTCAAAATCTGGTAATACTCACTATATGTCACGTGTTGGAAAACAACTGCTTGCGATCCCCAAAGAGACTACTGTGAACGTCTCCGGCTCTACTGTCACGGTCAAGGGTCCTCAGGGAGAGCTCTCTCGCGTATTCACCCCGGCGGTAAGCATCATCGTGGAGAACGAGCAGGTGCGCTTCCAGCCGAAGAAGGAGGGTGACCTTCAGAGCCGCGCGCTCTGGGGTACCTACGCGGCGCATGTTGCCAACATGATTAATGGCGTCAACAAGCCGTTTGAGAAGCAGCTCATTGTCGAGGGTGTGGGCTTCCGCGCAGAAGTCGCAGGAACCTCTCTCAACATGAGCCTCGGCTTCTCTCATCCGGTGAAGATCGAGATCCCCAAGGGTCTCAAGGTCACCGCCGAGAAGAACGTCGTCACTGTCTCCGGCATCGATCTCGAGGAGGTAGGGCGCTTCGCTGCCTACGTCCGTGATCAGAAGAAGCCGGAGCCGTACAAGGGCAAGGGCATCCGTTACAAGACCGAAGTGCTCCGCCGTAAGGAGGGCAAGAAGTCTGCATAATCTATGAAATCTGCACGTCACAATTCGAGCACCAGAGAGCGCCGCCGCGGTCGTATCCGCGCCAAGGTGGCAGGTACCCCGGAGCGTCCGCGCCTCGCCGTGTTCAAGTCGAACCGCTATCTCTACGCGCAGATCATCGATGACTCCAAGGGTGTCACCTTGGCTCATGTCACCTCCGTTCCTAAGAAGGGGGGCAAGAAGAGCGGCACTCCTACTGAAGCGGCGAGCCTCATCGGCACCACTATCGCCAAGCAGGCTCTCGAGAAGGGCGTGAAGCAGGTGGTCTTCGACCGCGGCGGCTTCCTCTATACGGGGAAGGTCAAGCTGCTCGCTGATGCCGCTCGCGCCGGGGGACTCACTTTCTAATATTTATGAACGATACTCCTACACCGACTAACATCCCTCCCGTATCGGAAGCTTCTGCTCCGAAGGAGGCTCCGCGCGGCGCTATGCGCGACCGCCGTGGTCCTCGCCGTGGTGGTCCTCGCCGCGAAGAGCGCGTGAAGCCGGAGTTCGACCAGAAGATACTCACCATGCGCCGCGTAACCCGCGTGGTCGCTGGCGGCCGCCGCTTCAGCTTCTCCGTAGCTCTCGTCGCGGGTAACCGCAAGGGCATGGTGGGCGTAGGTCTCGGCAAGGCAGGGGACACCGCCCTCGCCATCGAGAAGGCTTTCCGTGATGCTAAGAAGAACATGGTCACTCTTCCTTTGACCAAGACTCATTCCATCCCGCACGATGTGGAGATCAAGTACGCCTCCGCGCGCGTCCTCCTCATGCCCGCTCCGGGCCGCGGTCTCATCGCTGGCGGCGCAGTGCGCGCGGTGCTTGAGTTTGCTGGCGCCAAGGATGTCGCAGGCAAGATCCTCTCGCGCAGCAAGAACGACCTTAACAACGCACGTGCTGCGGTGTTGGCTCTTTCTTCGCTTCGCCTTCGCCGCGCTAAATAACTTTTATGCAACTTCACTCCCTCAAGCGGACTCATGAGAATAAGAAGAAGCGCTACGTCGGACGCGGCGGTAAGCGTGGTAAGACCTCTGGTCGTGGTACCAAGGGTCAGCTCGCTCGCTCTGGTCGCAAGCTTCGCCCGGAACTCCGCGACATCATCAAGAAGCTCCCGAAGCTCCGCGGACGCGGCAAGAACTCCTTCAAGTCGACCGTCGTGAAGCCGGTGACGGTCACTCTCTCTGCTATCGACAAGCGCTTTGCTGCAGGGGAGGCCGTATCTCCGAAGACTCTCTCCGAGAAGAAGCTCCTCCTCCGTCTCGGCGGGAAGAATGCCACTGTGAAGGTGGTGGGTGGCACCCTCTCCAAGGCTCTCTCCTTCTCTGGTCTCTCTCTTTCCGCTTCTGCGCGCAAAGAGGTAGAATCGAAGGGCGGCTCGGTGGCTGCTTAAGCCTATGGAAACTCTCACAACCAAGTTCCGTCTCTTCCTGAGCGACTCCACGCTTCGTGCGAGGGTCCTTTTCGTACTCGGTATCCTCATCGTCTTTCGCGCGCTTGCAGCCATTCCCGTACCGGGAGTGGACGCGCTGCGCCTCGAGCAGTTCTTCAGCTCAAATCAGATCTTGGGCTTCCTCGATATCTTCTCGGGTGGCGGCCTCTCCTCTCTCTCTATTGTGATGCTCGGTGTGGGCCCCTTCATCACCGCCTCCATCATCATGCAGCTTGCTACCATGCTCTCCCCGCGCCTCAAGGCGATGTATCAGGAGGATGGGGAAGCGGGCCGCAAGCGCTTCGCTCAGTACTCCCGTCTTCTCTCTGTGCCGCTCGCGGTCATCCAGGGACTGAGCTTCTTGGTGCTCCTCGAGCGTCAGCAGATTCTCGTTTCCCTTACTCCGTTTGATTTTGTACTCAACCTCATCATCATCACCGCGGGCTCCCTCCTCCTCATGTGGCTTGGCGAGCTCGTGAGCGAGTATGGCGTAGGTAACGGCGTCTCCCTCATTATCTTCGCGGGTATCGTCTCGCAGCTCCCGACGACGGCAAGCCAACTTGCCTTCGCCTTCGACCCTTCCCAGATTCCGGTGTATCTCGGCTTCGCTGCGGTCGCTCTCCTCACTATCGCCGCAGTGGTCTCCATCACCGAAGCAGAGCGTCCTATCCCGGTGACCTACGCTCGTCGCGTGCGCGGAGCCAAGGTTTACGGTGGCATCTCTACCTACCTCCCGCTCCGTGTGAACCAGGCAGGCGTCATCCCCATCATCTTCGCGCTCTCTATCCTGCTCTTCCCGCAGATGCTCTCGAACCTGCTCTCGTATGCGGGGAATGCTACGATTAATAAGATTGGTGCTGCGGTGAGCGGTTTCTTCGCCGACCAGTGGGTCTACGGCATCGGCTATTTCGTACTCGTCTTCCTCTTCACCTACTTCTACACGGCGGTGACCTTCGACCCTGACTCCATCTCCGGCAACCTCCAGAAGAGCGGCGCCTTCGTCCCCGGAGTCCGTCCTGGCACTCCTACTTCTGAGTATCTCTCCAAGATCCTCATCCGCATCACCTTCGTCGGTGCGCTCTTCCTCGGTGTGATTGCGGTGCTCCCGCTCATCATGCAGGGTCTTACCGGCATACAGGCACTCGCCATCGGCGGCACTGCGCTCCTCATCGTCGTCTCCGTGGTCCTCGACCTCATTCGCAAGATTGACGCTCAAGTATCGATGCGGGAGTATTAGGAGCATGACTCCTCAAACTTTCCTCTTCATGGGGCGCTCCGGCTGTGGCAAGGGCACCCAGTCTAAGCTGCTCTCCGGCTATCTCACCGCGCAAGATGGGCGTTCCGTCTATCATCTCGAAGCGGGTCCCGAGTTCCGCAAATTCTTTGCAGGGGAGGGTTACCCTCACGCACTCTCTCGAAAGCTCAATGACGTGGGTGAACTCCAGCCGGAATTCCTCTCTGTCTCTATCTGGTCGAAGCTCCTCTTAGAGAATCTCAAGGAGGATCAGCATCTTATCGTGGACGGCGCCGCGCGCCGCTATCACGAATGCGGCGTGCTCGATTCTGCTTTCGAGTTCTATGGCAGGGAGACGCCCTTCGTCGTGCATGTAGACGTATCTCGCGAGTGGTCCCGCGCCCGCATGCTCGGTCGCGCGCGTTCGGACGACACTATGCTTCCTATAGAGCGCAGGCTGGAATGGTTCGAGACCGAAGTCGTGCCTGCCATGGAATTCTTCCGTGAGAATCCTAAGTATCGCTTCATCACCGTAAACGGAGAGCAGTCTATCGAAGCCGTCCACGCCGAAATCGTCGCAGCGATTGCCCCCCATTTTACTCATGGCGCTCATTAAATCCCCGGAGGAGATAGAGATACTGCGCGAAGCGGGTAAGATCCTCGCCTCCGTGGTCGAGGAAGTGAAGGGCGCCTGCCGTCCCGGCGTCTCTACGCTCGAACTCGACGCACTCACCGCTCGTCTCATGCGGGAGAGAGGCGGAGAGCCCGCGCTTGTCGGTTATCAGCCGGAGGGTGCGGATCGTCCGTATCCTGCGACGCTCTGCGTATCTGTGAACAATGAGGTCGTCCACGGAATACCGACCGCACAGCAGATTTTGAAAGAAGGGGATATTGTCGGTCTGGATACCGTTCTCAAATACAAAGGGTTGTTTATAGACATGGCGATGACGGTGGGAGTGGGGGATATCTCAGAACAGGATCAGAAGCTCATGAGAGTAACGCAAAGCGCGCTCTCTGCTGCGATCGAGGTCTGTCGCGCGGGTAATACCGTGAACGACATCGGCTGCGCCATCGAGAAGGTGGTCAAGAAGAGCGGCTTCGGCCTGGTAGAAGACCTGGGGGGCCATGGGGTTGGCCACGCTGTGCATGAAGAGCCGTACATACAGAATTACTGCGTCAAAGGATCAGGGACGAAACTGCGTCCAGGTATGGTGCTCGCGCTCGAGCCGATTGTGAATGCGGGCTCCATGCAGGTGGTTCTTGATAAGAAGGATGGCTACACCTACCGCACACGGGACGGCAAGAGAAGCGCCCACTTCGAACACAGTGTTTTGGTAACGGATGGGGATCCGGAGATACTCACGCTAGTTTAAATTTCTCATGTGGGTAAACCGCGCCTCTTGGGTGCGGTTTACGCGTATAATAGGGCGAATGGAACAAGGTTCTCCGAAATTCTCTTCGCTCGAAGAAGAAGTGCGTTATCTCCGCGCGCAGGTGGCGGAGAAGGAACGTGTCTCTTCCGGTGAGAGCAAGCCTTCCCGCGAAACACTCATCAAGAACGAGCTCTCCCTCTATGGAAAGAGCGCTCCGGAGAGTATGCTCGCTCCCGAGCGCCACATGTCCTCTGGGGAAGCCGAGGCTATCGTGCTCGACCTTGCGCCTAAGGGTACGGATGCGCAGATAGAGGAGCTCATCGTCGTCCTTCAAGAGAAGGGTCTTTTGAATGCGCTGAAGATTGTAGAGAAAGCGGGGAATCCGCTCCTTGAAGACGACTTCCATCGCTTTCTGGTCCAGTATCTGAAGAAAGGACTGCCGCTCCCAAGCGCCCCTTCCGGGAGCACTCTCTTCCAGGCGCTCCAGATGGTGCTCTACGAAGTGTCTCTCCCAGAGACGCCGGAGGGTGGGGGGAAGGAGCGACCGCTCAAGGAGCTGCTCTCCTCCATGGAGCAGTTCTATGCGGGAATGTCTGCAGTGACGAACGGGAAGGACAATAACTGGTTCGCGCTCGAAGTGGCGGTCAGCAATGATTCGAGTGGCATTGTGGTGTATGCAGCGGTACCGAGCGCAAGCGCTTCTCTCTTCGAGAAGCAGTTCCTCTCCATCTTCCCAGGGGGCAAGCTTCTGGAGCAGCCGAATGATTACAATATCTTCAGCGAACCCTCCACCGTGTCTTTTGCGGAGGGTTCTTTCGCCAACCCCGGGATACTTCCGCTCAAGATGTACGATCAGTTCGATTATGATCCGCTGAACGTTCTCCTCAACTCCTTCTCCAAGATCGCTGCTCAAGGGGAGGGGGCGGCGGTGCAGTTCATCATCGGCTCTCCGAAAATCGATTATCTCAAGAAGTATCGGAATGCTCTTCAGGACCTCGGTAAGGGCAAACCCCTTAAGCAGACTCTTGATATCCGTGAGAGCTTCGCGGGCGAGATCGCCAAGGATGTAGGGCTCAGCTTCAAGGATCTTTTCTCGAGTGCTAAGAAGAAAGAGGATAAGCCGCTTGAGATAGGGGAAAAGGAGCGCGCGGCCATGGAGGGAATCAAGCGCAAGATGGCGAGCCCTATCGTCTCGGCGAATGTCCGCCTAGTGGTCTCTGCGGGCGAGAAGGAGCGCGCAGAGACACTTCTCACCGAGCTCGAGAGCTCCTTCCATCAGTTCGAGGATACTTCTGGCAACAAGCTGCGTTTTACGCGTCTCAAGGGAAGCGCGCTCGCGAGCGCGGTGAGGGATTTCTCTTTCCGTACTTTTAGCGACAAAGCAGCTCTGCCAGTCTCTCTCAAGGAACTCTCCACGCTCTTCCACTTCCCGCCGACGGGGATCAAATCTGCTCCCGACTTGAAGCAATCCCGCACGGCTACTGCTCCTGCTCCTTCTTCCTTTGCATCCTCTGGCATCCTTCTCGGTATGAATCGACACCGTGCTACTGACACTAAGGTGATACTTGGTAAAGAGGATCGCCTGCGTCATTTCTACGCGATAGGTCAGACCGGTACGGGCAAGTCGACCCTTCTCAAGAACATGATCATTCAGGACATCCAGAACGGGGATGGTGTCTGTATGATCGACCCGCACGGAAGCGACTTGGTGGATATTCTCGCTGCCATCCCTAAAGAGCGTTACGAGGATGTGATCTATTTCGACCCGTCGCATACTGCGCGCCCCATGAGTCTCAATATGTTGGAGTACGATGAGCGCTTCCCGGAGCAGAAGACGTTCGTGGTGAACGAGCTCCTGACCATCTTCAATAAGCTTTTTGATATGAAGGTGGCAGGCGGTCCTGCGTTCGAGCAGTATTTCCGTAACAGCGCCCTTCTCGTCATGGAGCATCCAGAGTCCGGTAGTACCTTGCTTGAGATTGGGCGGGTGCTGGCGGATGCAGATTTCCGTAAGCTGAAGATGTCGCACTGCCAGAATCCGATCATCAAGCAGTTCTGGGAGAATGCGGAGCGTACCACTGGCGAGCAGTCTCTTGCCAACTTCGTACCCTACGTCACCAACAAGTTCGACGTGTTCGTGACCAACGAGATTATGCGCCCGGTCATCGCCCAGCAGCACTCCTCATTCAATTTCCGGGAGATCATGGATACTAAGAAGATCTTCCTGGTTAACCTCTCCAAGGGACGCCTGGGCGACATCAACTCCCGCCTCATCGGGCTCATCCTGGTAGGGAAGATGCTCATGGCAGCGCTCTCGCGCGTGGACTCCTTCGGTCAGGATCTGCCGCCCTTCTATCTCTATATCGACGAGTTCCAGAACATCACTACCGACTCCATTTCCACCATCCTCAGTGAGGCGCGCAAGTACAAGCTCTCGCTCACCATCGCGCATCAGTATGTGCAGCAGCTCGAGGAGGGGATCAAGAATGCGGTCTTCGGTAACGTGGGTTCGATGGCGGCTTTCCGCGTGGGTGCGCCGGACGCAGAATTCCTCGAGAAGCAGTTTGCGCCTACATTCGCTGCGCACGATATCGCGAATATCGACAATTTTAACGCGTATATAAAGATGCTGGTGAACGGGAAGCCGGAGAAGCCTTTCAATATAGAGATGATGCCGCCGTTCGCGGGAGACAAGAGTATCGTGGAGCCGCTCCGCGAGCTCTCTTATCTCAAATACGGCCGTGACCGGGAAGAGGTGGAAGAAGAGATCTTGGCGCGCTATAAGGGGGTTTAAGGACCTAGATTTGGGCAGAGAAATGGTGTAGGGTAGAGGCCTTAAACTTCTATATTTATATGGCACATCCCAAGAAGGAGCGCAGTTTCGTGATCATTAAGCCCGACGGCGTGCAGCGCGGCTTGATCGGCGAGATTATCAGACGTTTCGAGCGTGCAGGCCTCAAGCTGGTCGGCCTCAAGCTCGCGGTCCCCGACAGCGCACGTATCTGGAAGCACTACGATAAGGATGACGCGTGGTTCATCAAGAAGGGGACGAACATCGCCAAGGAACGCGCGGCTGCGGGACTCTCCACGGACAAGGAGCCGATCGAATACGGTAAGGACATCATCCGCGCGCTCGATCGCTACATGACCTCTGGCCCTGTCATCATGATGGCGTGGGAGGGGAATCAGGCGGTCGCTGTGGTCACCAAACTTACCGGCGGAACGGAGCCTGCGACCTCTGACGTGGGTACCATTCGCGGCGATTTCACCATCGACTCGTATGCCATCTCGGCGGTGGACGACCGTGCTGTGCGCAATCTCATCCATTGTTCCGATACGCCGGAGAATGCTGAGAAAGAAATCGTGCTCTGGTTCTCTCCGCAGGAACTCGTCAGCTACCGCTTGGTGCAGGATGAGATCCTCTACGACGTGAACCTCGACGGAATCCTAGAGTAAAAGGTTGACGCATTCGCGCAATGCTGTCACACAAAGGCTCGTAGCTCTGCTACGAGCCTTTGTTATAGGGATATCCTAGAATTGTGGAAAAGTCAGGGTGACAACTTTGGTTGACACTCGAGAGGAGCATCTAGATAATCAGTACAGGGTCGTCGTTAGCATATTATCCCTTAACTATTTTTTAGGGAGCCTGACTTCTATTGTCTTTGCGCCTTGGCGCGAGGCTAGGGCACCCACCTGGTTTATCCAGGGTAATATGCCGCCGATCCTAATAATCCCGCTCTCATCGTGCGCTTCAGACCTCTGGAGCCCAGGATGAGGGCGGGGTTTTATTTTTACGTACGCTATACTGATTGCATATGTCATCCTCGGTAACCTGCTGGAGCGGTATCGGTGAAGTGACCGGCTCCAATTTCGAACTCTCTGGAGATTTCGGCCGCATCCTGGTGGACTGCGGACTCATCCAAGGCTCCCGCTTCTGCGAGAAAGAGAACCTAGAGCCTTTCGCCTATGACCCTAAGGATATTGATGTACTAGTGGTGACCCACGCCCATCTCGACCATATTGGGCGTATCCCTAAGCTGGTGCGGGACGGTTTCCGTGGCCCTATCTATTCCACTGTCGAAACGCACAAGCTTGTGGAAGTCATGTTCGAGGATGCTCTTCAGATACTGACTCAGGAGGCGCAACGAGATGGTCATGCACCGCCGTACGAGAGGAAAGACGTCGTCGAGGCGCTCTCTCTCTGGAGAGGTCTCTCGTATCACGAGAAGGTGGACCTCCCGAAAAGTCTGTCCTTTCAGCTTCTCGACGCCGGGCATATCCTGGGCTCGGCCATGGTGGAGTTCTCACGGAGCGGAGTAAAGATGGTCTTCACTGGAGACCTCGGTAATTCTCCGGCGCCACTCCTCCGTTCCACGGAAGAACTCTCGGGTGTGCAGTATCTCCTCATGGAGAGCGTCTATGGCGATCGTAATCATGAGCCGCAAGAAGAGCGGGACAGGCGATTCGCGGACGCAGTCCTCTCTACGGTAAAGCGCGGTGGCACGGTGGTCATCCCGGCGTTCTCCCTGGAGCGTACGCAGAACATCCTCTTTACGCTCCACAACCTCTCTAAAGAAGGCTTGCTTCCAGAAGTGCCGGTATTCGTGGATTCCCCTCTGGCGATCAAGGTTACCGAGATATATCGGGAAGGAGGGCAGGGTTTCAGCCCTGAGACGATGCGCCAGATGCAAGAGGGCGATATCTTCTCACTTCCACGCCTCACTCTTGCGCGTACCCAGCAGGATTCCCAGGCGATTGCACGGGTGCATGGGCCGAAGATAATACTCGCGGGTTCCGGCATGTCGGCGGGCGGGCGAGTGACCCGTCACGAGAAGGAGTATCTGCCGGACCCCAAGAGCACCATCCTCCTCGTGGGGTATCAGTCGCTCGGCACTCTGGGCAGGAGCTTGGATTCCGGGGCAAGGGAGGTGGTCATCGGTGGCGAGCGCGTGCCAGTGCGCGCGACACTTCTCAATATCCGCGGATTCTCCTCGCATAAGGATTCCGAAGGCTTGGTCAGCTTCGTGGGGAAGACCGCTCCCTCACTCAAGCAAGTGTTTGTGGCGATGGGGGAGCCCAAGGCTTCGCTTTTCCTAGTACAGCGCCTCCGAGACTACCTCGACGTTCCTGCCATCTACCCCGAGCGTGGAAAAAGCTACGTAGTGGAAATTTAAATGTTACAATAGTTTTCAAATGGACCCTGCTCGTCTCGGACTTTCTCAAACTCGCTACAAGATGTGCGTCTCCGGCGCTGCGGAGACGGGGCATTGCGGACTCGACGCTTTTGATAAGGCTAAGGAGCTTGGTCGGGAGATCGCCCTTCATGGCGGCATTACCGTAACCGGCGCTACTACCGGCTTTCCGACCTGGGCCGCCATGGGTGCCAAGGAAGTCGGCGGTATATCCATAGGCTTCTCTCCTGCTTCTACTGAGAAAGAGCACGTGGACGCATATCGCTTGCCGCTTGAATACCTCGACCTCGTTGTCTACACCGGCTTCGGCTTCTCCGGTCGCAATCTCATTCTCACTCGCTCCACGGATGCGGTCTTCATCGGCTGCGGCCGTATCGGCACCATCAACGAGTTCACCATTGCCTACGAAGATCAGAAGCCTATTGGTATTCTCCGTGGCAGCTGGGAGACGGACGAGGTTATCGACGAGATCATGTCCAAGGGGTACCGCCCTAACGAGCGAGTAATCTTTGATGACGATCCGAAGCGCCTGGTGCAGAAGGTCATTGCCCTTGTGGACAAGGACAGGGGAGTGGCGGATCGTGTCTACCGGAATACGGATGTGGCAGGGGGAGCTCACGGCAATCTCATTTTGTAGCCTTGAATACAAAAACACTCCCGGCTTTTAGCCGGGAGTGTTTTTGGTTCCCCGCTTACGCGGATACCTTGTTGATGAGACGGGAGAAGCTCTCCGGGTTCTCGAGGGCGAGGGTGGCGAGGATCTTGCGGTCTACCTCGAAGCCCTTCTTCTTCATCGCGCCGATGAACTTGCTGTAAGAAATGTTGTGCGGGCGGAGAGCGGAGTTGATGCGTACCGTCCAGAGGCGGCGGAAGTCGTTCTTCTTGTCGCGGCGGTGAGCGAAGGCGTAGGCGCCGGCGTGCACGAGGGCGTCATAGGCTGCGCGCTCCTTAGTAGAGCGTCCGAAACGGAAGCCCTTCACCTTGCGGAGGACGTTCTTGCGGCCCTTGAGGGCATTTACTCCTTTTTTGACTCGAGACATAAAAGTTTAGTGAGGTGCTCTTAAAGGGAGCCGTTAAGGAAGCGGCTCTGGGACTTCGCCGTCATGACGAAGGTAGAGGAGCGCTTCTTGTTGAGCTGCGAGGAGCGGCCCTCCTTGGCGTTGAAGTGGTTCTGGCCAGCCTTCCTGACCACCAACTTGCCGTTCTTGGTGACCTTGATTCTCTTGAGATATGACTTATTGCTCTTCATATTATTTGGATCGTTCGATGACCATGGTCATCCCTTTAGGGCTCTTCTTGGCTTCTTCCGCGACCTTGTGCGCGGTGCTGATGAGACGGAGGACCCGGTCGATGCGTTCCCTGAGGAACTTAGGGTCGAGATACTTGGAGCGGCCGGGGAGGAAGAGGTCTACTTTGACCCGGTGGCCTTCGGCAAGCCATTCGGAGGCTTTCTTGGCCTTGAGCTCTAGATCGTGCTCTCCGGTGCCGATTTTAATCTGAATCTGCTTCACTTCTACCTCGTGCGCCTTGGCCTTTCCGGTACGCTCCTTCTTGTTCTGTTCGTACTGGAACTTACCATAATCGGCTATTTTTGCAACGGGCGGGACCGCCATGGGGGAGATCTCGATGAGGTCCAATCCGGAGGCTTCCGCCTCCTTGAGGGCCTGGGAGAGGGAGACTACTCCGCGGTTCTCTCCCTCCGCCCCGATGAGGCGCACTTCCGCTGAGCGGATCTGGTGGTTTATACGTGTTCTATCTTTCAAAAGGGGTCGTGTGGGTTACGCGTCTAAACGGCGAAACGTTGCGTGAGAATAGCACTAAAACAGGGGTCGGTCAACGCTTGTGCTCGCACTGCGCAGCCTTAGCGAAGCGGTGGACTTATCGGGAATCGGACCCGAGACTCGGCAATGCGAATGCCGCGTAATGCCACTTTACTATAAGCCCTTTTATTACTTCGTGGTCACGAATTTTACTGCATTCTTCGCGACGTGTGCACTCTACAAGATTCGAACTTGTGGCCTCTCCCGTGTGAAGGGAACGCTCTAACCAACTGAGCTAAGAGTGCTGATTTCGGTAGTATAAAGAAAAGGGGGGATTAGTAAAACGAAGAGGCTCTACCAGAAGGAAGCGGAGAGCCTCTCGTTCTAGTAGAGCCTTGTGCGGGTTAGATCATTCCGCGCTTTTGGTCACCGAGGGTGACGTGGGTCGGCTTGAAGGCGTCCCGGAAGATTTGGATCGCCTTGTGCGGCTTGGCGTCGCCGCACATGAACAGGTCGAGAGCGGCATAGCCCCGCTCGGGCCAGGTATGGATCGAGATGTGGGACTCCGCCAGCACAGCCACCCCGGAGATCCCGCCTGAGGGCAGGAACCGATGGAGATGGATGTGAAGCAGTGTCGCCCCCGAGACCTCGATGGCCTTGCGAAAGGCCTGGTCGATCAGCGGCTCGTCGTCGAGGCCAGTGCAGCCCCACAGGTCAAGGATGAGATGGGTGCCCGCGAAGGTCAGCCCATCCTTTGTCACGAAGTGGTCGGGTTGATCTTCGACCTTAGCCAAGGCAAGCGGTTTACCCATCTCATCTTTCCCCCTTGTTGTGCGCAGAGTGCGCGGAACTTGCTGAAAGGCAGTATATGTGTTCTGGAGAGGAATGCAAGTTTTTAGCTAGTGGGGATAACACAAAACCGCCATTAAGGGCGGTTTTGTGAGGGAACTTTTTGGTGGAGATGGGCGGAATTGAACCGCCGTGCAGATGGACCGGTAGCCTGACTCTACAACGCATAGCATCCTTTCTACGGCCGGAGCCGATTTAAGTGAATGCCTTGAAAGGGGCAAAATAACATTCACCGAGCTTCTTTATGTCGAGAGGGGCTGAAGCTTCTCCTCTCCGAGACTCACGTTATAACACCCTGACTCTAGCACAGAGACCTCGCTAGAGAGGACGTCGCTTAGGCTTTCGCGTAAGCGAACGCAAAGTTGTCAGCCGTGAAGTACGGCGAAACGACAGCATTTGCGCGCGCAACTATTGAGTTTGCACGTATTGGTTTCCAGACAATCAGGAGCGTTCCTGGAATTCTCCGCGTTGCACAGGGGAGCGGCGACACCTGTCGATGCCTAGCATCCCCGTACGAAAATAATCTATTCTCCTTTCAACGTTCTCTGCATCTCGCGATCCGTATCGCGTTTCTTGAGATCCTCGCGCTTGTCGAATTTCTTCTTGCCGCGCGCGATGGCGATCGCCATCTTGATCTTCCTCCCTTTATTATACATCGAAATTGGCACAATTGTCAATCCTTTACGGGATTCTGCGCCGAGGAGCTCTGCCAGCTCCTTCTTGTGGAGGAGGAGTCTACGCGGATGCTCTGGATCGTACTCTTTGGCGGTGTTCGCCGGTTGATATGGAGGGATGGTGGCACCCACGAGATATGCTTCGCCGCCGCGCACCACTACGTGTGCGCCTTCAAGCGAGCCCTGTTGTGCGCGTACCGACTTCACTTCAGTGCCGGAGAGCTCGATACCAGCCTCGAATTGTTCGAGGATCTCGTAATTGAGATGCGCTTTTTTGTGACGGAGGAGATCCATTTTCTTTCGTGGTTTTCTGGCTTTTTGGGGACGCGTAGATATAATGGCCTTACAGCAGCATACTAGTACACTCATGCCTCTTTTTAAAGGAAATCAGGATCAAAACGACAAGAAAGAGGGGGGACCCAAGATTCCTTCCGTGCTTCCTCCTCGCGGCGGCTTCTGGGGCAGCTTCGTCACTACTGTCCTCATCTTCTTGGCGATGCTCACCGCCTACTCCTACTTCAGTGAAAATCGCACGGCCAAGGTAGAGATTCCGCTCTCGGAAGTGGCGCGCGATATCCGGGATGGCAAGATCACCGGTATCGTGGTGCGTGGAGACACCCTCACCGCTACCTATACCGACAAGACTGAGAAGACTTCCAAGAAAGAGGCGGAGTCCGGGCTCACCGATACTCTCAAGAACTATGGCGTGCCCCAGGAGCGCCTCGACACGATCTCCATCGACGTGAAGAACCAGAGCGGCTTCAGCTTCTGGTTCCTGACTCTCACGCCCTTCCTCCTCCCGATTATCTTCATACTCTTCTTCGTCTGGTTCCTCTCGCGTCAGGTGAAGGGTGCAGGCATGCAGGCGTTCACTTTTGGCCAGTCCAAGGCGCGCATCATCGATCCTAATGACAAGAGCCAGAAGATCACCTTTAAGGATGTCGCCGGTGTGAAGGAGGCCAAGGAGGAGCTCGCAGAGATCGTGGATTTCCTGCGCAATCCTAAGAAGTTCTTGGATATCGGCGCGCGTATTCCGAAAGGAATACTTCTCATGGGTGCTCCGGGCACAGGCAAGACGCTTCTCGCGCGTGCGGTCGCGGGTGAGGCGGGCGTACCCTTCTTCTCCATCTCCGGTTCCGAGTTCGTAGAGATGTTCGTAGGTGTGGGTGCGTCTCGTGTACGCGACCTCTTCACCATGGCTAAGCGCGCAGCACCCGCTATCATCTTCGTGGATGAGATCGACGCCGTGGGCCGCGTGCGCGGCACGGGAGTGGGTGGCGGCAACGATGAGCGCGAACAGACTCTCAATCAGATCCTGGTGGAGATGGACGGCTTCGAGCCGACCGAGAAGGTTATCGTCATGGCGGCCACCAATCGTCCCGATGTGCTCGATCCGGCGCTCCTTCGTCCGGGCCGCTTCGACCGCCGGGTGATGCTTGATCTGCCGGATAGGGAAGGACGTTTAGAAATACTCAAGATTCATTCCAAGACCAAGCCATTTGCAGAAGATGTGAACCTTACCGTCATTGCAGAGCGTACGCCTGGTTTCTCTGGTGCCGATCTCTATTCCTTGATGAACGAAGGCGCTATTCTTGCTGCTCGCGAGAATCGCAAGAAGGTTTCTCAATACGACCTCATCCGCTCCATCGAGAAGGTCATGCTTGGTCCGGAACGCAAGAGCCATCTGCTCTCAATAAAGGAGAAAGAGATTACCGCCTACCACGAAGCAGGTCACGCACTCATCGCCTCGGTGCTCGCATACTCTGATCCGGTGCACAAGATTTCCATCATCTCCCGTGGTAGGGCAGCGGGCTACACGCTCAAGCTCCCGCTCGAGGATCGTAAGATGCAGTCCAAAAAAGAATTCCTCGATGACATCGCCGTCTCTCTCGGCGGGTATCTCGCGGAGCGCATGGTCTTTGGTGATCTCACCACTGGCCCCAGCAACGATCTCCAGGTACTCACTGCGCTCGCACGTGACATGGTCACTAAGTACGGCATGTCCGACAAGCTAGGGCCGGTAGCGCTCGAAGGTGAAGGCGGTCGCGTACTCTTCGGACGCGGAGTAGGGGAGAAAGATTACTCTGAGAAAGTAGCATCTGAAGTGGACGCGGAAGTTTCCAAGATAATCGACGAGGCGTATCGTCGCGGTGAAGAGATATTGAAGAAGCACAAGGGTGCGCTCGATGCGATCGCTAAGAGGCTGGTGGAAGTAGAAACCATCGAACGCGAGGACTTCGAGGATCTCCTCATTGCAAACGGCATCATGCCCAAGAAGAAGGATCCGAGGATAGATATAACGGAGGAACTTGTGGTTAGAGACTAAAGCCGGGGATTTTAAAAAGAACAACGCCCCGCCGGGTTTCTCCGGCGGGGCGTTGTGTTTGTGCGCGTGCTTGGACTCGAACCAAGGACCGGTCGTGTATAAGACGACTGCTCTAACCAACTGAGCTACACGCGCGTGACCAAATACTACTTTTTCCTATTCGAAGTGCAATATCTCCCGATACGCTTTCGCTCGCTCCCTTAGGAGGGGATAGCGGCTAAGCTCCGGATCCTTAGCCACGAGAGCTGCGGCTTCCGTGCGTGCCGCCTCCACCATCTTCAGGTTTTTGATCGCTTCCATCCCGATATCGGAAACACCCCACTGCTTGCGGCCATAGAGTTCGCCCGCGCCTCGAAGCTTCAAGTCGAGCTCTGCGAGCTCGAACCCGCTTGAAGCCGTAGCGAGCGCTTTCAGTCTCTCTTTGGTTTTCTCACTGTTGCCCTCTGCGAAGAGATAACAGTAGGCCTGATGGCTGCTGCGCATCACTCGACCTCTTAACTGGTGGAGCTGGGCGAGTCCGAAGCGCTCAGACCCTTCGATGATGATGACCGTAGCATTCGGCACGTTCACACCAACTTCCACCACCGAGGTAGCTACTAGGATATCAATCTCTTTATCCTTCAGCGCCTGCATGACCTCGTCTTTTTCCTCCGGTTTCGACTTTCCAGTAAGCGTGCCGATGTTCCATTCGGGGAAGACGTCGCGTTTCAGGCGGGCGGCTTCTGCTTTCACTGACTTGGCTTCGACCGCAGTCTCTTTCTCCGGATCAGGCTCATCTATGCGCGGGCAGATGACGTAGGCTTGCCTCCCAGCCTTTAGTTCCGCGCGCACTTTCTCATAGATCCCTTCCCGCTTATTCGGCGGCACAATCTCCGTAACGATAGGCTTCCTACCTTTGGGCAATTCATCGAGAAGAGAGAGATCCAGGTCGCCGTAGATGGTGAGAGCAAGTGTGCGCGGAATCGGAGTGGCGGTCATGGAGAGGAGGTGAGGTAGCACATCTTCTTTGCGAGCGAGCTTCTGTCTTTGTGCTGTGCCGAAGCGATGCTGCTCGTCGATGATGATGTAGGCGAGGTTCTTGAAACGCACCGTCTTCTGGATGAGTGCGTGCGTGCCTACGAGGACGGCGATCTCGCCATTCGCTACCCATTTCAACAACTGAGTGCGGGAGATATCAGTCCACGATCCAGGTTTTGATTTGGAAGGGAACTTACGACAACCGCTACCGGTGATGAGGGCGATGGAGACCGGCATGTGCCGGAAGAACTCGATGAAGGATTCGAAGAGCTGTGTGGCCAGGATTTCGGTGGGTGCCATGTAGGCCACCTGGAGTGTGCCGAAGTCTTGCCCTTGGGGACGCGTGGTCACTGCGGCATAGGCGGTGGTCGCGGCGACGGCGGTCTTTCCAGAGCCCACATCGCCCTCGAGAAGTCGCGACATAGGGCGACCGCTTTTGAAGTCAGCAAGGACGGTGGCTACGGCACGCTCCTGTGCGCCAGTTGCCTTGAAAGGGAAGCGTGCGAGGAAGGCTTCGATGTCTTTTTTCGAGGGGGCGATGGGGAAGCCGCGTTTCGAAGCATACGTATGCCGTTCCTGCTGCTTGAGCAATTGGATGCAGAAGACTTCTTCAAAGGCGAAGCGTTTACGTGCTACCAGGCTGTGGCTCTCTTCCTGTGGAGAGTGTATCCAGATGAGCGCGGTCGAGAGTGTGGGGAGGTGATATCGTGCAAGTATGTCCTGCGGTATTGGATCGCTCATGGTCTCGAGCACACCGCTCTTCAGTGCTTTCTCTACTGCGTGGAAGAACCAGTTTGAAGTGATACCTCTGCTCTCGGGGTAGGTGGGGTAGGCGAAGATGTCATCCGTCTTCTCCCCGAAGAGGGAGTCCTTGGCTTTGAGTGGAAGCTCGGGGATGCGTTCGATCTCCGGATTGAGAAGTGCGGGTGTGCCGTTCTTGGCAGACACTTTGCCACTGACGCGTACCAGCGTTCCTTCTGGGAACATCTTGGCGAGGTAGGGCTGATGGAACCAGATAGCCTTCACTACTGCGGTGCCGTCATCTATCTGCGCTTCTGCAAGTGCTACCTTGGAGCGGAAGGATTTACGTAGCTCGATGGAGCGGATGCTGCCATAGACGGTAGCCTCCTCTCCTTCAGTGAGTCCGCGCACGGAAGTAGCTTCTGCGAGGCGGTTGTATTTGGCGGGGAAGTGATAGAGGAGATCGCGTACGGTCGCGAGGCGAAGAGTGCGAAGCGCGCGCTTCTGTTCCGCGGTCAGTCGGAAGGCTGATTCGAGCGGAGTACTGCTATGCATCTCTTAAGTGTACTCGAAGAGAGAACCACTTACTGTATGACGGTGACGATACCGAAGTGCTGAGGGGCGCTCTGGTTGGTGAAGCTCCAAGAACCTGCTTTGGAGAAGTTGAAGTCATAGTAGCCACCCTGACCTACGGAGCGGACCTGGTCGAACTCAGGATATATGGGGGCGCCGTTCTGGACGACGGAGGAGACGCGTAGGCTGAGACCGCTCCTATTAATGAAGCGTACCGAGGTGCCCGCCTTTACGAAGAATTCAGCAGGACGGAAGCCGGTGCTGTCGTAGTAGACGATCATGCTTGCGGTCTGCTCTGCTTTCTTGATGAGGTCGCTCGTGAGGGTGACTGAAGAGGAACGAGGTATGGATCTCTTTACGGAGTTGCCGGAAGCGCTGGTGCCACCAGAGGCTGCTTTGTCGATGTCTTCCTGGTAGATGCCCTGCTGGCTGCTGTCCTGAGTATCAGAGGCTACTTCGGTATCCGCGTCGGGGCGGGAGAAGTAGAGGATGCCTGCCAGGATAAGGGCTAGGACCAAGGTTATGGTAACGATGCGCTTGAGGAATACGGTTGGGTCGTCTTGCATATGGCTATACCCTATTCTTTTCCCTGAAACTTTCAAGTGCTAGGGCTAGGGCGATACCAAGAATGGAGATATCCCTAAAGAGGACATCCATCTGGCCTGTGTTGAATATGACGATGCCCGCGAGGAGAACTGACGCGGCTACGCTCGGATAAAAGAGGTTCTTGCCCCACAAGAGCCAACCACCGATGACAATCTCTACGACACCGAAGAGGTGGAGGAGCAGGAGATCGGAGACGATGCCGCGAGTGAAGTCGGGGAAGTAGCCGATCCAGCTGTAGGGATCAAAGAAGGCGGCAATCGGCGGATAAAGGAATGCGAAGGCGAGTGAGAGACGGAGGATGAGGGAGGTAGTCATGCTACCTATGGTAGCAAATACAGAAATATCTATCTCTCGATTCTCATCCGTAACCACTCGTTTTCCTCCGAGATCTTGCGGACGCCAAAGGCGCGGATGACACCGTTCTCTTCTGTCCCGGCGATCAAGACGGTATCACCGACCTTGAGAGCGGTAGTGGTAGCGCGCGGGTTATTGCTCGGGAGAAGCACGACGAGGGTGGTAGTGCCGCTACGGGTGTCTTCCACGGTGAGTTGACTTCCGTCGATGGCGAGGATGGTACAGCGGCAGAGTCCTCCGCCAGGCGGTGGCGGACGTCGAGCTCCTTCATAAAAGTGCCCGAGGCCGGGAGGCAGATGGCGGGAGCCTTCGAGCATACGGTCGTTGAAGTAGGTGCCGCGATCCACTGCAAATCCTGCGAGGAGCGTGCCCACGAAGAGGCCAGCGAGCAGATAGAGTACGGGGACCTTGTAGCCGAACTTGAAACGGCGGAGGAGGTATTCGAGGAGTACCACCAGAGCTACATCGAGGAGTAGGAGGAACCAGGGGAATACGCGAAGGAAGGTGAAAAGGCCTCTTGAGCCGAACCCGAGGAGTTCCTGGTGATGGTTGATGCGGAGACCGAAGAGGATGAAGTTGAATATGAATACAGAGAGGATGAGTACGGCCGTGGCTACTGAGGCAAGAGCTACGATCTTTAGTAGAAAGAAATACCGCGGGCGCATGGCTACCTCACCGGAGCGGATATCCTTGAGCAGTTGGTCTTTTAGATTGGAGGGGTGATGTTCGTTCATGTCTTTTTGGCGATTTCCTTCTTAAGCATCTCCTTGGCGCGTTTCAATCTGATGCCTACGGTGCCCGTCGGCACCTCTAGGATTTCAGCGATGTCCTTGTAGGCCATATCTTCGAAATAGTGGAGCACGAGGACTTCGCGGTATTTGGGGGAGAGCTTCTCTAATCCGCGATCTATCAGTCCTCTCATCTCTTCCTGCTCACGCTCCGACTCTGTAGGGTCTTCATAGGCAGGATGCGGTATGAAGGTATCGAAATCTACTAAGAGAGGAGAGCGTTCGTTCTTGCGAAGCGCGTTCACGAAGGCGTTGTGGGCTACTCGGTAGATCCAAGGGTTGAAGCGCTGCGTGCTGTCATAGCTCTGGATGTTCTGATACACACTCACGAAGACGTCCTGCACGATATCCTGGATATCTTCTTTGCGGGAGAGGAACCTCCTCCCGTAGCGGGTGAGCTTCTGCTCGAAGCGATCCACCAGGATACCGAACGCTTCCCGGTCTCCTTGTTGGACCATTTCGGCGATTTTCTCATCAGTGAAAGCTTCCACCTTCATATAGTACAGGTTCGGTAGCACAAAACCCCTCAAGGGGGCTTGTGTGCATACAGATGTTGTATTGCTTACTGTCTGGCGGGAGGAAGAGGGAGATCGTCCATGATCTCTTTAGCGGTAACAGTGTTGCCGGAAACAGTACCCTGAACTCCGATCGTATCTCCCACGACTACGTCGGAGAGGGAACCAGTGACCATGCGGTGGATGGTGGCGCTACCGGCATTCACCGTGTAGCTCTTTCCATCTGGGCCTGCGACCGTGATGGTCGAGCCGTTCACTGCGGTCACTTTGCCCATGACGCCGTGGCCCATGCCGGGTCCGCCGCGCATCCCAGGCTTTCCAGGACCGAAGCCTTTGCCGCTCATGATCGAGGTGGCAGCGACAGAGCTGCCGTTTACTGTGCCGAGCGCCATCACCTTATCCCCGACAGCGAGTCCGGCGAGCGTGGAGGCTGCGCCATCTTTAGTGACCGTCGCGTTCGCGGCATTGATGGTGTATGTGGTGTCACCGGTCTTTGTCTTTGCAGTGACCGTGAGGGTCGAGCCACTGATCGCGGTGATGGTGCCGCCGACGTGCGGCGCGCGTCCGAGCATGGCTGCTTTCGAATCGACGACTGCCGTAGGGGTCGCCGTCTGTGCTCCCGCGAGACTGGTATATCCTGCGATCGCTCCGCCGCCTAAGAAGAGGAGAGCGGCGAGAGGTATCGCGGTTGCTTTTGATATTGTGGGCATTAGATAAATTGGTTGGCTGGTAAAGCTTCTCTATTGCTGAAGCGAAGGCTTAAAACCCGCGCTCTAATGGTTACTACACGGAGGAGGGAAGATTATTTCATTCTGTCTATAACTTTGGAAAAACACGCTTTCTATTGTAAGTTAGTGGCACACCACGGAGGGGTGGCTGAGTGGTCGAAAGCGCCTCACTGCTAACGAGGTAGGGTCTTAAAGCCCTCGCGGGTTCGAATCCCGCCCCTTCCGCATTTGAAAATCCGCATGATCGCTGACGGAAAAGCTGTAGCTAAAATCCTAGAGCAAGAGCTCCAGGCTAAGTTGGCGGATCTTCCCCAGAGGAAGGTGTGTTTCATCCTATTTGGTAACGACGCGGAGAGCCGTCAGTTCATCACTATGAAATCGAACGTGGCAGAGCGTCTCGGTATAACCGTCGATGTCCTCCATTATTCGGAAAGTGTCTCCATGGACGAGGCGGTAGAGATAGTGCAGAAGGCGGCAGAGAAGGATTATTCCGGAATCGTAGTACAGCTGCCGCTGCCTGCGGGGCTTGATAGGGAGAGGATCTTAAACAGCGTTCCTCCAAGGCTTGATATCGATGTGCTGAGCGAGGAGGGTAAACGTGACTACGCAGCAGGGAATTCTTCCAAGGTTCCTCCAGTAGCGCGGGCGGTCCACGAGATTTTGAATTTTTATCATGTCGAACTAGCTGGGAAAGAGATCCTCATCCTAGGGAAAGGAAAACTGGTCGGCGAGCCAGTCTCGGCGATGCTCTCTCTCAAGAATATTCCTTTCAAGATGGCTGATGGGAACACTCCCGAAGAAGAGAAGGCTGCTTTGATAAAATCGGCAGACATCATCATCTCTGGCGTGGGCTCTCCGCATTTTCTAAAGCCCGATATGATCAAGGAGGGAGTTGTCCTCATTGATGCTGGTACGAGCGAACAGGCAGGCAAGCTGGTCGGGGATATCGATCCTGCCTGTAGCGAGAGGGCTGCCCTTATAACTCCTGTGCCTGGTGGGGTAGGTCCTGTGACGGTAGTCAGCTTGTTTCTCAATATCCGATAGAATCGAATTCGGACCTTCCTCGTTTCCTAATGCGCCACCGCGAGCGCCAGTACCTCTCTTGCTCCCGCTTTCTCTAGAACCTTCCTCGCCTCTTCCAGCGTCGCTCCTGTGGTGGTGACGTCGTCGATAAGGATGATTCGTGCTCCTTTTATCTTCACGCCTTCCTTTACTGCAAAACTGTTCCTCAAATTCGCCAGACGCTCACTCCTACTTTTTGTTCCGCTCTGGGGAGAGGTCTCTCGGCTTTTCGTGAGGAGGGCTGAGAGGGCGAATGGACCATCTGCTCCCTGGAGCTTGATGAGTTGCTCCGCGATGCGCTCCGTCTGACTGTAGCCGCGCTCCCTTAGGCGGGTGCGGCTCGTCGGTATCGGTACTAGGAGATAGCGCTCGCCCGGGAGTCTCTCTCCAAGAAGAGAGGGGAGCTCGTGCCAGAGGATCTCCGCACAGAGACCTGCGGCTCTCTGGCTGTTTTTGTATTTCAAAAGATTGATCAGCGTATGTACGAGCG
This sequence comes from Candidatus Parcubacteria bacterium, assembly GCA_021414235.1. NCBI lineage: Bacteria > Candidatus Parcubacteria > Candidatus Parcubacteria bacterium. The sequence continues at coordinate 157,866 of JAIOOV010000004.1, forward strand.
GATGGCGGTAGGCGAGTGCGGCGTGCTGCCACGGAGGTAGTTGTTCGATGAGTTGTGCTCGACGGATTATCTCCGGAGCAGAGAGGGAGAGAGTGAGACGCTCCTCGGGCGAATGGGGGAAGATGGTGTCCAAGAGGTTCTCCCAGAGATTTGACATAAACGGAGCTAAATCAAGGTATGTTACAATTGTAGCCTACAACCCCTCTCTTTATTTATGGCCGGTATCCTTCAAAAGCTAGAGAAGTTCTTCCCCGCTGGGGTTTTTTCTAGTGCCACGGGCAGCGTCATCGGCATCGATATCGGCTCTTCCGCTATCAAAGTAGTGCAGCTCAAGAAGAAGGGCGGCAAGGTGGTGCTCGAGACCTACGGCTCCCTCTCCCTCGGTCCGTATGCCGGTACGGAAGCCGGTCGCGGTACTAATCTCCCAGCAGACAAGCTCGCTGTAGCCGTGGAAGATCTCCTGCGCGAAGCTAACGTGACTACGCGGGATGGCGCTATCGCTATGCCGCTCTCCTCGAGCCTCATCTCTCTCGTCTCCATGCCTGCGCTCGATGAGAGCAAGATGGCGGAGATGGTCCCGCTTGAGGCGCGCCGTTACATTCCGGTACCGATGACCGAAGTGACGCTCGACTGGTGGGTCATCCCTCAGGAAGAGTCCGTGCTTTTGAATACCTCGGAAGACAAGGGTGGGCACGTGGATGTGCTCCTTGTGGCCATCCTCAACGAAGCGCTACAGAAATATCAGAATGTCACCCATGCGCTGAAGCTGGAGAAAGCCTTCCTAGAAATCGAGCTTTTCAGCTCCGTGCGCGCTGCGCTCGACCAGGGGATACAGCCGGTTATGTTGATCGACTTTGGTGCTTCGAGCGCCAAGATCTATCTGGTAGAGCACGGCATCGTGCGTGATTCTCATAGCATCAACAAGGGCTCTCAGGACATCACCCTCTCCATCTCTCGGGGTATGAACGTTACTCCGGTGCGCGCAGAAGAGCTCAAGCGGGGAAGCGGCATCCCGGCGACTCCCGAAGAAGTCCTGCGAGTGAAGGAGGCTTCGGCGCTCGTGCTCGATGCAATATTCGCGGAGGCCCGCCGCATCATGCTCCTCTTCGAGAAGCGCTCTAATAAGACGGTAAGTAAGATCGTGGTTTCTGGCGGCGGCTCCGCACTTACGGGCTTCGGGGACATGCTCAAGGTGCGTTTTCCAGATACGGAAATTCTTTGGGCCGATCCTTTTGCAAAGACTGTGGCGCCAGCATTCCTCGAGAAGACTCTGAAGGAACTCGGTCCTGAATTTACGGTTGCGGTGGGTCTTGCACTCCGAAAACTCAATCAATTCGCATAACTGTGCATATCGGATGACGTGCGCTGTTGTATACTTACTACCAAATGGATGTAGTTTCTCAGACGTCGTTCATCCCCAAGAAGCCGATCATGCAAGCGCCGCAGGCGCAGGCTTCTCGCGGGACGAGTCTATTCCTTCTTGTTTCCGTATTCCTCTTTGTGGGTTCTTTGCTTTTGGCCGCCGGCGTCTATGTATGGAAAGGAACGCTTCAGCGCGGGATCGAGAGCCAGAAGGAGAGCCTCGCACGCAACCGCGACGCTTTCGAACCGGCTTCCATCATCAAGCTCCAGCGCCTCTCCCGCCGCTTGGAGATCTCTAAGACTATCCTCGCTAACCACCTGGCGCCCTCCCAGCTTTTTGCGGTACTAGAAGAGTCTACTCTCCAGAACGTGCGCTTCTCCTCTATGGATTTCGCGCTTGATCAGACCAAGGGAACCGCGGCCCTTACCATGAAGGGTCAGGCTCGGAGCTATGGAGCGGTCGCGCGGCAATCTGACGTCTTCGCCAAGGCGTCTGGTATAAAGAATCCGGTCTTCTCGGAGCTGAATCTGGATCAGAGAGGGAACGTGGTCTTCTCTTTCACCGCCGCGGTGGACCCTTCTTCTCTCCGCTACTCTTCGCTTCTTAATTCTCGGGTGACGGCGCCCGCGCAAACCGAAGTCTCCCCGACTTCTGAGAATAATTTATGACCCGCTTCTTATTCCCCAGCATCTTGCTCGCCATCACCGCCCTTCTCTTCTGGGCGTATATCGATCCACAGTACCAGATCGTGAAGGGGCTTCGTGCGGAATCCCAGAGCTATGAAGAGGCGCTCGCGAGCTTCCGGGAAATACAGAGCGTGCGCGATGAGCTCACCAGCCGCTACAACACCTTTAGTACCGATGACGTGACGCGTCTCGAGCGCCTCCTCCCGGATACGGTGGATAACGTACGCCTGGTGCTCGATATCAATAACATCGCCGGTCGTTACGGCTTGGTCATCAAGGACGTGCGTCTCTCAAGTCTCGCTAAGGATCCCAACAAGCTTGGTCCCGAGAATCAGGAATACGGCACGCTGGTGCTGCAGTTCTCGGTGACTGCGGGCTACTCCAATTTTGTCGCCTTCATGAAGGACCTGGAGGATAGTCTGCGGGTGGTGGATGTCTCAGGTATCTCCTTTAAGACTGCGGAGAGCCAGCTTGCGGACTATGACGTAGCTGTCCAGACCTATTGGCTCAAATAATATGGATTTTCTTAAACAATACGGCGGGTACATGGCGATAGGGCTCCTGGTAGCGTCCATAGTTTATGGCGGCTACTCCTATCTCGGGGGAGGATCCGAGCCTGCTGCGCCGCTTGTCTCGCGTACGGGAGGTACGGTAGCGCCGGCGGTGGGTGGTGACCTCCTCACTACGCTTCTTAGTCTGCACTCGCTCTCGCTTGATCCGACGGTCTTCGGTGATCCAGTGTTCCGCAATCTCAAGGACTTCGGCATCCCCATACCGGCAGAGGCCGTAGGCCGCAGTAATCCGTTCGCACCGCTCGGCGAGAACGCCCGCGCCGCCTCTACTCCCTCCACTCCGTAATTTCGGATAGTTCAAAAAATGAATCCCCTCAACTTTCTCGTAGAAAAAAAACTGGTGAGAGAGGAAGACCTCCCGTCCATCGAAGCCGAGATCAAGGCCTCCGGTGGTAATGTAGAGAAGGTTCTCCTTGCTCGCGGTGTCGATCGTGCGGATATCCTCGCGGCGCGCGGTGCCTACCTGAACATCCCTTCTCGAACAGTGGATGTGAACGCGGTGCCCTACGAGATACTCAAGTACATCCCGGAGGAATCCGCGGCTCACTACCGCTTCGTGCCTATCGGGCTTGAGGAGGGCGTACTTGAGGTGGGTATCGTGGACCCGGATAACATAGAAGCTCGTGATGCGCTCAATTTCATATCTTCCAAGATAAACCTGCCATTCAAGCTCTTCCTCATCTCGGAAGAGGATTACGACAAGGTCATCGGCTCTTATAAGGGACTCTCCGGTGAGGTGGGGCAGGCGCTCTCCGAGCTCGATACGGAGCTTGCCAAGAAGAAGGGAGACGACGACAGCGACAGCGACTTCGGCAAAGCCGAAGAACTCACTCCTACCAAGAAGGACGCGACAGGAGCCAAGATTATCGAAGATGCCCCGGTCACCAAGATCGTGGCGACCACGCTCCGCTATGCCATCGAGGGCAATGCCTCCGATATCCACATCGAGCCGACCGCTGACAAGCTGCGGGTGCGCTTCCGCGTGGATGGCGACCTTAATACCAGCCTGGTACTGCCGATCTCCGTGCATCGCTCGGTGATCGCGCGTATCAAGATTCTCTCCAACATGAAGCTCGACGAGAAGCGTAAGCCCCAGGATGGCCGCTTCTCCGCGCGTATCGAGGGCCGTGAAGTGGACTTCCGTGTCTCCACCTTCCCGACCTATTACGGAGAGAAGCTGGTGATGCGTATCTTGGACAAGGACAAGGGTATCCATGCGCTCGACCAGCTCGGCTTGCGTGAGCCTGATCTCGCCATGATCCGCAAGGCCATCAAGAAGCCTTACGGCATGATCCTCATCTCTGGTCCCACCGGCAGCGGCAAATCCACCACTCTCTACTCCATGCTCTCGGAGGTGGATCGCGCGCAGAAGAACGTGCTCTCGCTCGAGGACCCGGTGGAGTTCAACATCGAGGGTGTGAGCCAGTCGCAGATACGCCCGGAGATCGATTACACCTTTGCCACCGGATTGCGCACTACGCTCCGCCAGGACCCGGACATCATCATGGTAGGTGAGATCCGCGACAAGGAGACCGCGCAGCTCGCGGTGCAGGCGGCGCTCACCGGTCACTTGGTGCTCTCTACCATACATACCAACAACGCCATTGGCGTCATCCCGCGCCTCATCGACATGGGCGTCGATCCTTTCCTTATCGCGCCGACCCTCGTGCTCACCATCGCACAGCGCCTGGTCCGTACGCTCTGTCCTAATGGCGGCAAGGAGATGCCCATTGAGGGTTCCATCAAGGCGTTTATCGACGAGACGTTCGATGACCTCCCGGCAGAGGCTAAGAAACTGAAGCCTACGGGTAATCTCTATGGGGCAGCGCAGACGCCGGACTGTCCCAATGGTACCCGCGGGCGCATGGCGGTGTTCGAGATGTTCGAGATGGACAAGGAGCTCGAGGGGGTGATCCTCAAGGATCCGACAGATGTCTCCGTAGAGAAGGCAGTGCGCTCCAAAGGCATGCTCACTCTTCAGGAGGACGCCCTCATCAAGTGTGCGCAGCGCCTAGTACCTTTCGAAGAAGTGAACACCCTGGTCTGACGTACGCACCCGCCTTTGCTATACTTAGATATATATCGCGTTCTCGCTAATCTTTTTAAAATAAATTTATGAGCAAGAAAAAAATCCTCCTCATCGACGACGATAAGTTCCTCATCGACATGTATTCGCTGAAGTTCTCCCAGGCAGACTTCGAGGTGAGTGCCGCGCTCGGCGCGGAAGATGCGTTAAAGAAGCTCCGCGAAGGTTTTCAGCCTGATGCCATCCTCCTCGACGTGGTCATGCCGGGCATGAGTGGAATCGAGCTGCTGCGTACGATCCGCGAAGAGAAGCTCGATCGTGGAGCTACCGTGGTGGTCCTTTCGAATCAGGGCCAGCAGAATGATATAGACGAGGCTAAGGCGGTGGGTATCGACGGCTACATCGTGAAGGCGAGCACTATTCCCTCGGAAGTGCTCGAGCAGGTGCGGGAGATCATGGAGCATAAGAACCGATGAATTACGAACAGTCCCTCTTTGCGCTCATAGATACGGTCATCGGAGAAGGAGGTTCCGACCTCCATCTCTCTGAGGGCAGGCGTCCTACTATCCGTGTCGCGGGGGCGCTCACGCCGCTTCTTACCAAAGAGCCGCTTACCAAGGAGGATACTAGGGGATTTGTAGAAGTGCTGCTTGGCGCGGAAGCTGCCAAACGCTTCTTCGAGACCAAAGAGGTGGATTTCTCTTATTCATACAAGGACAAGGCGCGTTTCCGCGGCAACGCCTATTTCCAGCAGGGGGCAGTCGGCATCGCTCTCCGTCTCATCCCTCGTTCTGTCCGCACGCTCGCAGAACTCTCGCTTCCGCCCATCCTCGAGACCTTCGCCCGTCGTCCCCAAGGCTTCTTCCTGGTGGTGGGCCCGGTAGGGCAGGGCAAGACCACTACGCTCGCCGCACTCATCGACCTCATCAACACGGAGCGTGCGGAACACATCATCACCATCGAGGATCCGATCGAATACCTCTTCGAGCAGAAGAAATCCATCATTGATCAGCGAGAGGTGCGCATCGATACTGCAGATTTCCCCACGGCGCTCCGAGCAATGTTTCGCGAGGATGTGAATGTGGCCATGATCGGAGAGATGCGCGGGCAGGATACTATCGCTACGGCGGTCACTGCTGCGGAGACCGGCCACCTCATCTTCTCTACTCTTCATACCAACAATGCGGCACAGACCATCGACCGCATCATTGATACCTTCCCCGGGAATCAGCAGGATCAGATCCGGGTGCAGCTTGCGGCATCCCTCTCCGGCATCTTCTCCCAGCGTCTCATCCCGAGGGTCTCTGGAGGCCTCATCCCGGCTTACGAGCTTTTGGTGAATAATGCGGCGGTCGGGAACCTTATCCGCGAGCGCCGCACACATGAGATCAACACCGTCATCGAGACAGGGAGCGACCAGGGGATGATCGATCTCAATCGCTCCTTGGCCGACTTGGTGCGTCGGGGCGAGATCACTCAGGAGAGCGCCTACCGCTACTCGCTCAATCCTAAGAGCTTGGAGCGTCTCATTTAATTTCTTACTATGCTGTTTCTCTACAAAGCCATCGAGCAGAGCGGAGCCGCGACCGAGGGTTCCATCGACGCCCTCAATCAGGAGGTGGCGGTGGCTTCGCTCCAACGTCGCGGACTCGTGGTGACCTCGGTGGAGCCTGCGGACAAGCCTTCTTTCTTCGGGAAGGATATCTTCCTGTTCAATCCGATTTCGAATAAAGACATCGTGGTGCTCTCCCGTCAGGTGGCCACGCTCTTTACGGCGCAGGTTTCCGCGCTCCGCATCTTCCAGCTCCTCTCCGCAGAGACCCCCAACAAGGTCCTCGGTACGCACCTCATCGAAGTAGCCAACGACATCCAGGGAGGAAGTTCCATCTCCAAGGCGATGGACAAGCACCCAGGAGTCTTCTCCTCCTTCTATGTGAACATGGTGCGCGCGGGAGAGGAGAGCGGTAAGCTGGACGAGACTTTCCTCTATCTCGCCGATTATCTCGATCGCAACTACGAGATCACCGCCAAGGCTAAGAACGCGCTCATCTACCCGGCGTTCGTCATCTTCACGTTCGTGGTGGTGATGGCGCTCATGCTGACCTTCGTCATCCCGAAGATTAGCTCCATCCTCACCGATTCCGGACAGGACATCCCGCTCTATACAAGGCTCGTTATCGGTATGAGTAATGCGCTCACCGACTATGGCGTGTTCTTCCTGATCGCGCTCGTGGTCGCAGGGTTCTTCGCCTTTCGCTTCGGCAAGACCGAGAAGGGGATGCTCTCGATCGCGCGCATCAAGATATCTACGCCCTATGTCGGCGAGCTTTATCGCAAGCTCTACCTCTCGCGCATCTCGGACAACCTCTCGACTATGATCCAGAGCGGCATCCCTATCGTGCGCGCCATGGAGATCACTGCTTCCGTGGTGGACAATGCGGTTTATGAGAATATTTTGCTCTCGGCCGCAGAGAAGGTTCGCGGCGGCGCTCCTCTGTCTGAAGCCATCAACGGGAACCCGGAGATGCCGAACATCCTCATTCAGATGGTGCGGGTGGGAGAGGAGAGCGGCGAGATGTCGGAGATATTGAAGACGCTCGCCAAGTTCTACAATCGCGAGGTATCTACGGCGGTGGATACGCTCGTCGATCTCATCGAGCCGGCCATGATCGTACTTCTTGCTACCGGCGTCGGCTTTCTCTTGGCCTCCGTTCTCGTGCCAATCTACAATCTTACTCAGGCGTTTTAGCCTCGGCACTATCCACAGAGGAGCTTCCAAAGGGGAGGGGAGAGTATATAATTACCATCACGGCAGTTAATCAATCATATGTTCAAAACGAATAAAGGTTTTACGCTCATCGAATTACTGGTGGTCATTGCCATCATCGGCCTCCTCTCGTCGGTGGTCCTGGCGTCTCTTAATAGCGCGCGAAGCAAGGCGCGCGATGCTCGCCGCGTCGCTGATATTCAGCAGCTCCGGACCGCCTTGGAGTTGTACTATGACTCCAATCGAACCTATCCGGTCGTCTCTGCGGCAGCTGTAGGCAGCAACCTGGATGCGCTTAAGACGGGCGCCTTTATCCCTGCAATCCCCACTGATCCTACCGGTACCGTTTCTTATTGGTATGCAGGCAGCGCTACCACCTACTGTCTAGGAGTGACCCTTGAAAATACCGGTAATCTTCCGGCTTCCGGCAACGGCTCGCTTTGTACCGGCGTGACGGGTAATTACAAGGTTTCTCCGTAATCTGGTTTCTCAAGACAAAACCCCGGACTTTGCGTCCGGGGTTTTGTCTTTTCGCGGTATAATCATCGTTAATGGATCAGAGCTTCCTTGTCCTTCTTTCCGTCGGTCTCTTCTCCTTCGGCCTGATCATCGGGAGCTTTCTTAATGTACTCGTTCTCCGTTACCGTACGGGGCGAACGCTCGGAGGCCGCTCTGGCTGCTTCTCCTGTAATGCCTCTCTCTCTGCTCTAGAGCTCGTGCCGGTATTGAGCTGGCTCTTTCTCCGTGGTCGCTGCCGCAGCTGCCGCAGCGCTATCTCCGTGCAGTATCCGCTAGTAGAGTTCGCTACCGGACTTCTCTTCCTCGCAAGCCTGCTCATCTTTGATTTCTCCTCCCTGTCCTGGTTTCTCCTTGGCGGGCTATTTTCATACTTCGTCGCGGTCTCCTCCCTTGTCACACTTGTCACTTACGATGTCCGTCATCAGATCATCCCGGACTCGTTCGTGCTGACCTTTGTCCTTGCCGCGCTCTTCTTCAATCTCTTCCGTGGAGAGGCGGCGACTCCGCATCTTCTCGCGGGCGTACTACTCAGTGTCCCGTTCGCAGCTATCTGGTATTTCTCCGAAGGGAGATATATGGGGCTAGGGGACGGGAAGCTCGCCTTCGGCATCGGAGTGCTCCTCGGCTCCTTGGGAGGCCTTACTGCAATTATCTTAGGATTCTGGTCGGGTGCGCTCTTCGGGCTCCTGCTCCTTTTCCTGCAGAGAGTCGGAATGCGTTTGAGTTTGGGTCGGGTTCCTCTTACAATGAAGAGCGAAGTTCCGTTCGCGCCCTTCCTTGTCGCGGGGACCCTCTATGTTCTCTTCACTCACTTCTCGCTTTTCGACCAGAACCTCGTCGCTTCGCTTTTCTAAACATGCGTTCCTTTTTTAAACACAGCGAGAAGAACCTGTCTGCGCAAGCAGGGTTCACTCTCATTGAACTCCTGGTGGTCATTGCTATCTTCGGCTTGCTCACCACGGTAATCTTCGCTCGTCAGAGCCAGTTTAGTGGCTCCACTCTCCTCACTAATGTGGCATATCAGATTGCGCTCACGCTCCGCCAAGCCCAGGTATACGGGCTTTCCGTCCGTGAGTTCTCTTCTGATAAGTTTAACTACCCGTACGGGGTACATTTTGACAAGGCTTCTGGCTCGAATACTTCCATAGTGTTCTTCGTGGATTCCGAGGCGGAGTTCCCCGTCTCTTCTGACTATGATCCTCAGATGCCTGATGCGGCTATCTCGGGGACGTGCGGAGCGAGCGGAAATCCTTGTCTCGACTTGCTCACCATCACTCGGGGGAACTACGTGTATGACGTCTGTGCGGTATCCACAGGCGGTTCCACCTGCGAGTCTGCGGACAAGCTCGATATCTCTTTCGTGCGCCCGGATCCTGAAGCGCGCATCGTGAGTGTCCGTGGCGGTGCTCCGACAGGGGACAACATCCGCGGGTGCGTGACACTCGGTTCCATCCAGGGCGCCTTCCGCTACGTCATTGTGACTAATACGGGACAGATATCCGTCTCCGCTTCTTCTTGCATATGAACCCTCGCTTTAAAAAGGAAGCTGGCTTCACGCTCATCGAGATTATTGTAGCGACGGGCCTCTTTGCAGCGGTGATGCTCATTGCCGTGGGTTCGCTGATGTCCATTATCGATGCCAACCGCAAAGCGCAGTCGCAGCAGATAGTGATGAATAACCTGAGCGCTGCCGTGGAGAGTATTTCGCGCACCATCCGTGTCGGCGCGCTCTACCATTGCGGCTCGAGCGGCTCTCTCACTAATCCCCAGGATTGCACATCTGGCGGGAGCTATCTTGCCTTTAAGCCGCGGGAAGCCATCGCTGACACCGGTCAATCTACGCTTCGGTATGTCTACAGACGCAACAGCGATAGCTCTGGAGGATTCATCGAGATGTCGCGTGACGGTGGCAGCACGTTCTCTCGGCTCACTGCGCCGGAGATCAACGTGGAAGGGTTCACCTTCTACGTGACTGGTTCGTGTCCTAAGAACGGGAGCTTCGGGTGCACGGCGGACAATCTCCAGCCTCGTGCTCTCATCACTGTGTACGGCTCCGCGCAGATCTCCGAGAAGACGCGTACGACCTTCAATGTGCAGACGTCCGTGACTCAGCGTCTCTTCGATATCTAATATGAAAAACATTCCTTCACGGCGCGGCTTCACTCTTGTCGAGACCTTGGTCGCAATCAGCGTCCTACTCACCGCTCTGGTGGGTCCTATGACCATCGCCGCGCGCGGCGTTTTCACCGCAGGTGTGGCGCGTGACCAGGTTACTGCGTACTTCCTAGCGCAGGAAGCTATGGAATATGTGCGTGCGGTGCGCGACGGCAACGGCTTGGCGTCTCTCAATACGGACCCGCAGAGCCCGTCTTGGCTCACCGGTCTCGCGACGTACTGCGAGAGTACCTATTGCTATGTGGATGCCAAGAATAACTCGGTGGCTTCCTGTAGCTCGACTCACGCGAGCTGTCCTGCTCTCAAGCTCGACACCTCGGTCGCGGCTAATCCTTTCTATGTGCACGGTGGCTCATATTCCGACTCTCCCTTCAAGCGTTCTGTCCGCCTGGAGCAGGTCTCTGCGGACGAAGAGAAGGTGACGGTCACGGTCACGTGGATGACAGGAGGCCTTTCTAAGACGGTGACCCTGGTCGATCAGCTTAATAACTGGCAGACGTTCTGAGTATGAAAACCTACTCTCTATCCTTCAAGAAAAGCGCACAGGCAGGCTTCGCCCTGCTCATGGCCTCCCTCGTGGCGAGCGTGGTGCTCGCCATCGGCACGGTGATCGCGGATCTCGCCATCAAGCAGATCGTGCTCTCCGGTACGGCGCGAGAATCACTGAACGCGCTCTACGCTGCAGACACCGGCACGGAGTGCGCCCTGTTCCTTGATTTTAGGTATAACGATTCTACGGAGCCCTCTTTCAATCCGACTTCGCAGGTTTGCAATGGCCAGACGCTCGTGTTCACTACTCCGGATGAGCCCGGGACGCTCTCTGGAGAAGTCTGGCAGCAATTCAAGCTCAATCTTGTCACGGGCGATGACACGGGTGCCTGCGCCTACGTGTCGGTAGGGAAGAGCCAGCCGGCAGAGGGACAGATTAAGACGCGCATCCGCTCCCGCGGGTACAACGTCTGTCCTGAGGGTCCGAGCAGTGCCCGTCGCGTGGAACGCGCGCTCCAGGTGGAATATTAATCTTCGGAAGAACGTAAAAAGCTAGCCTTAAAGCGCTCTTTTTTATAAGATAGCTGAATGGCTAAGGCTCCTAAGGAGGCTCTCCTGCGGGCGGAGAAGCTTCGCGAAACCATCAATAGGCACCGATATCTCTACCATGTCGAAGATCGGCAGGAGATCTCGGATGCCGCCCTCGATTCTCTCAAGGACGAACTCAAGAAGCTCGAAGAGGAGTATCCGGAGCTCGTGACCCCCGACTCTCCTACGCAGAGAGTAGCTGGCGAGCCACGCAAGGATCTGCCAAAGGTACGGCATCGCGTCGCCCAGTGGTCTTTCAATGATTGCTTCTCCCCGGAGGAGCTCCGCGAATTCGATGCGCGGGTGAAGCGCTTCGCGGGGCTTCCTCCTCTGTCCGACGTCGCTTACGCTTGCGAACTCAAGATCGACGGGCTCAAGATTATCCTCGAATACACGAATGGCGCCCTTTCCTGTGCGGCAACCCGTGGCAACGGCGTGGTAGGAGAGGATGTGACTCATAATGTGCGCACCATGGAATCGGTACCGCTCGTTCTCACAGAGAAGAAGGATGCGATCGTGGAAGGTGAAGTGTGGATGGGCAAGCGTACCCTCGCCGCCCTTAACAAGGAGCGCGTGAAAGAAGGCGAAGAGCCGTTTGCTAATCCGCGGAACGTGGCGGCAGGTTCTGTCCGTCAGCTCGATCCTAAGATAGCCGCAAGTCGTAAGCTGGAAACATTTATTTATGACATCTCGCTCTTTGCCGGCGAGATTCCCGAGACGCAGACGGAAGAGCTCGGGCTCCTCCGAAGCTTAGGGTTTAAGGTGAATCCGCATGCGGAACGCGTTTCTAATATAGAAGGTGCAATAAAGTTCTGGGAGAAGTGGCAGAAGAAGGGACCCAAGGAGGACTATCAGATCGACGGCGTCGTGGTGAAGGTGGATGAACGTGCGCTCCAGGAGAAGCTCGGGTTCACCGGCAAGGCGCCGCGGTTCGCCATTGCCTTCAAGTTCCCGGCAGAGCAGGTCACTACGGTAGTAGAAGACATCGTGCTCCAGGTCGGACGCACTGGGGTGCTTACGCCGGTAGCGCAGCTGCGGCCGGTCTTGGTGTACGGTTCGGTGGTTTCGCGGGCGACGCTTCATAACGAAGACGAGATTAAGCGGCTCGATGTGCGCATTGGGGATACGGTGATTCTCCAGAAGGCGGGCGATGTGATCCCGGATATTGTCTCGGTGATGACGGAGATGCGTACTGGCAAGGAGAAGCCGTACAAGTTTCCGGCCAGGGTGGAAGCCTGTGGAGGAGACGGACGTATCGAGCGCGTGCCAGGGCAAGCTGCTTGGCGTTGCGTCGATCGGAAGTCCTTTGCTCAGCTGAAGCGTCAGCTCTACCACTTCGCGGGGAAGCATGCGTTCGATATTGATGGCCTCGGTCCCAAGCAGATCGATCTCCTTCTGGAGCAACAGCTCATTTCCTCTGGCGCCGACATCTTCACGCTCGCCAAGGGAGATTTGCTAGCGTTGCCCCGCTTCGCGGAGAAGTCTGCTGATAATCTGATCGCAGCGATCGAGAAGGCTCGTAACGTAGAGCTGCCTCGACTCATCATCGCGCTCTCCATCCCTCAGGTCGGCGAGGAGACTGCCTACGATCTAGCCAAGCATTTTGGATCCATGGAGAAAATACGCACGGCGACCAAGGAAGAATATCTGGCTATTTCCGGCATAGGTGAAGTAGTGGCGGAATCCCTTCTCTCTTGGTTCGCGGATTCGGAGCACGTGCATGGGCTCGATACGCTGCTCTCCCGCGTGACCGTGGTTCGTGGAGCGGAGGCGCGCCGCGGGGACCAGCGCCTCGCAGGGAAGACCGTCGTGCTTACCGGTACTCTTCCGACGCTCACGCGGGATGAGGCCAAGGAGCGCGTACGCCTGGCTGGAGGAGAGCTTTCCTCTAGTGTCTCTTCGAAGACGAGCTATGTGGTGGCGGGGGAGGAGCCGGGGTCGAAGTTTGATAAAGCGGTGGAACTCGGCGTGCCCATTCTCTCCGAGAGTGATTTTCTCAAGCTCCTAGGTTAGGATAGCCCTATGTCAGCCCTCCAAGAGTCCGATATTGATAAGCTTGCTGCACTCGCCCGCCTCAGCGTTGCGCCTTCGGAGCGTGCAGGGCTTGCCAAGGATATCGACGCTATCCTCGGCTATGTCTCTGAGCTCGAGTCCGTAAAGCTCGAGGGAGACGCCCGTGGGAAGGAGGATCTGCGTAATATCACCCGTCCGGATGCGGTTGCCCACGAGAGCGGAGCGCATACGGCGGCCCTCTTGGCCTCCGCACCTCGCGCGGAGGGGGAGTATTTCGTAGTAAAGAAGGTTCTCTAATTTTTATGCTCGATCGCTCGTACCTCACTACTCTCAGTATCTCGCAGGCTTCCCGTGATTTGGCTTCTGGGAAGTATTCGGCGGTGGATCTCGCAGAAGCGTATCTTGCCGTCATCAAGGAGCGGGACGGAGAGGTGCATGCCTATCTCGAAGTATTCGCTGATGTGCTGGAGCAGGCGCGGGTTGCGGATGAGCGACTCTCGAGCGGGAAGGGTACGCCGCTTACTGGCATTCCTTTTGCGGTGAAGGACAACATCCTTATCGAGGGTCGTAGAGCTCAGGGTGCTTCCAAAGTGCTCGAGGGGCATCGCGCGACGTATGACGCGACCGTCATCCGCAAGTTGAAGGAGGCGGGGGCGGTCTTTCTCGGACGCGCCAATATGGATGAATTCGCTATGGGCGGTTCGACCGAGAACTCAGCCTATGGCGTCACTCGCAACCCGCACGATGCTGCTCGCGTACCAGGTGGCTCTTCTGGTGGATCTGCGGCAGCGGTCGCTATGCATGGCGCACTCGCCGCGCTTGGTTCCGATACTGGTGGCTCCATCCGTCAGCCGGCGAGCTTCTGCGGCGTGGTGGGATTGAAGCCTACCTATGGCGCAGTCTCTCGCTCGGGTCTCATGGCTATGGGCTCTTCGCTCGATCAGATCGGCCCGCTCACGCGTACGGTGGCGGATGCCGAACTCATTTTTAATACCATTGCCGGGAATGATCCGCTGGATAGCACTACTCGGCCGCCCCCGGAATTTGAAAAGAAAGAGATACCTGCGAAGCTTCGCATTGGCGTACCGCGCCACTTCCTGGAGAAAGGAGTGGACGCTGCGGTGCTCGCGAATTTCGAAGAATCTCTCGAGAAGCTCCGTGCCGTGGGATATGAGGTGAAGGATATCGAGCTTCCGAACATCGCCCACTCGCTCGCGGTCTACTACGTGCTCATGCCGGCGGAAGTCTCAGCCAACCTTGCTCGCTACGACGGCGTGCGCTATGGAGCGCGCCACGAAGGGGAGACGCTGCTTGAGGACTATGCGAAAAGCCGGGGAGAAGGCTTTGGTCCCGAAGTGCGCCGCCGCATCCTGCTCGGCACCTACATACTCTCCGCTGGCTACTATGACGCGTACTACGCAAAGGCTCTCCGCGTACGCGACTATATCAAGGAGGATTTCCACAAAGCATTCGCCTCTGTCGATCTCATTGCACTTCCCACGGCTCCGACGCCGGCGTTTAGGATAGGTGAGAAGAAGGATCCTTTGTCCATGTATCTTGAAGATATCTTCACTACCCCCGCGAACATCGCCGGTCTTCCGGGTATCTCGCTTCCTTCCGGCTTCACGAATGTCGAAGGTAAGGATCTTCCGCTCGGGCTCGAGCTCATGGCGGCACCTATGCGTGAGGATATCCTCTTCCGCGCTGGCAAAGAGTTCCTCGGTGAGGGAGAATAGGGGACATGCAGACTGTTCCCCCGATCGACCCGACCTCGGGACTCGAATTTATCTTCTGGGTTCTGATAGATATCCCTCGCCTCATCTATCTCGAGTGGAGGGCCGGGACGCTATTCTCTCCGGAGAGCCCGGCGGTCTTCTTTGTTGATTTCTATCGCTCTCTCGTTTTCTTCTCCACCATCATTACGCTCCTGTTTCTGTATGGCTGTATCTACTGTTACGTAAAGCTCTGGAAGTTGGAGGCGGAGAAGGTTTATAAGCTCAAGCATCCAGAGAGCCATGCTGCGCTTGAAGTGGCTACTCCTCATGAGGAGATCAAAGTGGGTGGTCTTAAGTGGCAGGTGGTAGAGAAGCATATCAACTCCGCTAACCCTGGAGACTGGCGGCTCGCGGTGCTTGAGGCGGATATACTGCTCGACGACATGGTGCGCGGCTTCGGCTATCCGGGGATAAACCTAGGTGAGAGATTGAAGTCGGCGAGCAAGGCATCCTTCGCGACGCTCGATCAGGCCTGGGAGGCGCACAAGATCAGAAATGCGATTGCGCATGAGGGCGCAGGCTTTGAGCTCGGGGAGAGGGAAGCGCGTCGTGTTATCAATCTCTACCGCGCCGTCTTCGAGGAGTTTAATTACATTTAAATTAACTAAAAGAAAAAGCCCCCAAACGGGGGCTTTTTCTTTACTTGTTGCGGGGGTCGGATTTGAACCGACGACCTCAAGGTTATGCATACCACTACAGTTTTCACTGCGACCCTCGTCTTTGTGGTCTGGACTATACCTTCTTCTCCGGATGAGAAGCTTGTCATCTAGTCTCTACACCTTCCTAAGGCTTTTAAGGGCGTTAGGCTTGGCTCGGTATTACCATGTTGCAACGCAACGAAGGCTTCACCGAATTTGGCAAGTTTCCACATACCATCGCTGATATGCGAGCCCATACTTGAGCCTTGCGAGCTACCGGGCTGCTCCACCCCGCTGAGGCAGAATAGCATATGTTATTTCGTTCGCAACCTGTGCACTATTGAATGGTCGATATGTGTTAATATACCTATATAGCTAAACCGCAAGAAAAATCAAAAGCTCTGGATTTGCGCCGTAAGGGTGTGAGCATAAAGTCGATTGCCAAGTCTCTCAATGTTTCGGTGGGGTCTGTAAGTCTATGGTGCCAGTCCATAAAACTTACGGGCATCCAGAGAGAAAAATTATACAAATCTCAGGTTGCGGCCGGGCATAGGGGGAGAATGTTGGGTGCAGAGGTAAACCGCCAGAAAAGACTTAAGGCTATCAGTGAGTCTGATGTGCGGGGAAAGGAAGAAATCGGTAGACTCTCGAAGAGAGATAAGCATTTGCTCGGTATCGGTCTTTATTGGGGCGAAGGAGCTAAATCACGAACTGATCCAGCTACCATCAGTAATTCCGATCCAACCCTTGTGCTTTTTGCCATGCGCTGGATGCGTGAGTGTCTCGACGTCGGTATAGAAGAATTCAGACCCTACATATACATCTCGCATATCCATAGACATAGAGAGAAAAGAATCCTAAGTTTTTGGTCTGAACTCCTGGGGATTGATATAGAAGTGTTCCATGCAGTATTTCTCAAGGGGAGGCCTAAGAGGTTTTATGAAAACCACGATTCATATTATGGCGTATGTGCTCTGCGCGTTAGAAGGGGGACAAGGCTTAAGTATCGGATTCTAGGTCTTATTGGAGCATGTAAAGACGCGATGGAGTAACTCGCTCTTAAGGTAGTGGACCTGCAACTGAAATCATTATGGGCTCAAGAACACTAGCTTTCCGGGAGTTGTATGGTTAAATGTGTTTACTCTCATGAAGCACTGCGCATAAGCCCTTATCAGCTTAACTCGAGGCGGAATACGCCTCGCTACGTGCATGCCCATACTCCTCGCCGCCAAAGAATTAGTAGTAGAACTGCAGCATAAGACCCTGTTTAAAGAGCTGTCGGTTTCGATCGCTCGTGGGGATCGCATTGGTCTCGTGGGTAAGAATGGAGAAGGTAAATCGACACTCCTCAAGATACTCGCCGGAGAACTAGAGCCGACTTCTGGTCGCGTTGTCTCTTCGGCTCGCGTTCATTATCTTCCTCAGCTCGATCTCACTCTCTTTGAGCGCGCTGATACTGTGGCGGATCTTGTTGCAAGTCGGAACGCCGAATTATCTTTAGTGCAAGCGGCGCTCCGCAGGCTCTTCTATCTGAGCATATCTCCGGAAAGGGAAGTAAGAACTCTCTCTGGCGGTGAGCTCGCCAAGCTTCTCATCGCAATAGGCGATGCTGATAATCCGGACTTGCTGCTTCTGGATGAGCCGACTAATCACCTCGATGTGGAGGGTCTTGAAGTGCTTAAGCGGTACCTCCTCAAGTTCCAAGGAGCGTTTGTTGTGGTTTCGCATGATCCGTTTTTCCTCGACCACGCCATCGCCTCTCTCTGGGAGATTGAAGATGGATGCTTGACCCGCTATGGAGGGAACTACTCCTACTATCAGGAGCAGAGGCGGCTTGCAGATGAAGCTCGTGGGCGTGACCTTGAGGCTGCGACTAAAAGCTTGAATAAGGCGCGCCGCGCTATCGAGGTGCGGGAGACTCGCGTCGCTCGAGCAACACGCGCAAGTAGAAGAGCGAAAAGCGAGCCGAGTCGGGATAAATTCGCTGAAGGGTTTTTCCAAGGAAAAGCGGAAGAGGGTGCGGGTCGACTGAAAAAGCGTCAGGAAAAAGCACTTGCAGAGAAGCAGGAGAAAATCTCCAATCTCACAAAAAAGAAGGTTAGGAAGGTGCACCTCGATCTTGAGACGGAATCTGACCTGTCAAAACGCATGCTGGTGAACGTTTCCGGTGGGGTATTGAGCGTTGCTGATACACCACTCCTTCAGGACATATCTCTGCGTATTGAGTTCGGCGATCGCGTCGTGTTCACGGGGGGAAACGGGGTGGGTAAAAGCTCTCTGGCGAAGACGCTCGCTCTTATTCCAGGCCCCGCTTCTTTATTGGGGACTCTTCGGAGAGGGGAGCGCTTCCAAGCTGTCTACATGGATCAGAAGTATCAATCTGTGAGACCGAAGCTATCGGTCCTCCAGAACATCCTGGAAGAGAATTCAGCCTGGACGGAAGAGGACGCTCGTAATCATCTCGGCAGGTTTCTCTTCCGAGAAGAAGCAGTGATGAAGAAGGCAGAGGTTTTGAGCGGGGGCGAGACGGCTCGCCTTGCGCTCGCGCTTGTTACCTCCCGCCCCCTTGATCTCCTGGTGCTTGATGAGCCGACTAATAATCTCGATATCGAAACGCTTGAGATCATTGCCGCGGCTCTCCAGGATTTTCGAGGGGCTCTGATCGTGATTTCGCACAACGTACGCTTCCTGGCGCAGCTTGGCATTGGTCGTGCTTATAAGCTCGCGGATGGACGGCTAAGACTCATGAAGCACCTGCCGCAAGAGGAGGAGGAGTTTTACGCCGAATTGGCGGGGGAGGTGCGGTAAGAGAGAATTTGTAGCTCTGGGCTTTTGTTTTCAGCTTCTTTTTGCTAGTTTAAGGACGCCGCCGGTGTAGTTCAACGGTTAGAACGAGGGACTCATAAGCCCTAAACAGTGGTTCGACTCCACTCTCCGGCACTCGTTGAAAAAAAGACCTGTTTAGGGTAAGTTAATTGGCGTTGCGGTCGTAGCTCAACTGGTTAGAGCACTCGCCTGTAGACGTGCAGCTTTCTGTCGAAATGGCAGATTGAAACTCTCTGGGATAACGGTGAAGGCTAAGTCTTGGTTAGCAAGATATGCGAATACCGTGGGAACCCCACACTGGGTGGGGGCGCCGTAGAGACTAGATACCGGAGCACCTAAACGTGAAAACGCACGGTGAAGATATAGTCCATGCCATTATGAAAATAGTGGGTTAGTGCACGCGAGAGGTTGCCGGTTCAAGTCCGGTCGACCGCGCATCAAGAAAAAAGAGTCTGGGCATTCCAGACTCTTTTTTCTGTAAAAGAAAAGCCGACCGCGGGATGCGCGGTCGGCAGCTGAGCTCGGCTATCGAATAGAGTTCTTGATCTCGTCTGCGATCTTCTGGAGTGCGGCGAGATTGAGGTCCTTGACCTTCTCGTGAGCATAGAACCGCTTGAGGCGGCTCGTTTCTGAGAGGGGGATGGTGACCCCCTTCTCGGTTACGTGTGCCTCGAGCTTAAAGTTCTTCTCGGAAGATTCCAGCGTGAAGGTCACGCCGTTTTCACCCTCAAGTTTGCACTTGCCCTCGGTGGGGTCTAGAAGCTTTCCTGTGAGGAGGGTTGAAATTCCGTCAGAATTGTATTTCCTTTGGAATTCCTTGAGGGAATTTCCAACACTCGCAGCTGAGCCGTCCCACGAATAGCCGCGCTTCGGAGAACCTGAGTCCTCTTTCGGCGCGAGATCCTCTGGCCTGGCTATCGTGGTTGTTGCCGGTGATTCGGCGATCTTGTCCGCCACGTTCTTCACTGGCTTTTTCTGAGCCGGAGGAGTGGGAGGAAGCGATGCCGCTGGAAGGTCGCGCGTCGAAGGCGAGGTTTCAAGTTCCAGCTCTTCATCGTCGTTCTCACCGAAGGCGAGAGATAGTACGAGGAAGGTCAGGATAGCGACGATGACGGCGATGCACATCCATATCGCAGCATGTGCCGAACCCCCAGGCCAGGGACTTAGAAAGTACCCCACGGCTCCGATCAGGAATCCGAAGAGTAGAAAGAGCACATAGATCATTACGTTGTCCTTGGGGACGTTGTTGAACCTGCTATAATTATATCACTTTTATACATAAAGTCAAATATTGGATACTACGAAAAAGACCCTTCTCTAGCCATTACAGGCATATTTTGCTATTCTCACGACGTTCAGAAGCAGTGCCGAGATAGCTCAGTCGGTAGAGCACATCCATGGTAAGGATGAGGTCCCCGGTTCGATCCCGGGTCTCGGCTCAGAAAGTTAAGCACTGGTGTTTGGTTGACGAACGGCTGGGGAGAGGAATAGGATAAAAAAGGAGAGAAGTCCGGTCTGAATAATCAGCCTGATGCTCTTTACTATCGTACTCCGCACTATGCACCTCAAAGGGGGCTCGTTATGGGAGACTTGTTAGAAGGTAGGATTCCTGAAGTCGGCACAGGTGGTCTGGTCAAGGTGCCGAATCTCAAGGGTCTCGTCGACGTGAGGCGTCCAGCGGCCAGGCCGCCCAAGCCCGCCAATGAGGAGCAAGCCCGTCTTGCTCATCGCTGGTGGAAGAATCAAGAAGCTCTGCCTGAAGAAAAAAGGGCCAAGGGCGTGACCAAGGTCGAGATCGATGACGCCATCGATCTGCTTGAGTCGGACTACCCGAAACTTGCTCCGCCGCAAGTGCTTCCGGTGGCTACGTCGCCGCGTCTCCCTGAGAAGAGGCGGCCTCGCTCGAAACGAAAGAAGTAAGCCTTCTTCCGCTTCGTGTTGAAAGAGCAATAATAATTTGTATCCTTACGACCCCTGCGTACTCTAACGCGGGGGCCGTCTCATTTTTCATTTGACTCTTGGGTGGGGCTTGCTAGCCTTATAGACAGAGGGTTCCAGGGTGCCGTTCTGGTATCCGCTCTTCCTTGGGAGAAGGCTATGGACGCTATCAGCGCTGCCTCCCGATGGGGGCAAAAAGCATTTCCTGGGGTTGTCCTAGGAGTGGAGTTCCCGCGCAAACTGACTCAGCAAGTCGCGCAGTCTCACGAGGTGATCGTGACTGCAGCTGAGACGTTGAGGCGGCTCGATCGAGGGTTCCTCGTTGGTTCGATGGAGATCCGACGGGGATTCCATCTCGATACGAAGGTATGAGGGGCGCCGCGGACTGGATTCCGCGGCGCCATTATGATTCTCGGTGGCAAGAAAGATCTTTTTGTAATATCATCCGCACGTAAGTTTAGTAAGCCGAGGTAGCTCAGTTGGTAGAGCGGCGGTATCGTAAACCGCAGGTCGCCGGTTCAATCCCGGCCCTCGGCTCCAATATAAGGATTTTCCGGTTTGGTATACTGACCGAATGTCAGTCGAAGAGAAGAAGGCCCGCATAGAAGAACTCGAAGCCGCCATGCAGGGGGCGGATTTCTGGGCGGACAAGAATAAGGCGCAGGCTGCCATCAAGGAGCTGCAGACCCTCAAGGCGGAGGCTGAAGGCGGCAGTGCATATGATAAAGGCGGAGCAGTGATGACTATATTTGCGGGTGCAGGCGGGGATGATGCGGAGGACTTCGCCCGCATGCTTCTTGCCATGTATCAGGCCTACATTGAGAAGCGTGGCTGGGGCGTGCGCACGCTCTCCTCGAGCGAGAACGATCACGGCGGCTACCGCAGTATCACCATCGAGATCGACGGCAAGAATATCTACGGCACGCTCAAGAACGAATCCGGTGTGCATCGCTTAGTGCGCCTTTCTCCGTTCGGCGCTAAAGCTCTCCGCCAGACTTCTTTCGCTATGGTTGAGGTGATCCCGCAGTTTGATAAGGCGGATAAGGAAGCGCTCAAGGAGGATGAGATCACCATCGACTTCACCCGCTCGGGTGGCCCTGGGGGACAGAACGTGAACAAGAGGGAAACGGCGGTGCGTATCGTGCATCTCCCTACTAAACTAGCGGTGCACGTGGATTCGGAGCGCTCTCAGGCGCAGAACAAGGAGAAGGGCTTGGTACTTCTCTCCGCCAAGCTCTACAAACTACGTGAGGAAGAACGCAAGAGCGCGGAATCCGGCCTCTACGTGAGCAAGACCACGCAGGCGGAGTGGGGGAATCAGATCCGCTCCTACGTTCTCCACCCCTACAAACTGGTAAAAGACCATCGTACAGGCGTAGAAGCGCATGACGCGGAGAAAATTCTCGATGGAGACCTTGACGCATTCCTCGATGCAGAACACAATCTATAGATTGCATGATTTACTTTGAAGGAGTCTCAAAGGAATATCCGACGAGCGGCCGGGTGGTCGACAACGTCACGCTCTCCATCGAGCCTAAAGAGTTCGTTTCTATAGTCGGGCAGTCGGGCGCGGGTAAGACTACGCTCCTCAAGATGCTCCTTGCGGAGGTGAAGCCTTCCGAAGGATCCGTCTTCTTTGAGTCCACCGACATCCATACGCTCCGAAGGAGCGAGATCAACAATCTCCGCCGCCGCATCGGCACGGTCTTCCAGGATTTTAGGCTTCTGCCGAACCTGACTGCTTACGAGAACATCGCTTTCGCCATGGAGGCAGCGGGCCGCACGGACGAGGAGATCGCTACCGACGTCCCGCACGTGCTCGACCTGGTGGACCTCGGCAACAAGATGTGGAATTTCCCGCATGAGCTCTCTGGCGGGGAGAAGCAGAGGGTGGCGATCGCGCGTGCTATCATCAATCAGCCGGATGTCATCATCGCGGATGAGCCCACGGGGAACCTCGACCCGGTGAACACGCACGACGTAGTGCAGATCCTCAAGAAGATTAATGACCTTGGTACCACTGTCATTCTGACCACCCACAACAAGGGGGTGATCGATTCGCTAGGGAAGCGAGTCATCGTCCTTGATAACGGTAAGCTGGTGCGGGACGACAAGCACGGCAAGTACACGATGTAGCTTTTTGAACTGATTCCGCTATGTTTTTCACCAAACTAAAACGCGTTTCTCGGGCAGGTTTCGTCAATTTCTGGCGCAATAGCTATGTCTCCGTAGCTTCGGTCCTGGTGATGACCATCACTCTTTTTGTCATCGGCCTCTTACTCTTCGTCGGCGTGGTCCTGAATGCGTCCTTGGCTGAGCTCAAGGACAAGGTGGATATCAACGTCTACTTCCTGCGTTCTGCCGCAGAGACGGACATCCTGGCGGTGAAGAGCGGGGTAGAGGCCTTGCCTGAGGTGGAGAAGACCGAATACATCTCCCGCGAGCAGGCATTGGCAGAATTCCGTGAGCGCCACAAGGATGACCAGCTGACCATTCAGGCACTTGATGAATTGGGCGAGAACCCTCTTGGGGCAGTGATCAACATCAAGGCGAGGGAGGTTTCCCAGTACGAGGGTATCGCCAAGTTCCTGGAGAGCAAGAATGCACTCTCTCCTGGAGGAACCCAGATAGTAGATAGGATCAACTACGCTCAGAACAAGCTGGCCATCGAGCGCCTGACTCGTATCATCGATGCTGCTCGTACCCTCGGGCTCACAGTGATCATCATCTTCGGCCTCATTTCCATACTCATCACCTTCAATACCATTAGGCTCATCGTGTTCATGTCCCGGGAAGAGATCTCGGTCATGCGCCTGGTGGGAGCCTCCTCCATGTATATCCGCGGTCCTTTCGTGGTGGAGGGCTTCATGTACGGCGTCATCTCCGGTATCGTCACTCTGCTCATCTTCTGGCCGCTCACGAGCTGGTTGGGGCCCGTCACTGAGAACTTCTTCAGTGGAGTGAATGTGGCTTCCTACTACTGGCACAACTTCTTCCAGATCCTGCTCATAATCATGGGTTCGGGCATCGGCTTAGGGGTGGTGTCAAGCTATCTCGCGGTCCGTCGGTACCTTAAAATATAGGTACGCATGCGGAAGAAGCATCATAAGTATATTTTCGTAATCGGTGGCGTCATGTCCGGAGTGGGCAAGGGTATCGCCACCTCTTCCATCGGCAAGATTCTCCAGGCAAAGGGCTTCAATGTGAATCCCATCAAAGTCGACCCGTATTTAAACGTCGACGCAGGCACCATGAACCCCACCGAGCACGGTGAGGTTTTTGTTTTGAAGAGCGGGCTTGAGACCGACCAGGACATGGGTAACTACGAGCGCTTCATGGGTCTCTCGCTTCGCGAGGAGGACTACATCACGAGCGGTATGGTCTATCGCGCAGTGATTGAGCGGGAGCGGAACTTAGGCTATCGCGGCAAGTGCGTGGAGGCGATACCCCACATCACCGACGAGATCACTCGTCGTATCGAGAAGGCTGCGGACATGAATGGCTCTAACGTGTCCCTCATCGAAGTGGGTGGTACGGTGGGTGACTATCAGAACGCGCTCTTCATGGAAGCGGCGCGTGTCTTAAAGGTACGCAATCCCGACGATGTGCTCTTTGTCCTGGTGAGCTATCTCCCTATCCCCAACAAGGTGGGGGAGATGAAAACCAAGCCCACCCAGAACGCGGTGCGCATGCTCAACTCCTACGGCATCCAGCCGGACTTCATCGTCGCGCGTAGCGAAGTGGCGCTCGACAAGAAGCGAAAGGAGAAGATCGCCATCTGGTGCAACGTGCCGGTAGACCGCATCGTCTCGGCTCCCGATGTCGAGAGTATCTATGATGTCCCGCTCAACTTTGAGCGCGACAATCTGGGCGATACCATCCTCAAGGCGCTCAAGATCAAGAAATCCGGTCGTAAGCAGAGCGACCTCGTAGAGTGGCAGAAGTTTGTTACCAAGATCAAGACGGTGGAGAGCGAGGTGAAGATAGCTATTGTGGGCAAATACTTCGACACGGGTGATTTCGTTCTCTCGGATGCCTATCTCTCGGTGATCGAGGCCATCAAATTCTCTGCTTGGCACTTGGGCAAGAAGCCTGTTATTACCTGGCTCAATGCCAAGGATTTTGAGAAAGGGAAGGATCTCTCTGTGCTCAAGGAGTATGACGGTGTCATCGTGCCGGGCGGTTTCGGCGAAACGGGCATTGAAGGGAAGCTAAACGCCATCCGCTACGTGCGTGAGAACAAGATTCCGTTCTTTGGGCTCTGCTACGGCATGCAGCTCGCGGTGGTAGAGACTGCCCGCAATATCCTCGGCCTCAAGGATGCGCACACGGTGGAGATAAATCCCAAGACCAAGCATCCGGTCATCGACGTGATGCCGGATCAGAAGCAGAAGATTGCGGACAAGAACTATGGCGGCACCATGCGCCTCGGCTCATATCTCGCGGTTCTCAAGAAGGGCACCATCGCGCACGAAGCCTATGGCAAGGAATTGGTGGAGGAGCGGCATCGCCATCGCTATGAAGTGAACCCTGCCTACGTTGAAAAAATCGCTTCTTCTGGTATGGTGTTCTCCGGTGTCTCGCCCGACGGAAGACTGATGGAAATCGCGGAATTGCCGCGCGAGATCCACCCCTTCTTCCTTGGTACGCAGGCGCATCCCGAGCTCCAGGCGCAGCCCTTGAATCCTCACCCACTCTTCACTGAGTTCATCAAGGCATCGATTGCGCACGGGAAGGGGAAAACTGGGAGCAAGACAGCCAAGGAGAGTGTTAAGGTGGACGTAGTGCAGAAAGAGAAGGTCTACATCTAAATATTGGGAGATCGTCTAATGGTAGGACAACGGACTCTGAATCCGTTAATCTTGGTTCGAGTCCAAGTCTCCCAGCCAAGGCAGAAGAAGGGAACATGAAGATAGTTTCTCTAAATACATGGGCAGGAGTGGTAATCGATCCTCTCTTGGATTTCTTTCAGAAATACAGAGAGATAGATATCTTCTGTTTACAGGAAATATATAGCAAGGCAGAAGGCAAAGCTGAGCCTCATCCAGAGCTCGACATGAAGTTGGATTTATTCGAGCGTATTGAGGAACTCTTGAGGGACACCCATTTCGGCTATTTTCGCCCTGCGCACAGGGATTACTATGGTCAGGCTATTTTCATAAGGAAAAATCTTCTGGTTGAGGAAGAGGGCGATATATTCATTTATGAAAATAAGGACCCAGAGAAACGTGGTGGGCATAGCAGGAATCTGCAATACATACGTATCGTGCGGGATGACGTACCTGTCGTTGTTGCAAATTTACACGGTCTTTGGAATGGTATGGGCAAGTCTGATACCGAAGATCGGTTAGAACAGGGTAGGCGTATACGTGATTTTATCGGTCGTTGTTCGGACCAGGTTATCGTTGTGGGCGACTTTAATCTAAATCCCGATACTCAGAGTCTGGCCATTGCAGAAGAAGGTATGCGAAACCTTGTTAAGGAGTATGGTATCAGCTCTACTCGCACGAGTTTCTACAAGAAGGAAGGAAAATTCGCAGACTACGCCTTAGTGTCTCCCAATATTAAGGTCACTGATTTTAGGGTGCTCCCAGAAGAAGTCTCGGATCATGCGGCGCTATATCTAGAGATAGAAGGATAGTTAAGAAAGAAAAAGATTAGATTTTTATGAATGCGCCTCAAGAGATACTGGAAGAGGTAGAAAGGGAATATGAGGAGACTCTAGTGATTCCTGCTGCTAAGCCGTCTCCTCAGTGGATGCTTATGCCGGTCGGAGTGATAGGGGTCGGGAAGACGACGGTGGTGAAGCCTATCGCGGAGCGTATGGGGTTGGTGCGGGTATCGACGGACGATATACGCGAAAGACTTAAGGCCCATGGCTATAGCTACGAAGGAGCTCGGGATATCGCACACAGGATCACTAAGAAGTACCTGAGCCTGGGGTATAGCGTTGCTATCGATGGCAATACAGGAAGTACCAACGGACTCGAATACAACAAGAAGACCCTGGAAGCGTTTCCGCAGGTGCGGCAGCTATTCATTCATATCAATCCTCCTGATGAGTTTGTGGTTAAAAAGCTTAAGAACTATAACCACACGTGGCTTTTTAGAGACGGGGATCATGCAGTCGAGGCTTTTCTCACCAATAAGAAGAATTTCGTCCTTCCGGATCTTCCTTTCGTCTATACCTTTGATACTTCAAAAGATCTATCTGGTCAGCTTGATGCTGGCATCGAAGTTATCAATACGGCTCTCAAGTCTCCGGCCATCTGATGCGGGGTTGTCCTCATCTGAGCGTTTGCTACGGGCAACTCTCCGATATAATTAGGGCAAAGCTATGAACAAGCATATTGCTGCAGTACTCTGCTGTGCGATCATCTTTTCCATCATTCCGGGTGTCGTAGGCGCTCAGGCTACAGAGAAGACTCCTAGGAAATACGACAAGCTCCTTACTGCGGTAGAGAGCTTTGCCAGACTCAACGCGCAGATTGAAATCCGTGAGCGTGAGTTCAAGATACTGGCCCCTTTCGTGAACGAGGTCATCATCTATGCGGATCAGCTGAAAGGAGTGTGCGATCCTAAATGCCTCAAGTCCGTCAATAACTATCGTCCCAAGCTCTACAAATCCCTGGAAGCCCTCTCGGAGTCGAATCGCCGGTATCGGGCGCTCGTGCCGAACATCACCGAGCGGAACGCATTTCTTATGGCCGAGATAAAAGGGGTTGGGTACCGCTCGACGGAGCAAGAGAAAGAGAAGGCGATAATCTCCCTCAACCGACTGGATCTCGAAAGCCTGTATCACTACCGGGCCTACGCGAGTACGTACAAAAGCGCGGATAAGGCGATGCTTAGTCTCGCGACGACGTCTGACTTCGTGATGATCGTAACCTCTCTCGCTTCGACCACCGACCGGCTAGTTAAAGAGGGGAAGGTAGAAGCCTCTATGAGCACCAAGATAGGAGATATCAAGAATAGGATTCCTGGTATCCGTGCGCGTATCAAAGCCTTGGAAGATAGACGGCAATCTCTGGTGTGTACGGCGACCCTGGCAAAGGACTATTCTGTGGGTGTGAAGTGTGTGCCTAGTTTCTAGTCGGCGCGGAGCTTACTGATAATAGTTTCTGTAACCTGTTCCGCGGTTAATTCCTGTGTATCGATGGACTCGGCTGTATCTACGGGATTGTCCAAATAGAATTGATCGTTGGGTTCGAAATAGCCTGCCAGCTCCTCGATCTTTGATTGGGGTAATTCCGTAACTCCCATCATTTCTTTGGTTCTCTCGTGAATCCGCTTTAAACGAGTGTCCTTGGGCGCGCCTAATCTGTACGCGTAAAACCTCGCACCATGCTTCTCGGCAATGCCTCTCAGAGCTTCGATACCCTCAGCCTTGGTTATCTGTTCGACAATAACGCTTACTCCGTGCTCAAGGTATTTATCTACCATCGCCCTCATTACCTCCTTGATCACTGAGAGAGTTTCCTTATTTTCCCTGAAGTTCGGAACAAGGCGCTTTATATCCGGCAACGCGACTCGTGCAGCATCAGGAAACTTCTGATTTAACAGCTTAGTTACTGTTGTTTTCCCAGACCCCATGGGTCCGTCGACAAGCACGAGGAAGGAGGTGGTCACGATGTGAGGAGTATAGCAGAAGGTCTTGCTCGTCTGGTCATGAGGGCGCACTCATGGGTCCTAATCTAACTACCCAGGCTAACGATAAATACATATTGACAAACGATAAGCGCTAAATTAAGCTGGAAACATGAAAAAAGGCTCAACTTTGTTTCTGCAGTTTGTGCTGGTGCTTATCGGGGTAGGTATCCTCGTGTGGCTACTGTGGTTCCCTCAGATTGAAGGCAGAAACGTGAACTCCACGTTCTTCGA
The DNA here is from genome assembly GCA_021414235.1 of Candidatus Parcubacteria bacterium. Taxonomy (NCBI): domain Bacteria; phylum Candidatus Parcubacteria; species Candidatus Parcubacteria bacterium. The sequence goes on from JAIOOV010000004.1 coordinate 186,122, forward strand.
GATTTATTTCAAAGATCCCTTTCTAGCCTATATCTACGCAGTCTCGGTTCTCTTCTTCGTGGGGCTCTACCAGGGGATCAAGATATTGGGATATGCCGGGGATAATAAGGTGATCTCGCAGGATGCGGTGAATGCACTACGGAAGATAAAGTACTGCGCGCTCCTCTTTGCTGGCGCCATTGTGGCGGCGGATGCTTTCCTCATGATAGCTGCCCGTACCAACGGCGAGGATGCCGCAGGCGCCGTCATGCTCGGTCTCATCATCACCTTTCTCTCTATCATCATTGCTGCTACTGCAGGAGTGTTTGAGCGGATACTTCAGAATGCCGTGGATATCAAATCTGAGAACGATTTAACTGTCTAAAATGGCAATCATTATCAACATCGACGTGATGCTGGCTAAGCGCAAGATGAGCGTCACCGAGCTTGCTGAGAAAGTGGGCATCACCCTGGCCAACATCTCCGTGCTGAAGAATGGCAGGGCAAGGGCTGTGCGGTTTGAGACCCTGGAGGCCATCTGCAAAGCGCTCCAATGCCAGCCGGGAGATATTTTGGAGTATAGGAAGTAGTACGGTCGGGGGAGAAGAGCCGCGCTCCTGCGGCGTGCGGTCACCTAGGGACAGCGCTATACTGACAGTATGCAAAGAAATACCTCTATAGTCGGAGTAGCGCTTCTCGTCGTGGGTCTTGGCCTAGGGTACATGCTCTGGGGATACGACTCCTCATCTAGAGGTAGCCACATGATGCCGTCAGGGGAGATGATGAGTCAGAATATCGATCAGCATTTCATCACGCAGATGATTCCGCATCATGAGGGAGCGATAGAGATGGCCAAGGTAGCACTCGAGCGCTCCAAGCGTCCTGAAATGCTCTCGCTAGCCAAAGGCATTATCGAAGCCCAAGAGAAAGAAATCGTGGATATGAGCACCTGGCACCAGGCGTGGTTTGGCTCGGCGCCCTCAGATGGCGGGATGGGAGGAATGCATATGGATGGTATGACGGGGGACTTGGACAAGCTCAAAGCACTATCGGGGACGGATTTTGACAAAGAGTTCATTCGGCAAATGATCCCGCACCACGAGATGGCGGTGATGATGGCACAGATGCTCCAGGCTTCGACCGAGCGGGCTGAAATGAAGCAGCTGGCGGATAACATCATCACTTCCCAGACCAGGGAGATAGAAATGATGAGGAGCTGGGCCAAGGTTTGGTAAAACTGGCCTTGGGGTGGGGTCTACATGAAAAGCCTGGCTTTCCGCCAGGCTTTTGCCATACTATGGGCCAAACTTGGGCTTGGGCAGAGGATCAGATTAGGTTGTTGCAGGGGGGACTTTTATGAATGATAGTAAACCAACATTAAATTATTTTTACGGAATTGTTCTATGTGAATTAATTCTGCTTTTTGGTTTTGGATTCTGGGCAGATTTGATTTTTGTAGGCAACACCCTTTTACATTATCTGACGCCCGATTTGAGAGATTATCCATATCAAAATCCACCAGTATTTTTTTCGATTGGTGAAGCCCTTGCCTCTATCGCAATTTTGCTTGCGGTGTATCAATTTAGAAAAGAGAAATGGTCGATAGCGTTAAGGGTGAGGAGTTATATTGTACCGACTGTCTTCTCGACTGTTTTGCTTGGTGTGATTTTGACCACTGCTTCTTCTTTTGTTTTGGTTCAAAATCCTACAAATATGCTCCAGCTGTCAATTTTTTGGCAAGTTGTTGCGAGTGTTTTTATCGCGACCTCTGTCGCACTCCTTCTGTTAAAGGCGTCTAACAAGAGGCTCTTTAACGAGAGAAGTGCAAGAAAGTTCTATGAAGTAATGACTTGGGAATTATCCAGGCCAAGCCCTGAACGCTTGGAAATTATATTAAATGCTCTCTTGGATAACTTGGATGCTATCTGCAAGGCAGCCTCCCAGAACACCAAGAGCGAGTTGTCTCAATCAGCCGTCGCGATACTCGATGTTGTGCTTGGCGAAAGCTCTTTGGTGGATGTGATAACTACTAAAAGATTTGACGCCCTACACTATCTTCTGGTGATGGTGGAAAAATATGCTCTAAATCATAGGAAAGCAGAAGGGGTTTCTAGAATTATAAAGAATCTCTTTATTGATCAAAACTCGTTTCTTTACAAGCACCTTGAAATGAGTGGCTTGGCTCTCTCCTCTAATTTGTACGAATTGTTATTTGGATCTCCTGTAATACTTGCTAACTTTAATTTATTTGGATGGCCGACTCTGGATTACAAAATGCAGAAAAATCTGAATAGTCTTCAGCTCTCTGTATTCATTAAGTCTCTATCAAAGTCCATAGAAACGTATTTAAAAACAGACGCAGTGCCTCCGCGTTACATTAATGATGGCCTCTCTCATTTGAGTGAGATCTTTCAAGATATATGTTTCAAGATTAATACCGAGGAAGAGAGAGGGGTCGATACAAATTATGCTCTCAAAGATGAGTGGTGGTCACTACACATGATTGCGCGATTTATCGGACACGAATATGTTTTTTTGGCGTATCAAGATGATTTAAATCAAGATGTGGTTGATCGAGAGAAAACCGCGACAGAAGCGAGTTTTTACTCGAATTCAACAATAAACGAAGGTGTTGCTGCAATACTATATAAATCCTTCGAGCACCTGACTTATATAAAAGATAGTAACGATATTTATCACCTTGTTCATCAGCTGCTCTATGGGCTGACATATGAGCGACAGTATAAAGAGGGGTATTGCGTTCCTTTTGAGAAAAGAATGTGGGAGCAAATTGGAAACAATGTCATAAATAGACACTATCCGGCCGCGCTCAGAACGTACCTTACGTCCATTGGATTTAGTGTTGCTTCAAAAGCGGTAGGCGAAAGAGGGGGATGGATTGGGGAACAAACTGAGCGAATTAGGGCGCTGCTCTATGTTGATCTTAAACCTCTATTTGATCGTGGGGAAAAGATGGTTAATGATAAAAAGATGGAAGATGTTTTGTTGCCTGATGGGATGAAATACAAAGATGGTAAATTTATCTACACCATGGGTTTTGGTAGAGGTCCAACTGTCGAAATACAGGAGCCACCTTCTGGATCAGTGTCAGCTTTAGAGGGCGTAAACTTAGAGACTACATCACTTTTGTAAAAAGATTTGGATTAGTAAGTTGCTATTTCATCTTTGGGCGGGAGTCTAATGATTGTTAAGGTTACAAATGTTGCCATGCTACACTTAAAGCCTCTAGTAAGGCTTTAATGCACATTAGGATTACCAAAAAGAAGCTTCGATTGGTCTATATTGGAGGCATTGCTAGCCTTTGCGCCCTCTTTTTTGCGCTATTCTCTTTCGTCTACGCCAATTTCGTTGCTATTGAGTACAACCCGGCTGGTGCTGTGGCCTCCTCCACTGAGGTGAAAGGGGAGACGCCTGTACCCGTGCCGACGCTCGATACCGTCCTCTACGACAAGCTCTACGCTGGGCTTGCCAACTATCCTTCCACCACCCCTTCGACCACTGTGCGCATCTGGCCGGTGAAGGGGCCATATCCCAAGGCGGGAGCCATACTGCCGTTCCGGCGTATCGTGGCCTATTACGGCAATTTCTATTCCAAGCAGATGGGAGCGCTCGGCAAATATCCTACGGAAGAGATGATCACGCGGCTCAACGCGGAGGTGGCAAAATGGACGGCGGCCGACCCTACGACGCCCGCCATACCCGCCATCAACTACATAGCCATCACCGCGCAGGAGTCTGCAGGCAAAGACGGCAAGTACCGCCTGCGCATGCCTCACGCGCAGATTGATCACGCGGTGGCACTCGCTAAGAGGGTGAACGGCATCGTCATCCTCGATGTGCAGGTGGGACTGAGCACTTTGCAGATAGAGCTGCCGCTTCTTGAGAAATATCTCAAGATGCCGGAGGTGCATCTCGGCATCGACCCGGAGTTCTCCATGAAGAATAAGGAGAGGCCGGGCACGGTCATTGGAAGATTTACTGCGGCAGATATCAACTACACCTCTAATTACCTGGCCAAGCTGGTGAAGGATAACGATCTGCCTCCCAAGGTGCTGGTACTACATCGCTTCACTAAAGGGATGATTACCGGCTACAAGCAGATAGTGCTTCTTCCAGAAGTGCAGATTGTCATGGACATGGACGGCTGGGGCTCGCCCGCCAAAAAGAAGGGAACATATCAGCAGATTATCTTCCCTGAACCCGTGCAGTTCACCGGCTTCAAGCTCTTCTATATCAATGACCTGAAGGCTCCTAGCCCGCGCCTCCTTACTCCTAAGGAGATTCTCGATCTCAACCCCAAGCCAGTTTTCATTCAGTATCAGTAGTTTCCACTGCGGGGAGGAGGCCGGGCCTGTAGTATAATTTTTTAATGCGTGCGCGCTTTTTCGTAAGGGTATTACTTTGCGCCTTTTTGTTGGCAATCTCCGTGGGTCCGGGACGCGCGATTGCGGCGGCAGATCCCATCATGTGGCTCAAGTTCGATGATGGATCCGGTACTACGCCTCAGGATAGCGGAGCTAACAATATCGACGGCTCTTTTACGGCGACCGAGCCTACTTGGACGAACAACGTGCCCAGCGTGTCTTTTGACAATCCTTACGCGCTCTCTTTTACGGGCTCGGGCGATGCCGTGAACGTGTCCTGGCCCGTGGGACGGAACTTCGCGGCGACAGATCCGAGAAGCTTCTCTTTTTGGTACAAGCCGACAGCTAATGGCGAAGGGTCTTATTCACGCATCATCAGCTGGAGCAGCGATAAGCTGGAGATCGCCGGTACGGAGGCGGGACCCACCACCCACAAGATCACTTATTTCGATGGTAACTGGCACGCCACCGATATCACGCTCAGCCTTGGTACTTGGTATCACGTTACCTTCACCTACGATGGCACCACTGCGAAGTTCTATATCGGGAATGAGTTGCAGGATGAGCACTCTCTCGCGGGCCGTGACCTCAGCGGCACACTGCGTATCGGCAACCGCGTGCAGCAGCTTGATGAGGGTATCAATGGATATATAGATGATGTGCGCGTCTACGATTACGCGCTGAATTCTACGCAGGTCGGCAACCTCTCCTCCGGCTCGAGCAACCCCGATGCCGCTCCGGATGCCACGAGCCCCAGTGTGGAGATAACCGTGCCCGCGAGCGCGGCCACCATCGGGGGGAGCGCGGTGACTCTCACTGCTAGCTCCTCGGACAATGTCCTGGTATCTGGCGTGAAGTTCTACTATGACAGCACGAATCAGATAGGGAGCGAGATCACTGCCACCACCTCGGTGAATATCTATAATTCTACGTTCAATACCACTGCTCTCTCTGACGGCTCGCATACTCTCATCGCCGTGGCGCGGGACGCGGCTGGAAATCGCGCCACCTCCACCGCAGTGACGGTGACCGTGGATAATACGGGTCCCACCATTTCCGCGGTGGCAAGTTCCAGCATTACCAGCTCGGGAGGCACGCTGACCTGGACCACCAGTGAGGCGGCTTCCACAAAAGCGGTCTATTCCGCCGACTCGCTCTACGCCTCCTCCACGACGGAGACGGATACCAGTACGCGGGTGACGAGCCATAGCAAGGCGATAAGTAGTCTGCTCTCCTGTACCCTCTACAACTACAAAGTCATCTCTGCTGATACGGCGGGAAATTATGCCACCTCCACCGCGGGCACCTTTACTACGACAGGCTGTACGGGCGGCAGCGCGCCCTCTTCCTCCACTTCGACGGTGGTTACGGTAAGTTCGGCGGCCACCTCCACGGTCACGGATACCGGACGTACCATCACCGTCTCGACACCCGCCAACTTTACCTCCACCTCTTCTTCCGTGGTGATACAGATAAAGGGTCTCTCTTCAAGCGCGGTACTCGATACCACCGGCAAGCCTTCTTCCAGCCTAAGCAGCGCGGCGAGCCTGGTGTTCAATGTGACCGCCCTCATCAACAACACCACGGAATTGGACTCCTTTGATACGGCAGTGACTGTCTCCTATACGTACACCGACGGTGACGTGAGCAGTCTCGATGAGAGCACGCTCAAGATGTACCACTACAAGAACAGCACGTGGTCGGAGCTTGATTCCTGCTCCGTAAATACCGGCACGAACACCATCACCTGTACCGCGCCGCACTTTTCCATCTTCGCCATATTCGGAACATCACAATCCTCTTCGAGTAGTAGCTCCACCACGCATACTGGTGTTGTTATCGGCTGTACGGATCGTGCAGCTCTCAATTTTTCCCCTTACGCTTTCGGAGTGAATACCGCGCTTTGCCAGTACGCGCGCCAGGCGGCGGCTGTTTCCACGGCTGCTCCTCTTCCGCCAGCATTCACGCGCGACCTGCGGAGGGGGATGTCAGGAGAAGACGTAAAACGCTTGCAGCAGTGGCTCAACGCGAGGGGGCATGTCGTATCGAAGAGCGGCCCTGGAAGTAGGGGGAAGGAGACTGCGTATTTTGGATCCGCTACGGCAAAAGCCCTCGCGGCTTTCCAGAAGAAGAGTAAGATCAAACCGTCCTCTGGCTACTTCGGCCCAGTAACTCGCGGTATTGTGGCTGGTTCGATGCGATGAGCTTTGCCCCTCAATCCCACGCTTTAGTATCAATAGCCTGGTTGCTTGTGACTAATAATAGTAGGTAGTACCATTCAGGTATGAAAAAACTCCTTGTCTCCGGTGTCCTAGTAATAGGTCTTTTGTTTTTGAATATCCCCGTGTCGGCCGAGGCCGCCGTGTGGGTGGATGGCTACTACAAGAGCAATGGAACGTATGTCAGCGGCTATTACCGAAGCGAGCCGAATGGCTTGAAGTATGACAACTATAGCTGGACGGAGGGGGACGATTTGTACAACGATAGCTATTACGATACGAGCTACGATTCCTACTGGTATACACCGAGCTATACCTGGGATTCCGATTATTACACTGGCTATAATTACAACAATTATTATCTGGATTCTGATTTCAGTAATCCTTACGCCGATAGCTGGTATTCTGACTCCTACTCGGATTCATATGACTGGTACGATTCTTCATACGATTGGTATTAAGCCGCCTTACCAGCACCATCGTTCGCTAATCCTCTTTTCATGAATTTCAAAGGCCTCATCGATTACGCGCAGCCCATCGTCGCCGCAGCGACCCTCTTTGCTCTCGCGCTCATGATCTCGGCGGGCTTCGGTGCATATACGGCGTATAAGATAAAAGTGGCAGGGAATACCATTGAGGTCACTGGCTCTGCACGCGAATCAGTGGTGGCTGATTTCGGACGCTGGAATATAAACCTGGATACCAAGACAGCTATAAACGATCAGCAGGCAGGCTTCGACCGCTTGGAGAGAGCGACCGCCACTATCCTGGCGTACCTCAAAGAGCAGGGCTTCACCGAGGTGGAGACGCCTGCGCCGAACGCCTCTCCCGACTACTACTATCAGCAGAACTCTCCGCCAGTGCTCACTGGACATGTCGTCTCGCGCCAGATCATGGTGCGTAGCGCGGAGATAGATAAGATCGCGGCGCTCGCAGGAAACATCACGCCCCTCTCGGGCTCCGGATACAACGTATCTACCGGCGGCATCGAGCTTACCTATCAGAAACTTCCGGAGAAGCGCGTCTCATTGCTCGCAGGTGCCATCAAGGATGCTAAGGCACGCGCAGAGGCTATCGCTAAGGAGAGCGGGATGTCTGTGGGTGCGCTGCGCTCGGCTACTGGCGGCGTGGTACAGGTTCTGCCGCAGGGTGGGGTAGAGATCAGCGACTACGGCTCATATGACACGCAGAGCAAGAACAAGGATGTCATGGTGACGGTGCGCGCGAGCTTCCTGATCGAATAAGCGGCATGCGCCAGGCCGTCCTCTGGATCGTCGGCGCCAGCATCCTCCTTGGCGGCTATGCCTATTGGGGTAATCGTGGAGGAGAGACGCTCTTCCCTCAAGGTGTCTCGACATCGGGTGGTGCTACCGACATCCTGTTTGTCGGCGACATGAACTTTGACCGCTATATCCGGCAGGTGGCTAGGGTACGCGGCTTTGAATATCTGTTTTCCTGTATCGATCCGCTATTGAAAGAAGCCGATCTTGTCGTGGGGAACCTGGAGGGTCCGATCACGGACCATCCGTCCGTAAGCGAGGGGACTGAGGCGGGGACTCCGGATAACTATCGATTCACCTTTCCTGCTTCGACGGCCCGCCTCTTGGCGGAGCATAACGTCGGGCTGGTCAATATAGGGAACAATCATATCGGCGATTTCGGACAGAGCGGCATAGCTTCTACTAAAAAATATTTGACCGAAGCCGGGGTCTCTTACTTTGGTGGTCGCTCTGGTGATACGCATGTATATCGCACGGCGATCAACGGAATTCAGCTGTCTTTCGTAAGCTACAATCAGTTCGGGGGAGACTCGGCGGGAAAAGTAGCCAAGCTCATCTCAGGCGAGCGCGCCGAGGAGAGGGTGGTGATCGTCTACACCCATTGGGGAGAAGAGTACGTCGAGCCCACGGATCGGATGCGGAACACCGCCAAGCTCTTCGCGGAGAGCGGAGCGGATCTCATCATCGGCTCGCACCCTCACATCGTTCAATCACAGGAGGTGATAGGAGACACTCGCGTCTACTATTCTCTGGGAAATTTCATATTCGATCAGTATTGGAACGAATCGGTCAGGAGGGGTCTCGCCGTCCTAGCGCATATCTCCGAGGATGGGATCAGCTTTGAGGAGAAGCCTGTTATTTTGAAACCTGATGGTAGGACGTGTCCGTTGTAAGGGTTCGGGGTACCAGAGACATTCCTTGCTCTGCTACAGTATCCGTATGATCAAAGTAATCTCAATAATCATCGCAGTCCTCATTATCCTTGTCGGTGGTTTCTATTACCTCAACAACTACATCTACCAAGAGAAGCAGGCGGACGAATCGTTCTTCAATCTCGGCGTCTACGGCTATCGCTGCGGGGACGGCACGGAGTTCACTATGTCGCCGGCCTCCGATATGGGGCAGATACTCCTCACTCCGGCAACGAGCGTGGAGCGCATCCCCAAGGTCATCCTTACAAAAGCTGCGAGTGCAACCGGCGCTCGCTACGAGGGGGACGGTCTCGTCTTTTATGCTCATGGAGAAAGAGTGGAACTGAGCTCGAGTGAATTCACCACTACCTGCATCCCTATGCAGGTTCCGGCGGAAGCACCGTTCAATTTCGGAGACTAATCGCTTGCGCGATTTAAGGGGCGTCTGCTAGCGATAAAGATATCGTACCTAAAAACCTTTCGGTTATACTCTTCCTATATGCAAAAGATAAAAGTAGAAAATCACGCGTTCTCGGGAGGCCTCTGGGCTATCGGCTGGCTCTTCACCATCGGCTACCTCAAGCTGGCGTTCTTCTGGCAGGGCGTGCTCGCTCTGGTGCTCTGGCCCTACTACCTCGGTGTCTTCTTCAGCACCATCGTGCGCTAACCCATATGAATACTTCCATACTCATCACCACTACTGAATCCGTAGCTGGGAGAGAGGTGTCCCAGGTCCTCGGTCTGGTGAAGGGGAATACTATCCAGACTCGCCATATCGGCAGCGATATCGTCTCGGGCCTCAAGTCCATCGTGGGAGGCGAGATCAAAGGCTACGTGAAAGCGATGAATATCGCACGCGAAGAGGCTACTACCCGTATGCTGGAAGAGGCTCGCGCACTCGGGGCGGATGCGATTATCTGCACCCGCTACTCCACTTCTCAGGTGATGACTGGTGGCGCTGAGATCCTGGCATATGGGACGGCCGTGAAGCTGCGCTAAGCAGAGGCGTGTGTGAAGAGCCTGGCATTGTCGCCAGGCTCTTCTTGTTTCCGGTCATAAAAAGATGCTTCAGGCGTCATTGCGACTGTGGCTGCTTCCTCCCATCTCTTCAAGATGCGCGTTTCCAGGTAGAATAGGGAATGAATGGTTCGGGAGTCTGCTTGTTGCTAAGAGAAGCTTGTAAACAAACATCCGTTTTTCCGTCCTAACCTAAGAGACAATGAATGAAATCCTGCACGCGAATATCTTCTTCCTGATCACGTCCATCGCGGTGATCGTCGTCGGTATCGGCCTCTCCATCGCTCTCTACTACGTGATCCTTATTCTGCGGGAATTCCGCGAGGTGGCCGAGAAGGTGCGCAAGGCGAGTGATGGATTGGAAGAGGATTTTCAAGACCTGAGGGCTGGCGTAAAGAGCGAGGGTAGGAAGGTTAAGAGCGCTTTTGACTTAGCTCTTGGATTCATCCTGCAGCGCTTCGCTCGAGGGAAGCCCAAGAAGAAAGTAAAAGCTCCTAAGGAGGAGTGAGCAGAAATAGCTAACTATCCTAATCTCATGGCAAAATCAAAAACAGGAATCTCCGCAGGGGCTCTCGCGGGTGCAGGTACGGCAGCCGCCGCTGCTGTCGCGGGCGCTGCGGCATACTGGTTCTACGGAGCGAAGGGCGCCGCCACTCATCGCAAGAGCGCCGCGAGCTGGATGCAGAAAGCGCGCAAGGAAGCGCTCTCTGCGATCGAAGCTGCGGTCAAGAAGGCTGGTGACATCGACAAGGATACCTACACCACTATCGCGCAGGGCATACTGAAGCGCTACTCCAGCGTGTCCGGGGCTACGGCTGCGGAAGTGAAAGAGCTTACTCGGGAGATGAAGGAGGTCTGGAATCATATGCAGAAGGCGCGCAAGAGCCGTGTAGTAAAGGTGGTCAAGAAAGTCGTGAAGAAGGTAGTGAAAAAAGCAAAGAAGGCCGCCAAGAAGTCTCGCTCCTAAATCACTTTGAAGAAATAACCCTCTCGCCAAGCGAGAGGGTTATTTCAACGTCAGGAACATATTTATGTAATGCGTCGCGAGTCCGCCGTAGCTTTTCTCCTTTTCGAAGGCTTTCTCGATGAGTCCTGTCTGCTCGTCGTAGTATTCACGGGAAGTGCCATGGAAGGTGACGTGGGGGGCGAGGTCGTCTCCGGTCTCCTGAGCGATGACCACTTTGGTCTGAAAGGGGGCGGCTGCGCTCACTTCGTCCTTGGAGATATCTACGGAACCGTTCTCGCCGAGCGCGACTCTGCGATACGCCATGATGATGATCGTGCTCCCTGGTCTCTGTTCCAGAGCGTTCAATAGATGGTCGTATGTGTAGCCGTAGCGCAGCCCGTGGAGGAACTTCGGGGTCAGCTCTCCTCCGCCGTCATAAAATTCCGGGATGACCACGGAGAGCTCCAGATCGCTCTCCTCCATCTCTCTCACGACTTTGTTCATCAAGCTGACAAAGTTGCGCAAGACGCTCTTCTTGTCCGCTTCGTAGGAAGGGAGCATGTACGGCTCGATGTCGTACTGGAAGCCACGCAGCTTATCCTCATGGGTCCGATTGTATTCCATCGCATAGCGGAGTACGGCGAAGGCTTTGTACTCATGTCCTCTCTCTGCCCAGTTGCGCCAGCCTGCTTCGGCGTCCACGCTGAGCCCTGCCTTGTGTGCGTCTCTGATGAAGGCCTGTAAGGCATCGTCGTAGGCTTGTTCTTTGATTTCCTTCTCAGCGCCTTCTTCCATAGCGAAGATATCCAAGTAGGAATCAATGGAGAGGTAGATGGTGCGGATACCGTTCTCCTTTGCACCTTTGATGATAGATTCCCGATACTCCGGAGTGATATCGAGGAGGGGAGTCCACAGCCAGGTGCCGCGCTCTACCGGCTTAGCCCCTATCTCCGATCTCTGTCTCTGTAATGAACTGAGGACGCTGGTGAGGAGGTTTTCCCGGGGGAGCGCGATGCTGTTTCGGAAACGCGGGTCGGAGATGACTGCGTTCGCAGTGATGTTCCGGTCGGAGTATTGGCTTGGATAGTGATCAGGACCCGCTGCTGCGCGGGCGCTGAGCGCTTCGTGCGCCGGTGGGTTCAGGAAATATATACCCGCGAGCATCCCTAAGAGCAGGAGAGAGAGGAGTGCGGCATTCCTGGCCGCAGTGTGCCGCTTTTTCATTGGCTTAATTGTAGCCTGTTTTGAGTTGTTTTGTTACAGAGGTGTTGCCACCCAAACGTTGATATAATCGGTATATGAGTGAAAAATTTGGAGGTGGAGGACCGGAAAAGTCCAGGTCTCCAGAAGGGGAAGAATTGGGTACCTTGATGGAAATCTACTCTGAGGATATTAAAACGTTCAGAGTGGCGGCGATTGAATTCAAAAAACTACATGATCTGGAGAGACTTCGTTCTATCACAGAAATTTCACCGGAACTGTATGCTCTCTTTACGGATTACCCTTTAATAACATTTATAAGACTTGGGGGAATATCCCAGGAAGCGATGGGAAGGGCCGAGAAGGAACTTACTCAAGACGAGTGTGAAAACTACAAGTTAAGGGTGGCTGCCATGATAGATATTGTTAAGGTTACCTCTGTGTTGCAGGCGATCGAGCATAGTCTTCCGAGAGAGCGGTGGTTGATATTATGGAATGGTCTCTTGAAAAATGAATATCTACCTATTTCCATGGCGATAGGCTTAATAAACGGCGGTAAGATTCGACACGAGTAATTAAAAATCATAAGGCACATGTTCTTTTAATGAACGAGGTGCTAGGGTTTTAGGATATGACCAGGGAAAGAGCTATTGAATTGCTGAACACCTACGGTAAGGCTTGGGAAGAGCAGGATGATGACCTTATCCTGACCGTCTTTACCGAGGATGCGACCTACGACGATCCTAAGGAGCCGAAGAATTTCGGACATGAAGAAATCCGGAACTATTGGATCACTAAGGTTCAGGGCGAGCAGAAGGATATACACTTTACGCTTCTAAATACGTGGGTTGATGGAGATACTGTCCTTGCCGAATGGAAAGCTAACTTCACGGACGTCCCTCGGAGTCTGCAAATAGAGATGCACGAGGTGGCCATCTTCTCTGTGCGCGATGACAAGTTTGCTTCGCTCCGCGAATACTACAAATCAGTAAAGACTCCGCTCTAGGAGATGTATTACGTATATATCCTCGAGTGTGCCGACGGCAGCCTCTACACGGGCATCACCACTGACGTGGAGCGGAGATTCGAGGAGCATAAAGCTGGAACCGGCGGACATTACACCCGTTCAAGATCGGTGACTGAGATTGTCTACACAGAGAAGCAGCCCGATCGCAGCTCTGCTTCCAAGCGCGAAGCCGAGATCAAGCGGCTGCCGAAAGCCAAGAAGCTCCTGCTCATCAAACAAAGAGCCAAATGAGGCCATTTTGTGCTAGTATGCGGATTCCATGTCCCGCGAAGAAGCTGTCATCAGGTTTGAAGAGGTGTCCTTCGAGTTCGGACACAATAAGCCTATCCTGCACGAGGCTTCTTTCTCCGTGCGCCGGGGAACCAAGATCGCCCTCATGGGTCAGAACGGGGCAGGTAAGAGCACCCTCTTTGGCCTCATCACCGGGGCCCACAGGCCGGAGTCGGGGAAGATCAATATTCCCAAGGGACTTACTGTCGCTACTGCTAAGCAGGCGATACAACCTTCGGAGCGCTCGCTTACCGTACGTGAGTTCTTCGAGCGCTGCTTTACGAAGAAAATCTACGACATTGATCCTCGCATCGACAAGATATTGGAGGTAGTACACCTGGTGGCACCTCACGATCGCACCGTAGGTTCTTTCTCCGGCGGTCAGCAGGCGCGTCTCTTGCTCGCTTCTGCCCTCATTCAGGATCCTGACCTCCTGCTTCTCGACGAGCCTACCAACAATCTGGATAAGGCGGGTATCGAACACCTCACTCAGTTCCTCATCGACTACAAGAAGACCTGTATCGTGATCTCCCATGATGCGGAGTTCCTCAATGCCTTTACCCAAGGCGTCCTCTATCTCGATGTGCACACGCACATCATGGAGCAGTACTCCGGCAACTATCACGATGTGGTGGCGGAGATCAGCGCCCGTATCGAGAAGGAGAATCGCAAGAACGCGCAGCTCGCCAAGGAGATCCAGGAGAAGAAGGATCAGTCCAACATGTTTGCGCATAAGGGTGGCCAGATGCGCCTCGTAGCGAAGCGCATGCGCGAGAAGGCGGAAGAGCTCGAAGAAGAGATGGTGGATGTGCGTAAGGAGGACCGCACTATCCGTTCCTTCACTATTCCCTCGCAGCCGGACCTCATCGGAGACATCCTCTCCCTCACTTCCTTCTCCGTGATGAAGCACGGCAAGGGAGCGACCAAGCCAGTGGTACGCAAGACGGACATACACTTGAAGCGCAACAACCATCTCCTGCTCAAGGGTCCGAATGGTATCGGCAAGTCCACGCTCCTCGAGGCGCTTGCCTCAGGCAAGGCTTCCGGGTCCGTGATCGCCCCTGGTGTACGCGTGGGCTATTACCGCCAGGATTTCTCCACTCTTAATTTCGAAGACACGGTGTATCAGTCCCTCCTCGAGGCGCTCGAATCAGCCGGAGGTAAGGTGCTGGAAGAGCATCTCCGCTCCACTGCTGCCGGTTTTCTCATTAGCTCTGAATTGATGAAGGTGAAAGTGGGACACCTCTCTGAGGGACAGAAAGGACTGGTAGCATTTGCACGCCTGGTGCTGCAGAAGCCGGGACTCCTCATACTCGACGAGCCCACCAACCACATCAACTTCCGTCATCTGCCAGTGATTGCGGCCGCGCTCGATCGCTATGATGGCGCTATGATCCTGGTCTCTCACGTGCCTGACTTCGTGGAGAAGGTTCGTATTGATGAAGTGCTCGATTTGGAGAAGTAGTCTATTCTGACGGAATGGAATACACGCTGAAGCGCAGCAAACGTGCGCGAGCCATCCGCCTCTCCGTATATCCTGATGGACGGGTAGCAGTATCTGCGCCGCCCTTTGCTGCTCTGCGAACGATTGAGAGATTTCTGGAAGAGAAATCCGCTTGGATTGCGCGTACTCTTCAGTATTTAAAATCTATTCCTGCGGGGCTCGTGATCCCGACCAAGAGAGGCGACTATGCGCGCCACAAAGAAACGGCGCACACTCTCGCAGCAGAGCGTCTCGCACATTTCAATACGCTCTACGGCTTCTCCTACGGAACCATCTCCATCCGTAACCAGAAGACCCGTTGGGGCAGCTGCTCCAAGCGGGGAAGCCTCAGCTTCAACTACAAGATCGCCCTCCTGCCTACGGAACTCGCTGACTATGTCGTTCTCCATGAACTCTGCCATAGGGGGGAATTCAACCATTCACGCCGATTCTGGGCCCTTATGGCCCGAGCCATGCCGGAATATGAGAAGAGGAGAGGGGAACTGAAGCGTATCCGCTTCGGGCGAGGCTGAAAGAGAGGCTGTTGACAGAAATAACCCCATATGCTACTATTGCGGGGTCATATAGACTAAGGAACGCAGTCGGGTTTCCGAGCAGCATAACAACACACCATGAAAGGAACCATCAAGACCATCACGGACCGTGGATTCGGATTCATCTCTCGCGAAGGCGAGACGAAGGATCTCTTCTTCCACTCCAAGGATCTCGTAGGCGTCATGTTTGACGAACTCAAGGTTGGCGACGTCGTCACCTTTGAAGTTGCAGAGGGACCGAAGGGCCTCAATGCAGTCAACGTAGCCCGCGCATAATACGCGAGCGATCTGGCAAAAAGCCGCTGCCGCAAGGCAGCGGCTTTTTGCGTATTTATCGGAACTATTCTAGGTATGATCTGTTAATATTTTTTTGACTCGCGGCCCCTCAGTTTCCCCGCTGTGCTTTGGGGAGCGTGAATTGAAAAACGAGCGGGTCTCGCTCGTTTTTCGCTGCAACAGTTGTGTAGTTTCCTACTTTACGTAGACGATGCCTATGTCGGTCTCCGTACCGAGGTTGTGGTATCCCCATACGCCTGCTTCGCTGAAGGAGAGGGAGTAGGTTCCATTCATGCCCACGCTCTTCACTTGGTTGAAGCCTGCGTAGATGGGTGCGCCTTCGAAGGTGTCGGAGGTGACGCGCATGCTCTTCCCGCTCTTGTTAATGAAGCGAACGCTGTCTCCGCGTTCTATCTCCACGATGCGGGGACTAAAGCCTGTGGCGGTGAGGGTGACGGTCGCCACGTAGGCGGTCCCTTCCTTGGCGCGGGTCACGGTGTACGCGGCTGCGGCGCGCTTTGCCGGAGTGTCGGCCGTTTTGACGTCGGTGTTGTCCGTGCTCTCTCCTGTAGGGGTCTCGGTAGAAGCGGGAGATGCGGTGTCATCGCTATACGTCCACCAGGCGAAGCCTCCGATGAGGAGAAGTGCTACGATGCCTCCTGCGATATATGTTTCCTTGCGTTCCATAGGCGTTATGAAGATTATTTACCTCTAGTTAGTCTACACTGGTTTAGACGACTGTGCGTTGCTCTCCTTACTTCCTTTTCTTGCGATAGCGGTACAATTAAGGCTCAGGCATATAAGCTTATTCGTTTCTAATATATGGAGATCAATTACCTCTCGGTGCTCGCGTGCGGAGTGTTCGCAATGGTGGCGGGGTTTCTCTGGTATGGTCCTCTCTTCGGGAAGGTGTGGCTTGGGGTGATCGGCGCTTCCGCGGATGATCTCGCCCGCCGCGCAGAGATGCAGAAGAGGGCGATGCCACTCTACCTCGTGCAATTCCTCCTGGTGCTCTTCCAGGCATACGTACTCGCACATTTCGTGAAGGGCTGGACGGAGGCTACTGGCGTCGAGACTGCGCTGTGGATCTGGGTTGGCTTCATCATGCCGACGGTTGCCGCCGGATCGATGTGGAACAATGATTCCGCGCGCATCTCCTGGACGCGCTTCGCTCTCCAGGCTGGCTACCAGCTCATCTGTCTCGTTGCCTTCGGCTTCATCCTAGGCTATTGGCAGTAGTCGTATCCTCTGAGACGGCAGGGGGTTACAATGAGAACATGCTCCTCTCTGTCTTTCGGCATTGGCTTCCTTTCGCTCTCCTCATAGCTTTTGTAGCTTACTTTTCGTATGTGACGATGCAGCAGGCGTACCGGGATGCGGCGGATGACCCGCAGATACAGATGACGATTGACGCCGTGCGTGCACTCGAGGCTGGCCGTACACCCGCCATGGTAGCTTCTCCTGAGGAGCCGATTGATATCTCACTCTCGCTTGCTCCCTTTCTTGCAGTGTTTGATGAGCGAGGAAGATTGCTCTCTTCCACCGGAGATCTCCATCGTGAAGACATTCGGTTGCCCGCAGGAACCTTTGATTACGCACGAGAGCACGGAGAGCATCGCTTCACCTGGCAGCCGGAGCCTGGTGTGCGCCAGGCGGTAGTGCTCGCGCGTTATGAGAGAGGGGGAGTGAAGGGCTTCGTGCTTGCAGGCCGTTCGCTGCGCGAGACAGAGAAACGCATAGAGGGACTTACCAGGAATATCACTCTCGCTTCTTCTGCTGCTCTGCTCGCAAGTCTCATTCTGAGCTTCTTAGTCGTCTGGTCGCGCCGTTATTTTCCCGAGAAGTCTGGGATAAGAGGGTGACTTGCAGAAACCGATAGGAGCGGTACCCTTAAGGGGCATCTAAGGACAGGGCTTGATTCTCGAGCCCTTTCCTTACGGTGTTCCTCCTAAACTCGCCCCGGCGCGCGGCAGTTTCTCCTCTTCCCAGGGGAGAGCCACGCGCCGGGTTTTTCTTTCCTATTTGCCCATAAGGTCTATAATCAGTTATCGGGCAGCCAATCATTTCTTAATTTCTCTATGAAAAAGATATTTGCGTCCTTCGCAGCTCTGTCTCTCATTTTTTTGCCGCTCGCAGTGGAAGCCGCGAGCTTCCACTCGGGTGATAGCTACATCCTCGGGAAAGAGGAGGGTATCGGCGGCGATCTCTATGTCGCCGGGAACTCCATCTCCATCGAGGGCGCGGTAACAGGTGATGTCACCGGGGCGGGGAATGACATCTACTTCACCGGCAGCGCTTCGCAGGATCTCCAGGCTGCGGGAGATGCGCTCACCCTTGTCGGAAACGTGGGGGATGATGTGCGGGCCGCGGGCCGCGCCATCACCGTGGGAGGCTCGGTGAAGGGGGACGTGCTCCTGGCAGGAGCTAAGGTAACTATGCTCCCGAGCGTGCTCGTAGGAGGGGATGCCGCGATTGCTGCCAGTCAGGTGCTCCTCAGTGGCACCATACAGGGAGGGTTACGCGTACATGCGCAAGAGGTGACTATCGACGGTACGGTGAACGGCCCGGTATACATTTCTGCGGAGAAGGTGACGTTCGGTCCGCACGCCGTGCTCTCCGGAGCGGTGACCTATCGATCCTCCAAGGCAGCCACTATCGTCACTGGGGCTACGCTCTCCGGAGCGGTGACACACGATTCCATCGCTCCGCGTGAGAGCGTGTCCTCTCCTCTCTACTGGGCCAAGACAGTTGGCCTGTGGTTCGTGTTGAAGCTTCTCATGATTTTCCTCGGTTGTTTGCTCATGAGTTTCTACTACCAGCGCGCGGTGAAGGGGTTGGGCGAGCGCTTCTTCGATGGCTTCATCATGAATGTGATGCTCGGGTTCGCCTTCCTGGTAGCGACTCCATTCGCGGCTGTCTTCCTCATGACGACCGTCGTCGGTCTTCTCGTCGGCATACTGGTGATGCTGGTGTACGGCGCCATGCTCATCATCAATACTCTCTACCTGCCGGCACTCGTAGGTGGGGAGATATACCGTTATTTCAAGAGGGAAACAGAGATGAAAGTATCCGTGTGGACCATCGTCATAGGTACTATCGCTCTTGTGATACTCGCGCTTATCCCGGTCGTCGGCTGGATAGCGGCGTTCGTTCTCATGCTCGGTACGCTCGGAGCGGGTGTCCGCTTCAAGTGGAGCGAGCTCAAGAGTTATCGCTAGTCATTCTTACCACATGAATTCTCGAGCACTTACCCTCATCGCCATCCTTCTCTTGATCGCGGGCGGCCTCTATTACTTCGTCATGCGTACGCCGGAGGGCGCAGCCACTCCGGTAGCTACGTCGACTCCCTCCGGTACCTCTTCTGGCGGCAGCTCTACCTCTACCCCTTCGAATGATCCGGTGACGCTCTGCGTGGCGGGCGGCGGCACCTGGAACGCGGAGGTGAACGAGTGTGTCCTTCCGCTCATCATGGTGGCTTCGCCTTCGGCGGGGGATCTGGTCACTTCTCCACTTACTGTCACCGGCACAGCGCGTGGCTACTGGTACTTCGAAGCGTCCTTTCCCATCAAGGTCACCGACTCTTCTGGCAAGGTCCTCTCGGAGCACTACGCTGAAGCGCAGAGCGACTGGATGACTGAGGAATACGTCCCTTTCAAAGGTACGATCTCCTTCAAGGCTCCTGTCGGAGGCGATGGTAAGGGATTCATCGTCTTTGAGAAAGACAATCCGTCTGGTCTCCCGGAGAACGATGCGTCGGTGAAGGTTCCTGTCCGCTTTAGGTAATATGATAGAGGTCATCCCAGCAAAGCGGAGATTCTCGGAGGATCTCGGCTGGCTTAAGACAGCGTGGCTCTTCTCCTTCAGCCACTATTACGATCCGAAGAATCTAGAATTCGGTGCGCTCCGCGTGTTCAACGATGATGTGGTGATGCCGGGTGGCGGTTTCCCGGATCATGGGCATGCGAACTTCGAGATTGTGACCATAGTCCTCGAAGGAGAGATCGCGCATAAGGACAGCATGGGGAACGAGACGGTGGTGAAGGCGGGAGAGATACAGCGCATGTCCGCGGGCCGCGGCGTAGTGCACTCGGAATTCAATAGGAGTACCGCACCAGTCCATCTGTATCAGCTGTGGTTTCATCCGAGAACGCAGAATCTCACGCCGAGCTACGCACAGGCAGAAGTGCTTCCGCAGGAAGCGGGAGCCGCCCTCTCTCCGCTCGTCTCGGGTCTTGAAGCGGCTCCGCTCTCTCTGTCTGCGGACGCTTCCATCTCTATGGGTTACCTCAAGAAGAGAACGAAGATGGCGCTGTCGCTCGAGTCTGTCGAAGGAATATTCTGTTACCTTGAGAAGGGGAGGCTTCGTGTCGGAAATGAGCTCCTCTTGCCGGGAGATCAGGCTCGCGTACGCGAAGAGAAAGAGATCCAGCTTGAGGCGGTGGAAGAAGTTAGATTCCTCCTCATCCGCACGAATTTATAAAAGTAATTTATTTTTCTATGTCATATCACGCGAATGCCATCAAGATCGCCGAAGAGAATGAGAATTTTCGAAGAGTGATTTCGACCGGGGAGAAGAGCCAGTTGGTGGTGATGAGTGTTCCTCCGGGTGGGGATGTCGGTGAGGAGACCCATGAGCATGTGGAACAGACGCTGCTTTTTGTCTCAGGTAGCGGCAAGGCAAAGCTCAATGATGACTCTTATGAAGTGAGTGCTGGAGATGTGGTGAGGGTCACTCCTGGTGTGCGGCATAATTTCATAAACACGGGAACGGAACCCCTCAAGATCTTCACGGTCTATGCTCCGCCGAATCATATCGATGGAAGAGTGCATGCGACCAAGGAGGATGCAGAGAAGGATGTGGAAGATGAGGAGTTCGGGCATCAAGTAGCCTAGATTTTGCCTGCATTTCTCTAAGACAGGGCTCTGGTATCATGGGTCCATGGAACCCCTGGCTTCGAGGATAAGACCTAAGAATCTGGACGAATTCGTAGGCCAGCAGCATCTCGTGGGCCCAGGGAAACCGCTGCGGAAAGCTATCGAGGAGAAGCATCTCTTCTCTTTCATCCTGTGGGGGCCGCCGGGTGTCGGTAAGACTACGCTCGCGCGCATCTATGCACAGGCGCATGGTCTCCCATTCCACGAACTCTCCGCAGTCTCTGCGGGGAAGGACGATCTGCGCAAGGTGCTCTCAGGAAGAGCTCCAGGCCAGACGGCTGTCGTCTTCCTTGATGAGATACACCGTTTCAATAAAGCGCAGCAGGATTTCCTGCTGCCGTACGTAGAGAGCGGTGCCATTGTGCTCATCGGCTCTACTACGGAGAATCCGAGCTTCGAGGTGATCGGAGCACTCCTCTCTAGAAGTCGTGTGTTTGTATTGAAAGAGCTCACCGAAGAAGAACTCGGAGAGATCGTCAGCCGCTCGGGCATCAAGCTCGACAAGAAAGCCAAAGAGCTTCTTGTCGCACTCGCGAACGGCGATGCACGCCAAGCGCTCACGCTCCTCGAGAACACCAAGAATATTTATGGAAAAGTAACGGCAGAGACCCTTAAGGAAGCGGCCCAAGCCAAGGTGCTCCGCTACGACAAGGGAGCAGAAGAGCACTACAACACCATCAGTGCGTATATAAAGAGCATGCGCGCTTCGCAGCCGGACGCAGCGCTCTACTATCTCGCACGTATGATCGATGCAGGGGAAGATCCCAAGTTCATCGCACGCAGAATGGTCATCTTCGCTTCCGAAGATATCGGGCAGGCCTTGCCGACCGCGCTCGTGGTGGCTAACGAAGTCTTTCGCGCGGTAGAGACGATCGGGCTTCCGGAGGCCGCCATCAATCTGGCGCATGGCACGGTCTACCTCTCTGTGGCTCCCAAGGATAAGTCGGCGTACGAAGCCTACTTCCGGGCGCTCGCGGATGTGCAGAAGCTCGGGAACTTGCCAATACCGCTCGTGGTGCGGAATGCGTCGACCAATCTCATGAAGGAACTCGAGTACGGCAAAGGCTACGAGCGGTATAGCAAAGAAGACTATCTACCGGAGAAGCTCAAGGGGACTAAGTACTACCGGCCTAAAGGGGAGGCTGCCAAGAAGCCTAAGAAGAAACCCTAACCGATACGGTGGGGATAAGTAGGCGTTATTTCCAGACGGATGAGTGTCGAGGCTGTATAATGGTTGGAACGTAGCGTAAGTACGCGCTGCTGCCTCATACGTGAATCACATTGTCCGAGACATCCTCGCCTCCGCAATCGTCCTCTCTTTTTTGGCACTCTCGATATCCGCGGAAGCCCTGACGCTCTCCGCGGCGCCTGGTACACCCACTTCTACGCTCACCACCTACATCAATGGCGCGGATCGTGCCAATTTTCCTATTACCGTCCCGCTTGAGACTGCTACCACCGGAGCGGTCGAAGGGGATACGCTGGAGCTTTTCGTAAATGGCGCCCGCTTTCCGATTCCGGTCACGGGGGTGCTCTCTGCAAGCGATATCTCTGCTGATCAGCGCACCTTCACTTTGTCGCTCACGTTCGCCAATAACCTGAGCAACGGCGTTAAGAATTTCACTGCAGCCCTCTCCTCGAACGGTATTACCTACAGTTCTTCGAGCCCCGCGCTCACGCTTACGCTCGACACGAGCGCCCCCACGCTCTCGCCGGTATCCGTGGTGTCGAATAATACGGTCACTACGAAAGCCACCACGGGAAATGTAGTAACGCTCTCCTTTACGGCGAGCGAGGGTCTACGTACCCCCACGGTAACACTCGCTGGGCGTTCAGTGACTCCTGCGGGAGGTCCTCTTTCTTGGACGGCTTCCACCACCATGCTCTCGACAGACGGGGATGGGATCATTCCCTTTAGCATCTCCTATGCCGACCTCGCTGGTAACGTGGGTACCACCATCTCTTCGGTACGTGGCGGGGGACAGAATGTGGTGTTTGATCGTACTGCGCCGGTCATCTCCTCGGCGACGAATATTGTGACGTCTGCTACGACGGTGGATGGGACTAGTGTGAGCTTCGCTCCGACGGCGGTCGACGGTATCGAAGGCAGCCGTCCGGTCTCGTGCAACTTCGCTTCCGGGTATCTCTTCGCGATCGGCACGACCACAGTCTCTTGTACCTCAGCCGACTCTCTCGGTAACTCTGCTTCCGCCTCTTTCACGGTGGCGGTGCGTACGTTCATGCCGCTCTCTGCAAGCACAGCTCTGACTTCCGGAGCGCAGCAGGCAGTGACCGACGAGCATACTCTCTCTGCTTCCACCATCTCGGTGCCGAGCGATGCAGATACGCCCACGCTTAATTTCAGTCCGATCCTTACTAGGAACTCCGGTGTCCCGAGCGTCTCTCTGGGCGGCGCGATTACTGTCTCTGCGCAGAGAGGTTCGGACGTGTTCTCCCTCCTTTTTCCTTCGAACCTCACCATCACCGGGCCCTCCTCCTGGAACGGGGTGTTCAAGCTACCGACTCTTAAGGCGAGCAATAGCGTGACCGTCACGCCGTCTTCCGGCAATACGGCAAATAATGGATCGGTCATCGAAGTGGGTTCGGAGAGCACTCCTCTCACGCTCGATCGCGCGATCCGGCTGCTCATCCCACGCGCATGGAGCGAGTTCCTGGGGAAGAGTAGTGGCGGCGTCTTCGGGAAGATCAGTGCTATCTGTAACGCGGATGATCAGGACTCCGCGGATGCCCAGCTGTCTGCGGACGGCGACTGTCGTACCTCCGTCGGGATGGATATCGTGCTCTGGACCAAGCGCCCCGGCTCCTACGTGGTGTACAGCGAGACGCCCATCGCCTCCTCTCAGAGCCCCGCTGGAGGTGGTGGTGGAGGGGGAGGTGGCGGGGGAACCCTGATCGCACAGGTCACTGAAACTGGCTCTGTGAATCGCAATGTCTCACCCCAGACTGTTTCGGATCCTGCGCTGGTGCGTCCTGCGGATATCCAGAGGGACGGCGCTATCGACATCCTGGACTTCAATTCCTTGATGGTCGGCTGGGGCACTACCTCTCCTTCCGATCCCGCGGATACCAACGGAGATGGACAGGTAGATATTCTAGATTTCAATACCCTCATGGTATATTGGGGCAGCACGTATCAACTATTATGAGCATGTATAAAGCGCTTTCGACTCTCGCGATCCTGCTCGGTATAGTTCTCCTTCCTTCCACTACGGAAGCAAGTTCCTTTGTTCTCGAGAACAAGACGATAACGGTGGAGGCTGGTAAGACATTCACTCTACCGGTCACGGTGGCACCAGGGGCGGGTGAGAAGCTCTACACCGCCAAGCTCGCACTCGACTTTTCGCCAGAGATGCTCGAAGTCGTCTCCTTCACTTTTAAGCCATCTTGGCTCTCCGTCTCCCAGCCTGGCTATGACTCTGTCGACAATCCGAGAGGTGAGATGATAAAGACTGCAGGATTCCCCAAGGGGTTCTCTTCTTCTGTTTCCTTCGGCACAGTGACCTTCCGCGCCAAGAGCGTCGGGGAGGACGTCATCAGCGTTGGCCCTCGTTCTCTCATCCTCGATGCTACTAATAAGGATACGTTGACTTCCCGAGAGCAGGCGCGAGTCACTGTCAGGGCAGCATCCTCTCTCCCGCAGTCTGCTCCTGCGAAGCCTGCGGAAGACCCGAACCTCTTCGATATAAGTCATTCTCCTGAGATACAGACGGCAGGCGTGGGGCTCGTGTCCCGGGTCGCTCCAGGTGAGTTCCTCACGTTTTCAGTAAAGCTGCTCAATTTTGGTAACAAGAACAAGGTCGATGTGGGGCTCTCTTACAACGTCACAGACTCAGAAGGGAAGGTAATCTACCACGCGGAAGAGACGGTGGCGGTCGAGACTACCGCGAGCTTCGTGAAGACCATCCAGATCCCGTATGAGACGAAGCCTGGTCGCTACGTGGTGAGGAGCTTCATCACCTACAAGGATCAAGTCGCTCCTGCGCAGACCGAATTTCCCTTCACTGTGGAGGACAAGGTCCTCGGTCTCTTCCTGAGCGACTTCACTCTCTATGGAGGCACTACGGTTACTCTCAGTATTCTCTCGGTCCTGGGCTACACCCTGTTCCGCCGGTATAAGAAGGAGACTCGGTTCGCGCCGTTCGCATACGCCAATGTCCCTAGCGATGTTCGCATCTTCTATGAGATCCTCAGCGACACCATCATGGGCATGCGTCAGAGAGTAGGGGATGATGCGCTCTTCGTCGCCTCTCAGATCGAAGGATTGAAGATAGATATCTCTACTGGCAGGGTGCTCTCCGTAGGGGAGAATCCTTCCAAAATCATCGCCTCTCTCGTATACGAATACGAGAAGCTTCTCGGCAAGAAGGTGTCCTTCTCGCTCCGTCCGGAGTCGATAGCTGCATAAAGCGGAATTTTATGAAAAAGAAAAAGACCATCCTCATAGTGGAAGACGATGACAACATACGCGATCTGGTGGTAATCGCCCTTACGCCCAAAGGGCACACCTTGCTCCAGGCGAAGAACGGTGCGGAAGGAGTGGAGCTCGCCCTTGCGAATCATCCTGATCTCATCCTGCTTGATCTCATGATGCCGGTGATGGATGGTATGACAGCTTTCAAGAAGATCCGCGAAGACGCTTGGGGCAAGAACGTACCGGTCATCATCATGACCAACCTCAGCGCCACGGAAGACAAGCTGGTAGCGGACATGGTGGCCAACAAGCCCCTCCATTACCTCATTAAGTCTGACTGGGAGATTCCGGACGTGATCAAGAAGATCGAAGCCGCCCTAGGTCTCTGATACCTGGTTACCCACAGGAAGTTCTCTTTCGGAAGGGTATACTGGAGCCATGGCGGTGCGCTTACGTGCCCGCACCCTTTTTCGTGAAAAGATTCATTTTCCGCAGTCTAACCACTTCTCTACTCGCTGCCTCTTTCGTACTCGCTTCGCTCCCTGCAGAGGCCCTGACGCTCTCCGAAGCTCCTGGTACGCCGACCTCTCCGCTCACGACGTATATCAACGGGGCAGACCGGGCAAGTTTCTCTGTCACCGTTCCTCTCTCTACCAGTACGACCGGCGCTGTGGCGGGAGACACGCTCGAACTCTACGTGAACGGAGTTTCCTTTCCTTCTCCTGTGACCGCGGTGCTCTCGAGTAATGATGTGGATGTCACAGGTTCTCATACCTTCACTCTTGCTCTGACTTTCGCCAACAACCTGAGTAACGGGGTGAAGAATTTCACCGCAGCTCTCTCTTCTGATGGGGTGAGTACGAGTACGGCGAGTCTCGTCCCCCTTACACTTACTCTAGATACGGCGGCGCCGACGCTCTCGCCAGTGTCTCTCTCTTCAGACGATGCGACCACCACCGTCGCGAATGTTGGAAATGTGGTCACGCTTTCCTTTACTTCGAACGAAAGTATCGCTGCACCCACCGTGACGCTTGCGGGGCGTTCGGCGACCGCTATCGGAGGACCTACCTCCTGGTCCGCTTCGACCACGATGATTTCTGCGGATACCGACGGAAGCATTCCGTTCAGTATCGCTTTTGCCGACCTCGCGGGTAACGTGGGTACCACCGTCTCTACTGTCCGTGGTGGGGGACAGAACGTTACCTTTGACCATACGCCGCCGGTGCTGGTGATGTCTGACATAGTCACTGCTGCCTCCTCTTCCGCTGGAACTATCGTT
The DNA here is from genome assembly GCA_021414235.1 of Candidatus Parcubacteria bacterium. Lineage (NCBI taxonomy): Bacteria > Candidatus Parcubacteria > Candidatus Parcubacteria bacterium. The sequence continues at coordinate 212,315 of JAIOOV010000004.1, forward strand.
CAGTTCCCAGCGCTTGCGGCCGATGCAATCGGGGGGAATAAGGCGATCGTGTGCGACCGTCTCTCGGGTTCCGTCTTTGCGATCGGTACGACGACGGTGAGCTGTACGGCGAGCGATGCTCTCAATAACTCGACGTCCACCTCCTTTACTGTTTTGGTCCGTAGCTTCACCTCTCTTTCTACTAATACCTCTCTGTATGCGGGAGCGCAGCAGGTGGTAGTGAACGCCACGACCTCGGCTACCTCTACTGTCTCTATACCTGTTGATGCAACGAGCCCTACGTTGAATCTTGCAGCGCTGCTCTCTACTACGAGTGATAGCGCGAGCGTGAGCCTAGGTGGCGCGCTTGCTGTGGAGGCGGTGAGGGGCGGCAATACGATCGCGGTCGCATTTCCTGCGGGGCTCACGGTCACCGGCCCTTCTTCCTGGAACGGTGTGCTCAATCTGCCCACGGTGAAGGCGAGCGATAGTGTCACGGTTACACCTACCGCTAATTACCGGGCGAGCGTGGGGCAGGTCATAGAGATAGGCGCTGGTGACGTTGCGCTGACGCTCGATCGTGCCGTACGCATCCTCATTCCTGGTGCTTGGCAGGCGTTCCTTGGCTGGAGCCGTAACGGAACCTTCGGCGCGATCACTACGGTCTGTAACGCTGACAATCAAGGTGTTGTAGATGCACAACTTTCTGCCGGAGCAGATTGTCGCGTCAACATCGGCCAGGATACGGCTATATGGACTAAGCACTTCAGTTCCTTCTTCCCTTATGGAGAGACGCCCATCTCCTCTGTGTCTTCCGGAGGAAATGGCGGTGGAGGAGGGGGAGGTGGCGGTGGCTTCATATCCGCCCAGACATCAGTGTCTGTTCAAACCGCACCTGCAACCCCTTCTCTTTCTGTAGAGCCTGTGGGTGCTGTTCTCGGTGCCTCGACCTATCGCTTCTCTACGACGCTCAAGAAAGGTTCGCGCGGTACGGCAGTGAAGGAGCTGCAGAAGATCCTCAAGGAAGAAGGCCTTTTCGATGAAGAGATCACTGGTCTCTTTGGAAACGTGACTCTACAGGCGGTTAAAGCGTATCAGAAGAAGAACAAGCTTGAGGCGGTAGGCGAAGTGGGGCCGGCTACGCGCAAGCTTCTCAATGCGCGCGCCACTTCCTCCCCAGCGCAATCGACAGATGCCCTTCGTGCGCAGATAGATCAGCTTCTCCTTTTGGTAAAGGCGCTCCAGGCGCAGATGAAGACGGCGGGTAATTAATCTCTCATGCACCGAACCCTCAGGACCTTGGCACGTTTCTTTATTCCTTCGAAAGGGAATCGCTATAAGCCGAGGTTCTTTACTGCGCGCCCGGTGGGTCTGATACTCGCCGTCCTGGTGCTCCTGGAGCTCGGAGTGCTCGCACAAGGAATGCTCCTTACGAGGAGCGATCGATATCTCACCAGCGTGCTCCCGGGGGCGCTCGCTGCTTTCTCGAATGAGGCCCGCAGCGAAGCCGCGCTTCCTGCGCTGCGCCCTGACGCACATCTTGCGAAGGCCGCCTTGCTCAAGGCGGAGGACATGGCCTCTCGCGGGTATTTCTCCCACCAGACCCCAGAGGGGCAGGAGCCCTGGATATTCTTGGAGAAAGCTGGGTATGACTATTCCTACGCTGGTGAGAACTTAGCGGTGAACTTTTCTGATTCCCAGGACGTCACTGATGCGTGGCTCCTCTCTCCGACGCATCGCGCCAATCTTTTGAACGCGGATTTCTCCGAAGTCGGCTTCGGCGTCGCCACCGGCACCTACCAGGGCAGGGAAGCAGTCTTTGTGGTGCAGTTCCTCGCGGCTCCTGCTGGCGCTGATGTTCCTGTGCAGCCGGCGATGGAAGTGCTTCCTGCGGAGGTCTCCGTAGGAGAGAGCGGAGTGTCGGAGGTGAAGGCCTACGTCACCAGCCAGTCTTCTCTCTCGGGTCGCATCCTTTCTTCTCCTCGATCCCTTGCAAGTACGGTGAACCTCATCTTGCTCGCGTTCATCGCCTGTCTCTTTGCTCTCGCTATGGTACTCAAGCTCCGTGCACAGCAGAGGGAGGCCTGGAGCAACGGCCTTCTAGCCATAAGCGCTCTCGCTGGTCTCATCCTCCTCCAGGGAGGCCTCTTCCCTGGAGAGGTATTCCTGCCGGAGAGTGCAGCGAGCGTTTCGCTCAGCGTCCCTCGGTAAACGAAAACTCCCTCGCCTAGGCGAGGGAGTTTTCGTTGCGAGAGTTAACGGATTTTCTTGGTGCTCGTGGCGATGCGGGTCTCTTTGATTTTCTGCTGCACTGCTTTACGTTCGGTCTGGAGCTTGTCGATGGCTGCTTTTTTGGCGACACGCTCCGCGGCGATGTCTTTCTTGATGGCGTCGGTTTTTGCTTTGGCCTCCTTGCGGATAGCTGTGATTTTTGCAGCGTACTCCTCGCGTAAGATCTTGATCTTGTCCTGAAGCTCTTTCTGGAGGACTTGGATCTGCCGTTCTGCGGCGACGGTTGGGCTTGAAGAAGCGGTCTCTGTCTGGGCATGAGCAACACCAGCGATCATGAAGGTGACAAAGAGGACTCCTGCTAAGTATTTAGTCATAGATTGAAATAACAACTTAATCTCATCTTCTGCAAAAAAAGTATATCACGCGGTCGAATCCCTGCACCTTAAGAAATCCCAGTAAATACGTGATAGCAATCCAGGAATTTCCCTGCGATCTGCTTCGAAGCCTCGGTCTCGGAAATCTCTTTCTTGTGGAGTGAGAGGATGGTATCCCAGAAGATGCTGCGTCCTACGGCGAATCCGATCATGCCGGGGATAGAGCGCGCCGCAGCGAGCCACTCCTTGGCGATGGGGAGATCCTCGCCGCGACCGAGGACGATGACTCCCACCTCGGAGCGCCCATCCGCGCGCGCCGCAGCCACGATGCGTTCATAGCCGGAACGATCTGGCATACCCTCCACCTTCCAGATGTCCGGCTCGACGCCGTGCCGATAGAAATCCGCAATGAGCTGCTCCAAGGCGTTTGCGCGCTCCCTAGGTTCGACGGGGGTCAGAGGCTCGAGGAGGAATCCTATGCCTTCGTTACGGCAGAATACGGAGAGTTCGCGGAGCTTGAGGATGTCCTCGAGGAGATGGTCGCTGCCGGCGGGATTCCAGCGCACCAGCGCCTTGGCAAAGGTGGGACGTACGCGCTTGAGGTGCTCGCGGAATTCTTCGCCGTAGGCGAATTCGAATTCATCTCCTTTTCCGCCGCTCTTCTCCGCGCTCGCTGCGGTGATGATGCCGCGCGACTTGGCATCCTTCAATATGGAGAGACCATACTCCTCATCCACGAGGATGGCGCCTTCTCCAGAGGGAATGCCGCGCTCAAGCGCTATGAGGAACCCTTTGTAGATGATTTCCTTGTAATGGCTGATGGTCTGACGTTCTTCGGGAGAGAGGTCGGTAGAGCCGAAGAGGTTTTTTGCCAGGAACGTCCGATGATCGAACGGGAGCATGTAAAGGGGCTTCTGATATCCAAGCATAGGGAGGAAGATTATACCCTTAGTATAGTATCTTTGACGATTCCGCTCTAGGAGTCTGTCGGAAGCCTTCCTGCTATAATTCCTCGCATGAATCCCTCCAGACGACCTTCGCCTCCATCGAAAGCATCTGTTACTTCCTGGGGCAGCGTGGCGGAGTGGTATGACGAACTCCTCGAAGGGGACAAGGACAGCTATCAGCAGCAGGTCATACTGCCGAACCTCTTACGGCTCTTGGCCCCGAAAGCAGGAGAGAAGGTGCTCGACGTCGCTTGCGGCTCAGGTTTCTTCGCGCGTGCTGCAGCCTCTCTCGGCGCCCAAGTGATCGCTTCCGACGTGAGCGCGGAGCTCATTAAGATTGCCAAGGAGAAACCTACGACCAACATCCGCTACTATGCGTCTCCCGCGCATAAGCAGCCCTTCCTTGAAGCAGGGAGTACCGATAAGGCGATGATCGTGCTCGCACTCCAGAATATCAAGGAGATTCGTGAGACCCTGAAGGAGGTTGCTCGCGTGCTGAAGCCGTTCGGTTCGCTCCTCATTGTTCTCAATCACCCGTCTTTCCGCATACCCAAGGAGAGTGCCTGGGGGTACGATGAAGAGAAGAAGACGCAGTACCGACGTATCGACCGCTACCTCTCCGAGATCTCTTCAGAGATAGAGATGCATCCAGGGAAGCCGGGTAGTGCGCGGACGCTCTCGTTCCATCGTCCGCTCCAGCTCTATTTCAAGGAACTGCGTGCCGCAGGGTTCTCGGTGACGCACCTCGAAGAGTGGATCTCGCATAAGAAGAGCCAGAAAGGCCCGCGACAGAAAGCTGAGGACCAGGCGCGCAAGGAGATACCTCTTTTCATGTGCCTCGCTGCGCAAAAGACCCTCTCGTAGGGCTTTCCTATCTGCCCTCGGGGGCAAGTGCTAGACTTTGCCCATGAAGAAGGTGGCAATATTCGATATCGACGGGACCCTCTTTCGCTCCAGTCTCCTCATTGAGCTCGTGGACATATTGGTAGAGCGCGGCGCTTTCCCGCAGGATGCGCCGAAGGCGTACGCCAAGGACAAGGAGCGCTGGCAGAACCGCCAGGGCTCGTATGAGAATTACATAAACAAGACGGTGAAGGTGTTCATGGAGAATATCAAAGGCGTCTCCTACGAAGATTTCAGCTCTGCTACGGAGATCGTCTCGAAGCGATACAAGCATCGCTTGTATCGCTACACCCGTGCCCTCTTGAAGCGCCTCAAGAAGCAGGGGTACTTCCTCCTCGCTATCTCTCAGTCCCCTAAGGGCGTACTCGATCCGTTCGGGAAGGCCTTAGGCTTCGACAAGATCTACGGACGTCTCTACGAGCTCGGGCCATCAGAGCGCTTCACTGGCGTGATCACTGATCTGCATCTCATCAGTAACAAGGCCAATATCGTGAAGCGTGCGATACAGAAGGAAGGACTTACCCTCGAGGGTTCCATAGGAGTAGGGGACACGGACGGCGACATCTCTTTCTTGGAGATGGTGGAAACACCTATTTGTTTCAATCCGAACAAGGGGTTGTATAAGCACGCGAGGCGGAATGGCTGGAAGGTGGTAGTGGAGCGGAAGGATGTCATCTATGAGATTCCTACAGGGAAGAAGGGATAAGAAGGTTTTGCTCTCTACTTAAATAAGTGGTATAATAGTGGGTAGCTCTTTGCTGAATGATCGCTCCGTCGCGCAAGCGTCGGGGAGGAAAGTCCGAACACGGGCCTGCGCGCAAGCGCGGGCAGAAGGGTAGCAGGTAACGCCTGTCTGCTGCGAGGCACGAGATGCGAACAGTGACGCTCCTACCGAAAGGGAAGAGCATCCTCTATCAGTAATGATTAGGGATGAACCTTTGTGGCAACACAGAGGGTGCAACGGCTAAATTCTTACTTCCGTGCAAGGCCGTGCCGCGCGCAAGCGCGGAGTGCCGCTTGAGCTTAAGGGTGACCTTAGGCCCAGATAAATGATCGTTCAATCCTTGTCGCAAGACAGGGAGGGACAGAACTCGGCTTATAGGCAAAGAGCGCCAAATATGAAAACGCCCCGCTTTACTGCGGGGCGTTTTCTGTGTGGCTATAGGGTTGGGGGATAGGAGGCGGTTCTGTATAATGAAAGCCATATCAGTAACGTTCAATCCATGACTACCCGCGTATCCGTAAACAGCGGCTCCCTCCTCCAGAACCTCGAGGCGACCGGTATCCTGGCTCTCATCGGCTTGGTCTTCCTCCTCCCTCTCTGGTTCCTGCCGACCTCCTTCTTCCCAGTTCTCTTCAGTAAGACCTTGCTTGCGGGGCTAGTGGCCTTCCTTCTTGCTGGGATCTTCGTCCTCGGGAGGCTCAAGGCGGGTTCGGTCCTCTTGCCGCGTTCAGTCATGGTGATCGCGGCCCTTCTTTTACCGGCTGCCTACGCCCTCTCTGCACTTTTTTCGGACTCTCCGGCCGCTTCTTTTCTCGGGCAGATGATTGAGATTGATACGGTATTCTTCGTGGTCATCGCTTCACTCCTCCTCCTCTTAACCGGCTTCTTGGTGCGTACACAGCAGGCGGTCTTCAATATGGCGGCCGCGCTCCTCGGCGCCTTCCTTCTCCTGAGCGTGTATCAGCTCTTTCATCTTTTGATAAGTCCTTCCGTGCTCTCCTTCGGTATTTTCACTGGGATAAGCGCGACGCCGCTCGGTTCCTGGGTGGATATCGGCGCCTTTGCGGGCCTAGCTGCGCTTCTCGTGCTCATCACGCTCGAGCTTTTGCCGGTAGAGAAGACCACTCGCGTCATCCTCTATGTGGCCCTGGCGCTCGCCACAATATTTCTTGTCGTCGTTAACACGGTCGCCGTCTGGTATGTGCTTGCTTCTTCCGCTACCCTGCTCGCACTCTACCGCCTCTCTCAGGCTCCCAAGGGCGTGGCCTATCATCCTCGCCATATTCCGTTCCGTCTTGCTGCAGCGGTGGTCATCTCGATATTCTTCATCTTCTTCGGTCCGGCGGTGAATGCTCGCATCTCCCAAACGCTCGGAGTCAGTGAGATTGAAGCTCGTCCTTCTTGGCAGGGAACCTATGCGATTGGCAAGGAGACCGTATCGAGCCAGACGCTCTTTGGTATTGGCCCGAACCAGTTTGACCGTGCGTGGAATCTTTATCGTCCGCAGGCGGTGAACGTCACTCCTTTCTGGGGTGTGGATTTTGCCATGGGCATCGGCGTGGTGCCGACGGCGCTCGTGACTACGGGCCTCGTGGGTTTCCTCGCGTGGCTCTTCCTGCTCGGCTCCATCGTCTGGGAGGGGTATCGGGTGATGCGCGCACCGAGAGCTGACGCCTTCGTTCACTACCTCACGGTCCTTACCTTGGGAGCGGCGCTCTACTTCGTTCAGCTCTTCGTCATGCACGTGCCGACACCAGGCATGTATCTCCTTGGCTTCATCTTCTTCGGGCTCTTCTTAGCGCATCTCCGCAACCGCGAAGCGATTACGGAGAAAGAGGTCCTCTTCAGCGGAAACCCAATACTCAGTTTCGGATTCATCTCCCTCTTCATTGTCCTCCTTGTCGGTTCCGTCGCGGGGCTCTACTTCCTCGCAGGGAAAGGCGCAGGCGTTGCTTTCTTCAATCGCGGGGCGACCGTGTACGCAGAGACGCAGGATATAGATAAGGCTGAAGCCTTGGTTGCCCGCGCGAATCGCGTGGACGAGAATGACTCTTATTATCGAGCTCTCTCGCAGCTCCGCCTCGTCCGCCTGGGGAACCTGCTGAACCAGTCTTCGACGCTTCCGCAGGAGCAGGTGCGCGCAGAGTTCCAGACGCTTCTCCGGGATGCGATCGCCTATGCTCAAGCTGCTGTAGCCTATGATCAGTATGAGTATCTTAATCACATCGCGCTCGCGCAGGCCTATGAGTCGGTGGTTCCGCTCAAGATCTCGAATGCGTATGAGAACGCTCTCTCGACCTACATCACCGCGCAGTCCTTTGCTCCCAAGAGTCCGGCTCTTCCGCTCGCTCTCGCTCGTTTGGAACTTCTAAATGACAAGCCTGAGCTCGCGGGTAAATACATCGAGGCTGCCTTCGCCTTGAAGCCCGATTACACTGAGGCCGCTTTCCTCAGCTCCCAGATCGCCGTAGCCCTGGGTGACGTGAAGGGTGCTATCGCTTCTGCTGAGAAGACCGTGACGCTTGCTCCGAATGAGCCAGTGGCTTATTTCCAGCTTGGTCTCCTCTACTACAACGAGCGCCGCTATGCGGACGCCATCGCTGCCTTCGAACGCGCGGTGGGGCTCCAGGGAGCCTATGCGAACGCGCGCTACTTCCTCGGCCTCTCCTACGCTTCAGTGGGGAAGAGCCCGGACGCTATCCAGCAGTTCGAAGCCATCCAGGTGACCAATCCGGATAACAAGGAGGTGAAGGCGATCCTTGAGAACCTGCGTGCAGGACGTCCGCCTCTCGCTGGCGCCGCTACGGAAGAGAAGAATGTGCCCGAGAAGCGTCCGCAGCTTCCGGTCTCGGACAAGAAACAGGAACCGTCTTTCTAAGGGGCTATGGTGCGCCAACTCTTTTCTTGGCTCGAACGCGATGTCATCGGCGTTCATGCAGCGGCGTACCTCCTCGGCTTCTCCGCGCTCCTCTCCCAGATCCTAGGGCTCTTGAGGGATAGGCTGCTTGCTGCGAGTTTCGGAGCTTCCGCTCCGCTCGATATCTATTACGCGGCGTTCCGCGTGCAAGACTTCGTCTTTCTCTCCATTGCCTCGCTCGTCTCCCTCTCGGTGCTCATCCCATTCCTCTCGGAGAGGGAAGCGAAGGGGAAGGAGGAGATGAAGAGCTTCCTCGATTCCATCTTCACCGTCTTCTTCGCGGCGATCAGCATCGCGAGCGCGGCTGCATATCTCGCGATGCCTGCTCTCGTACCAATCCTCTTTCCGGGATTTGCAGGCGGAGAGTATGGGCAGGCGATTGTGGAGCTCTCTCGTATACTCCTCCTCTCGCCGGTATTCCTCGGTGTCTCCAACTTGCTTGCGAGCGTGCTCCAGCTCCGGAGGAAATACTTCATCTACGCTCTCTCTCCTCTCCTCTACAACGCAGGAATCATCGCGGGCATCCTAGCCTTCTATCCGCGCTGGGGCTTAAACGGCTTGGGGTATGGCGTGCTTCTCGGTGCCTCTCTCCATCTTGCGATACAGCTCCCGGCAATCATCCGTCTCGGCTTCCTGCCGCGGCCGCGGATTCCAGAGAGCATGGCACTGATTGGGAAGGTGGTGACGCTCTCTCTGCCGCGCACGCTCGCTCTCTCTGCCAATCATCTGGCTTTGGTTGCGCTCACCGCGATTGCCACCCTGATGCATGCGGGCTCCATTGCCATCCTCGCGTTCTCTCTCAATCTGCAGTCAGTCGCTGTCTCTATCATCGGGGCGAGCTACTCCATGGCTGCTTTTCCAGTACTCGCGGCTTCCATAAGCCAAGGGGACCGGGCGGAGTTCCTGAAGCATCTCTATGCGGCAGCGCGACACATCATCTTCTGGTCCTTCCCGGCGGCCATCCTTTTCATCGTGCTGCGGGCGCATGTGGTGCGCGTAGTGCTCGGCGCAGGTTCCTTCGACTGGAATGACACTCGCCTCACTGCCGCCTGTCTCGCTATCCTTGCGTTTGCCATCGTGCCGCAGAACCTCACTCTCCTTTTTATGCGTGCGTACTATGCGCTCGGTAATACGCGCATCCCGCTTCTTGCGGGGTTACTCTCGGCAGCGACGACGATTGCTGCCTCCTTCAGCCTCGTGCCGCTCTTTGAGAGCGCACCCGAGCTGCGCTTCTTCTTCGAATCGCTGCTGCGCGTGGAGGATCTCTCTGGTACGGTGGTGCTCGCGCTTCCTCTCGCGCTCCTCATCGGCTCCCTGGTGGGCTTCATCACCCTCATCCTCTCGGCGCCTCGGCATTTCCCGGGGCTCTCCCGCGCTCTTGGAGCGACCGCGCTCCATAGCTTCTCCGCGGCGGTGGTCATGGGCTTTGTGACCTACAATCTCCTGGGCGAGCTCGGCGCGTTCTTCGGCCTTGAGACGGTCCTAGCACTCTTCCTCCAGGCTGCTGCTGCAGGCATCGTGGGTATCGCAGCAGGAGCGCTCCTGCTTCTCTTGTTCCGGAACGAGGAAGCGGAGGAGATACGGAAGTCCATACGCCGCAGGTTCTGGAAGGACGGGGTCGTGGCTTCTCCAGAGCAATTGTATTAATATCCTTCGAATGCAGAAGAACGTACGAAATTTCTCCATAATCGCGCATATCGACCACGGCAAGTCCACGCTTGCGGATAGGATGCTGGAGTTCACCGGCACCATTGAGAAGCGCAAGATGCGCGAGCAGGTGCTCGACTCCATGGAGCTGGAGCGCGAGCGCGGCATCACCATTAAGATGCAGCCGGTGCGCATGGCGTATTCGCTCGAAGGCGTGCCCTATGAGCTGAACCTCATCGACACTCCGGGGCACATCGATTTCTCCTACGAAGTATCTCGTGCGCTCACTGCGGTGGAAGGCTCGCTCCTCCTAGTGGACGCCACTCAGGGCGTGCAGGCGCAGACTCTGACCACCCTTGGCATGGCCCGGGAGCAGGGCCTCGTTCTCATTCCGGTCTTGAGCAAGATCGATTCGCCGCTTGCGCGTATCACTGAAGTGAAGGAAGAGATCGTACAGCTTCTCGGTTGTGCCATAGAAGACATCGTAGAGACTTCCGGCAAGACAGGTGAGGGGATAGAGAAGCTCCTCTCTGAGATCATCCGTCGCGTGCCGCCGCCTACGGTCGTGGAGAGCAAGGAGCAGAAAGCGCTTGTCTTCGACTTTCAATATTCAAATCATCAGGGCATCATCCTCTATACGCGCGTGTACGAGGGTTCCATCAAGAAAGGGGATGCTCTCGAGCTCAAGGTGGCCAAAGAGCGCTTCTTGGCGCTCGAGGTGGGTACGTTCATGCCTGAGCCGAAAGCCTTGGCTTCGCTGAACGCCGGAGAGATCGGCTATATCGTGACCGGTATCAAGCGCCCGGGCATCGCCTCTGTGGGAGACACGGTGGTACGCGAACGTAGCGCTGTTCCGGCGCTCGAAGGGTACATGAATCCTCGTCCGGTCGTCTGGGCTTCAGTGTACCCGGAAGGACAGGATGACTTCACTGCGCTCCGCCAGGCGCTCGACCGCTTGCGTCTCTCGGACGCCTCGCTTTCTTTTGAAGAAGAACATTCCGGCTCCCTCGGTCGCGGTTTTCGCTGCGGCTTCCTTGGCATGCTCCACTTGGAGATAATCACGGAGCGCCTGCGCCGCGAGTTCGATCTCGATCTCATCATCACCACTCCGAGCATCACCTACGAAGTGGAGGTGAAGAACGGCAAGCGCGAGAAGGTCTACACTCCCTCGCTTTTCCCGGACCACGGCAATCTGAACGCGGTCTTCGAGCCGTGGATCGTGGCGCACCTCATCACTCCTACCGAATACCTCGGCAACATCATGCAGCTGCTCTTCCCGCATGAAGCCATCGTCCAGGAGACCATCACCTTCGGCGACAACCGCACGGAGCTCATCGTGGAGATGCCGCTCCGCGAGCTCATGCGCAACTTCTTTGATGAGCTGAAGAGTGCTTCCTCGGGCTTTGCTTCGCTTTCGTATGAGATAGGGGAGCTGCGGCCGGCGAGCGTGACTCGCCTCGATATCCTGGTGGCGGAGGAGATAGTGCCGGCGTTCTCGCGCGTGGTGGCCACCTCGCGAGCTCAGGAAGAGGCGGAAGCAGCGGTGGAGAAGCTTCACAAGATCTTGCCGCGTCAGATGTTCGTGACCAAGATCCAGGGGCAGGCTCTGGGACGCATCATGTCCTCCCGTACGCTCTCGGCCATGCAGAAGGATGTGACTCAGCACATGTACGGCGGCGATATCACCCGTAAGATGAAGCTCCGCGAGAAGCAGAAGAAGGGTAAGAAGAAGATGCGCGCGTTAGGCTCCGTGAACATCCCGCAGGAGGTGTTCTTGAAGATGCTCCGTTCGGAGGATAAATAAACTTCTAGCCCAGGATCATCGGGAGATAGGCGAGGAGGAGGCCCAGGATGACCAGGATGGAGATGATAGCCCAGATTAACTCGATGCGGCGCTTGTGCTTGGGGTTGAAAAGCATGGGTTTTTGAGGAGAGTGTATAATAGCACGGTGCAGAACCGTCGAGAACAGCAGCTCCCGAAAGCGTGGCGAGTACTCGCCTCCCCGTTCTTCCTGCTGTTTTTGATAGTGTTCGTAGGGCTCGCAGGGAAAGGTTCTTGGAACATGTATCTCAAGAGCCAAGAGGCCCAGGCTGGGAGGGTGGATGTGGAACATCGGCTCGGGAGACTCGAGTCTCGGGCAGCCTTCCTTGAAGGAGAGGTGAACCGGCTTCATACGGAAGCCGGGCTCGAGCTTGCTATCCGGGAGGCTTTTAATGTAAGCAAGGAAGGGGAGAAGGTATACGTAATCGTGGATCATTTCTCCACCACCTCGCTTCCCGACGAGACGGTCACTGAGTCGGTCCTCCGCTGGTTTCGAGATCTTTTTAAGAAAGGAGAATAACGCGGATATAGTTTAGTGGCAGAACTGGTGCTTCCCAAGCATCGGGCGGGGGTTCGATTCCCCCTATCCGCACCGATAGTTTCTCAGTGCTCCGACGGAGTAACCTGTCCTCGGGCTCCGTCTATGGGAATACTTACTCCATTCACGCCCGGACTCATCTTGAGTAAAAGACTTACCGCCTTTGCCACTTCGCTTCCTCCGAGCCACGGACGCAGGGCGCCCTGAGGTACGTTTAGATCCCGAGCTACCCCTTCCACTGTAGTGAGTGGTGCGCTTGGCGGGGGTTCTATGGGCCCATTGAGCAGGCTGTAGAAGAAGAAACCTTCCTTACCGAATTCTTGGGCACGGTGCTTGCTTAGGAAGGGGACGAACGCTTTGGACATGAGGTAGGCGTCTTTGTCGCTCGTATACGCGTCGCCGCTCCCGTGGATACAGGCATCACCGATGAAGACGAAGGTTCCGCCCTTCTTCTCTTGTCGCATGCGGTACAGGGCAGCTTTCGTGACAAGGAGGGGAGCCAGTGCGTTAGCGCCCATGTTCTCATTGAAAGCGACTTCTTCGGCTTTCAGGATCCCTGAAAGAGAATCTTTTTGCGGCTTTGAGACCCTAAACGTAGCCGCGTTATGCACCACTACGTCAGGCGAGATATTTTTAAATATCTTCTCGACGATCTTTTTGTCGGAGAGGTTGCCGCTCACGAGTATCACTTCCGCTCCCTTGCTTTCCGCTTTCTTCTTCGTCTCCTCGGCCTCTTTCTTGCTTGAGTTAAAATGAAGGTAGATATTGTATCCCTCCCGGGCAAGAGAGAGGACGATCTCGGCGCCTATGCGCTTGGCTCCGCCGGTGACGAGGGCCCATTTTCGGTCTTTTGCCATTGTTCCCAGAGGATACCACCCGTCCAGCGAGCGTGCTACAATATCCTTCCTTAACGAACCGAACTATATGAAAAAAGTGACCATATATAGCACGCCTACCTGCACCTACTGCAGCATGGCCAAGGAATTCTTCAAGAATCACAACATTCCGTATACGGAATATAACGTGAAGGATGACCTGGTGAAGCGCAAAGAGATGATCGACCGGAGTCAGCAGATGGGGGTCCCGGTCATCGATATCGATGGCAAGATTACGGTAGGTTTTGATGAAGCGGAGCTCTCGGCAGCCTTGGGACTCTAATCAAAAAGCCGCCCCCAAGGGGGCGGCTTTTTGATTTATTCCGCTGTGGTATAGTCCTCACACGCCCTCGTAGTTCAACGGATAGAACGTCTCCGTCCTAAGGAGTAGATGTAGGTTCAATTCCTGCCGAGGGCACCAGTAACCTCCTCGCTGTTAGGTAAGTTAAGATGCTAAGAGCCTAACCTTTTTCACTATGCCTCTGTCAAAAGTAGTTCGCGCACTACTCATATCCACTGCTCTATTGATCGTACCTTACGTTGCTTCCTTGTTCGTCGACGGGTGGCTATGGACTGGCTTTGATTACGTCTTTGCCTGGGTGATGTTCTCGTTTCTCAGCCTCGGGCTTACTTCCGTCGCAAATAGCACTAAGGATGTCTCGTATAAGGTTGCGACCGGTCTTTCGGTGATAGGGTTGTTTCTGCTCGTCTGGATAAACGGCGCGGTCCAGATCATCGGAGATGTGGGTGACTTCGACAGCCCTAACGGGTTGTACCTCGGGGTACTTGCGGTATGGTTCATCGGCGCCCTCCTATCTCGCTTTAAGTCGCTTGGAATGTCCTACACCCTCTTTGCGATGGCGCTCGTTCAATTCTGTGTACCCCTGATCGCATATCTCTTCTGGCCTCCTTCAGTGTATGCATGGATGCCGAGCGTACTCGGGATCTTCATCCTGAATTCAATATGGGTGATGCTGTTCACGGTATCGGGTTTCTTGTTTCGACAGAGCGCGGAATAGTTTGCGTCGGGTACAGAGAGAGGGGATAATAGCGGAAATGGATAATACGCCTGACCGGGAGATACTCGAGAGATTGTTAAAGCTTGAGCAGGAGAACTATCGGATACTGAAAGCGCTTCGTAGCAGCCAGCGCTGGGGCGTGTTCTGGGGGTTCATTAAATTCTTGCTCCTCATCATTCCGCTCATTATCGCCTACTTCTATCTCCAGCCGTATCTGCAGATGATCTGGGCCACCTACGAGCAAGCTCAGGGCCAACTGACCAATCTGCAGCAGTTGGGGGCCAAAATACCGGACATGGGGGAGCTCTTAAAGCAGTTCCAGCAGGCTCGCCCACAGTAGTCGGATATGTTATAAATCGGGGGTCTCGAATGCCGAGGTAGCTCAGTTGGTTAGAGCATTTGTCTGAAGAACAAAGGGTCGGCGGTTCGAATCCGCCCCTCGGCACATAGTGTATGACACAGCAGGTGTTTGTTATCCATGGGGGAGATACCTTCGATTCATACGAGGAATATCTGGCGTTTCTGCGGGTAAAGAAGGTTGATCTGGAGGGTACGAAGAGGAGGGATTGGAAGAGCTCTCTTTCGGAGCGTCTTGGCGAGGGGTATGAGGTTATCGCTCCGCGGATGCCCAGCAAAGAGAATGCTAAGTATGCGGAATGGAAGATTTGGTTTGAGAAGTTCATTCCACTTCTCGGTGATCAGCCTGTGCTCATAGGCCATTCTTTGGGAGGCATATTCCTTGCGAAGTATTTATCTGAGGAAATCTATCCGCAGAGAATAAGGGCTACTCTACTTGTGGCTGCACCCTATAGCGCAGCGGTTGGCGAGACTCTCGGAGATTTCGTTTTGAAGCCCGATCTCGAAGGCCTCGCTCGTCAGGGAGGCGACCTCTTCCTCTATCACAGTAAGGATGATCCGGTGGTGCCGTTTGTGGATATGGAGGCGTACCGTAAGGCTTTACCGACGACCCAGATACGCGTCTTGGAGAATAGGGGGCACATTAATCAGGAGGAATTTCCAGAATTGATCGAAGATATCAAGAGCCTGCGTTAGCGAAAATAGGAAGCCGCCTTCTGGAAAGGGCTTCCAGAAGGCGGTCAGGAGGTTATCCTCTCGGGAGGAATTTCTTGATAGTCGCGCGCACCCCTTTAGGGAGAGGTATGGCGCGCCGTTTGCCGCGCGAAAGATTGGGACTAGGGAAGAGGATGCGAGTTTCTTGGAACAGGCTACGCACCTTGTCTGTGGTCATGACGGCTGTTCCCGCGATACTGGTCGAGCCGTCGGGCGTACCGCATCGCCAGCTGACCGTCCACCTGAGGCCGTTACGTTGGATACTGATCCATACGGACAGCCTGTAGCTAAGGGTCAGGGTGTCATTTTCTCTCGCTCCGACGAACCAGCCGCTGTTCACGACTCTCTTCTCGACGAGTGTGTGCTTTTCTGCGAGGAGTGCCAAGCTTTTTGCTGCCAACTCATCCCCCTATGTGCTAAGTTCGGAAGAATGCTACCTTCTTCCTGTGGCATGAGTCAACCCTCCTAATCAAAAACCCCGCCTCAAGGCGGGGTTTTTGATTAGGAGGTCTTGATCTTGAGCTTGGTGGACTTTCCCTTGTCGATCTTGGGGAGGCGGATGATGAGGAGTCCGTTCTTCTCGATAGCCTCGGCTTCCTCGGACTCGATCTCGGCGGGGAGAAGGATGGTGCGGGAGAATTCACCCCAGTAGAGCTCCTTGAGGAAGTAGTCCTCGTCGGAGACGGTGCGGCCTTCCTCGCGGCGACCGGTGAGGGTGACCATATCCCGGGTGATGGAGACATCGATGTCCTCAGGGCGAACACCGGCGACCATCGCTTTGATGAAAATATTCTCGGCCGTCTGGTAGACGTCTACGGCGAGTTGGCCCACGCCGCTCTCCTCCTCGATCCACTGGGAAGAAGGGCGAGATTCGCGAGAGACGCTCGTCGTCACGATCTCTTCCTCAACACCCTCGTCTGCATCGACGCTGATGGTGCCAGTGAGCCGCTCAAAGAAGGATTTTTTATCTCGTGCCATAGATGATGATTAATATACGCAAGTTCGGTTGAGGCGCTTCACTTTCTCGAAAAAGAGGAAAAGTATGATGGAGAGCACCCAGACCACGCCGAAAGTCATAAACAGGTTGTTACCGGTGTTCAGTATAAAGAAGTTGAACAGCGTGTGCAACAGACCTGCGAGGATAACTCCAAAAAAGGCGTAGAGAACCTTCTTTCCTCGTGTGGCGCAGAAGGAATAGGCCATAGCGATACCAATGATACTCGAGGAGATTACGTGGAGGAGGGTAGAGCCGATGAAGCGCAGGTTTCCGGTGGCGAGGGTGTCAGCAATGCCTCCTTGGGCAAGCGGAGCGAGCAGGAAGAGTGCATTCTCGATCGCCGCGAAGCCGAGGGCTGCTGTGATCAGGTAGATCATGTTATCCACCGGCTCATCATTCTCTTTCCTGCGTAATGCTCCGATATAGGCTCCGGCGAATTTGAGGATCTCCTCGATGAAGGCCCACAGCAGGATGGTGATGAGAGTGCCGATGGCGAAGTACTGCGTGACAATGTTCTCAAAGAAGAAGGCGGCGGGCACAGCCACAGCGCCTCCCAGGAAGGCCATGGCGATAATCCCTTTGGGTTCGGGATGTCTCTTGTCTTCTTGGAGCCAGAACCAGAGCCAGAGAAAGGCTGGCAGCATGCCGCCGAGGAGGGCGAAGAAGATAGTGGTGATGTCTAACGGGGCCATGATTCTACGATGAGGAGGGATTTAGTGTTAGGAATAGATTTCCAAATCTCTTCGGTGACGAACGGCATGAAGGGGTGGAGGAGCTTGAGGGAATCTCGAAGTATTTTCCTCAGTGCTGTAGCGCGAGAGTTCTTTGCGGTATCGTTGCCTTCTTTGAAGATCAGTTTGCTCTCTTCGAGGATGACACTCGCAAAAGTATCCCAGAGATAATGATATATCTTTTCTGCGGCTAAGTGGATACGGAAGTTCTCTAAGTCTTTGGTGATATCTTCCGCGACCGCAGTGAATTCTTCGAGAAGCTTGGTGTCTGCCGGAACAAGAGGGCCGTCGCTCACTCCTTCGGTCGATTCAAGGACGAAGCGAGTGATGTTCCAGATCTTGTTGGCAAATAATTTATAGCCTCTTACTTTCTGTTCATCGAATTTAACATCGCTGCCGATAGCGCTGCCCACAATAAGTCCCATCCGGAGGGCGTCTGCCCCGTACCTTTCGATCATCTCTAAAGGATCGATGCCATTATTGAGTGATTTGCTGAATTTGCGCCCGTCTTTAGCACGAACCAATCCATGAATGAGGACTTTCTTGAAGGGCGGCTGGCCGAGATGAAAACCGCTCATGAGTATCATGCGCGATACCCATAGCTGGAGTATCTCGTAAGCAGGGGACATGAATGCGGTCGGGTGGTAGGTTTCCAGATCGGGCGTGCGCTCTGGCCAGCCGAGCGTAGAGAATGTCCACAATGCGGAGGAGAACCAAGTGTCAAGCACATCCTCATCTTGCTGCCATCCTTCGCCTTCTGGCGGGGTTACGTCGCAGTACACTTCGCCTTCTCGATACCATACGGGTATGCGGTGACCGAACCATATCTGTCGGGAGATACACCAGTCGTGCAGATTGTCTATCCAGTGGAAGTATGTGTTGCGGAACCCGTCCTGGGGCATCTCTACTGCGCCACTCTCCACCATCTCGCGCATCATCTTCTTGAGCGTGGTGCGGACTCCGTCCTTTTCATACTCCTTGTCGACGGCGATGAACCACTGCTCCATAATCTGCGGTTCGATAACCGCTCCTGTCCGCTCGGAAAGAGCGACGTTATGAACGTAATCTTCGTCTATCCTTTCCACTAAACCCTTTGCTTGGAGCTTCTCGACTATCTTTTCGCGTGCTTCTGTTATCTTCATACCGGCGAATTCGCCAGCAATAGGGAGGAGCTTACCGTACCGGTCGATTATCTGTTCTTTATCCAGATCATGCCGCTCAGCTATCTCAAAATCGACCATGGAATGCCATGGAGTTATGGTCATTACGCCAGTACCTATTTCTGGATCGCTCGCCGTGTCTTTGATGACTGTGGCGGTGGTGGGGCCATTTATCCATTCAAGCTCAATCTTTTGTCCGTGCGTAAACTCAGCATAGCGAGCGTCATCGGGATGTATAACGACATACTTGTCGCCAAATTTGGTTTCTGGTCGGGCTGTAGCGATGATGAACGGGCCGTATTTGAGGTAATAGAACTTGGCTTTTTCTTCCTGATAAATAATTTCATCATCGGAGATAGTAGTCTGTCCCTTGGGGTCCCAATTGACGGCACGGTACCCACGATAAATAAGCCCGGCATCGTGCATTCGCTTAAATGCAGTGAACACGGCGCGATTACGTATCTCATCGAGCGTATACGCATAGCGCGACCAGTCGAGCGAAGCGCCCATGCGCCGTATTTGGCCTAAAATAGTATTCTCGCTATTCTTTGCGAATTCATATACGCGCTTTACCAGTTCTTCGCGACCAAGATCGTGACGGGTCTTACCTTCGTCCTTCTGTAAATTCTTTTCAACGCGGGCTTGTGTGGCAATAGCTGCGGAATCGGTCCCTGGTATCCAAAGAGCTTTTTTACCGCGCATGCGGGCAAAACGCGTCACGATATCTTGCAGCGTATCTTCGTAGGCGTGACCGACGTGCAGCGTTCCAGTGACGTTCGGGGGAGGGAGGACGATGGAAAAAGCTTCTGTGCGTTCGCCAGGAAGATTATCTGGGTTGAAAAAACCGCTCTCCTCCCATTCCTGGTAGATACGTTTCTCGGTTGCTACGGGGTCGTAGGGCTTGAGGAATTTCTCGTCTACGGAGCTTGGTATTTTCTCGCGTTCCTCGGGATTCATAAGGGTGACTATAACAAGAATAAACTTGCAGTTCTAGGTGTCCTTCGCTCTTCTTGGCCAGCTTCTTCTTCGTGAGAATGATGGCGGATTGATGGTGTTGTGTTTGACTAACCAATAAATCCAATGCATCATTGGATTGCTAGCAGAGCCCGCTAGCTTAGAGGAAGGAGATCTTTGATGAGGACGAATCCGGGCCCTGAGTTGGCCCACGTAATGCGGCGGGGTACCGATTTCGGCCCCGTCGTTGCCAGCATGCTCAGCGCTGGCACGGCCAAGAGCCGTGAGGAGGCTGAGAACCTGGTCGATGCCTTCCTGCAGTGGATGTCGCTGGTACCGGCCGTACGGCCTCCCAAGGTCTACGTGATGCTGAAGACGCCGGTCGACGATGTCTTCCATGCGTTTCTCGAGCACGAAGGTCCGTATCGCGACTTCTGCAGCCGCTATCTCGGCTTCGAGGTCAAGCACCACCCGATCAAGGACCCCGGCGGTATCGACCTGCCCCAGAGTGCACGGTTTTCCGTAGGTCTGCTCGAGCGCCACTTCGGCGCCGAGCTCCACCCCATCCTGAAGGACTGGAGGAACCAGCTCGACGGCGAATGCTACGCCGTCAGCTGTATCGTCTGTCCCGAAACCTCGGAAATGGGCCAGACCGTGCAGGCCACCCTTCCCAATGGTGCGACTATCATGCACTAGCCGTAGTATCGGCTGAACGTACAAGCCCGCGAGAGTAACTGCCATAACAAGCAGGACAATCTCGCGGGTTCTTTTTGTGGTAATTTAAGCTTTTATTTTTTTGAACTGTTCGATGATAGTCGCAGGTTACCATCGGCCTTGAAGGAGACGTTCTTTTTCTTGGTCCCACGCTGCTTGAGGAAGCCTGCTACGGCGATCATGACGGCGTTGTCAGTAGTAAGAGAGGGCGCAGGAAGGAAGCAGGAGATATTTCCAAGGCTTTCGGTCATGCTCTTAAGTCCTGCACGGATGTGGCGGTTTGCAGCTACGCCGCCTCCGGCGATGAGCGTCTTGCTCTTGGTCTTAAGGAGCGCCGCTTTCGTCTTTGTGACCAATACTTCGGTCACCGCATCTTCAAACTCTCGGGCGACGCCGCGCTTGGTAGCGTCATCGAGCTTCATATCCTTCAATTTGTACAAGACTGCAGTCTTGAGCCCAGCAAAAGAGAATTCCAGATCCTTGGAGGTAAGCATAGGACGCGGCAGTTCGAGCGCACGAGGGAGTTTCTTGGTGCGGGCTTCTTCTGCGAGCTTGGATATCTCGGGTCCGCCGGGATACGGGAGGCCGAGCATGCGTGCCACTTTGTCGAAGGCTTCTCCAGCGGCATCGTCGCGCGTTGCACCGAGCAGAGAATATTTTCCTGGCTTCTTGATATGGATGAGTTCGGTGTGGCCTCCGGAAATGAGGAGGGCAACTGCCGGGTAACTCACTTTGGAAAGGAGATATTGTTTCGGCTTCTGTTCTACGAGAAGGGAGGAGAAGACATGCCCCTCCATGTGATTGACCGGGATGATGGGCTTGTTCCAGATGAGGGCGAGCGCCTTGGCGATGTTCACGCCGACCCAGAGGGCGGGCTCTAGGCCCGGGCCATGAGTGACAGCAATCGCATCTATGGTCGGGCGGGAGAGGCGCGGGACGAGCGCCATGAAGGCCTCGCGCAGTTCTGGTTCGCGCTCTAGGATCGCCCTCACTTTCTTATCCGTCTTGGCATCAAGCGGCTTCTCCTTAGCGTGGAGTTTCCAGAGCTTGGCTTGGCGGAGTGCTGATTCGAGGAGGGGGATGAGGTTCTTGCCGTGTTCGCGCTTGGCGAGCATGGGTACGACGCCGCCTAAGTGCGCGTGGAGAGAGGCCTGGGAATACAGGGCGTTTCCGAGGATGGAGATACCGGGACTCTTGCTGCCGCCTTTGAAACCGACGATGGCGATGGCGGTCTCGTCGCAGGAGGTCTCAATAGCTAGCACCTTCATATATTCGAGGTATACCTTTCTAAAAGGGAGTTGTCAAAAAGAAAGCGCTCTGCTTGGGGCAGAGCGGGTTGCGAGTAGCGGAAGAGGAAAAGAATTGGCCAGAGCAGGCCTCGATCCTATCAGGTGGGATTCCGAGAGTTACTCCGTATCGACCCTAACATCGATGCACCCGGGATGGGATGATCTAAGCCGTCAGGGTAGCGTAGGCATGCCACGGGACGTTTCCCTTTGTGTTCGGATGGCCCGGCCCTTTTCAGAATCCTCCCCTCAACCGCCACTCGCGAAAACGAGTTTACTCCTCCCTTTTGTGTCTTGTCAAAGTCTACCTAAACCCGCATCCAGGAGAGGACATGTATCCAGAAACGCTTGATGAAGCTGAAGGGTTTGAAGTCCTCCTGGTCTTCTATAGGAGTGGTGGAAGAAGTAGTGGAGGGAACGTCTTGGGTGGAACTCCCGGGTTTGCCCTTGTCGAAAGTGGTGCAGTAACCTTGCTGAGGCTTCTCACAGTAGCGCTTGGTGCAGGCGGCCGCTCCGTTGCTCATACGCGCACAGCTATTGCAACCGTCGTACCAGGTGCGGCAGCTCTCCGGGGGAGTGAAGGTGGCTGGAGCAGGAGGAGTCTTTACTGGACCGCTCTCCTCCGGAGTGCACTCGCCGCGATGGATGAGGGTTGCGCCGTCGCTCCCCATCATGCAGGAGTTGCCGTAGGTCTGGTACTGCGGATAGCAGGGGGTGGTGATGCATTGCACCTGCTTAGCGCCGCATACTGGGTCGTACTGCATGGTGCAGGCTCGCTCGCCTTGCGCAGAAGCGCTTCCAGGCAGGAGCACGGCAGCTGCGAATAATATGGCGAGGCTTATAGCGCGGGTAGAATTCATAACATTATTTAAGACGTAAAAATTCCCTGTATCTTACTTTGGAGCTCTGCTCTACGTGCTGGACTCAAGAAGATGTTCCAGGCGAGGACTACGGTAAGCGTGATGAAGGCGCCTATGCCCGCGAGGAACATGTCTTTCTGCGGGTCCCAGACATCGCCTTGGGCTCCGACGAAATCCACGCTCACCTCTGGATTGACCGTGAGTACGGCGAGCCACTCCAGTACTTCGTAAATAGCCGAGAAGGAGAATACCAAACAGAGGGGGAGCCAATAGTTCCAGAACAGGCCCTTGGCTTGGAGACGATGGAGCGCTTCACGGAGAGGGAAGACGAGGAGAAGTCCGAAGCTGAAGTGGACTAGTCGGTCGAAGGTGTTACGCTCTGTCCCGAACCATTTTCCGATGGTTTCGCCGAAGGGCACTTCTGAGTAGGTATAGTGAGAGCCAAGAACGTGGAGAATGAGGAAGAGGGTGATGAGGGTGTAGGAAGCGCTGGAGAGCCTGAAGTGACGTCCGAAGAGGAGAACGAGGGGGATGGCAAGGAGCACTAGTACATTCTCTAGAAGCCAGCCGTAGCGGGAGAGAGGCTCGATGGCTGCCCAGATCCAGGCGGCGGTGAACAGAAGTGCGAGCAGTTTCTGGTAAGGGGTCATGCGGAAAATTTGCGGAGGAGGTGAGATTCGAACTCACGATACCTTGCGGTATGCCGGTTTTCGAAACCGGTGCATTCGGCCACTCTGCCACTCCTCCTGGTACCGTCGCACCCTACCACTTTTTTGCCGTTTTTTCAAAAAATGGTATAGTGCGGGCGCCTGCCTCTGCAGGCAGGTTTTTTATCGGCCTTATCGTCTAGCCTGGTCTAGGACGCATCCCTTTCACGGATGAAACCCGGGTTCAAATCCCGGTAAGGTCACATTAAGATGTGCTAGGCTGAAGTCATGGAAAAGCCTAACCTCTACGAAGTGGCGGTGACCGCCATCATCCGTAAGGATGGGAAATACCTCATCACCAAGCGTTGTTTGACCAAGAAGCGCTTTCCGGGCGTCTGGACGGTCCCCGGAGGGAAGCTGGAGATGAGCGATTACGCGGATCTTCCCAAGGATACGAAGAATGCCTGGTACGCCGTTCTCGAAAAGACAGTGCGCAGAGAGGTGAGGGAAGAGGTGGGGCTTGAGATAGCGAATGTTCGCTATGTCACCGATCTCATTACACTCGACTTCGAGAACCCGCTCCTCGTCCTCTCTATGATGGCAGACTATGCCTCTGGAGAAGTGGTCCTCCAGAGAGATGAGGCGGATGAATATGCTTGGGTCACTCTGGAAGAGGCCAGAGGGTATGACTTTATCGATGGGATATATGAGGAGATAGAGGCGGCGGAGAAGGCCGTACGCTAGCTTGTATTCAGCTCGGATTCTTGTTAGTTTTTGGAAGTTCGAAGGGCGGTTAGCTCAGTTGGTAGAGCACAATCTTGACGTGATTGGGGTCAGAGGTTCGAATCCTCTACCGCCCACAATAAAAGCATTCTAGTTTTCCTGGGGGCGAAAATATAGCGTACAGGACGCGGTCCTTGTGCTTTATCCTTGTACGAGCCAGAATTGACTCATGTCGATGGAGGATAATTTCATACGGAGGATAGACAGTAATAGGAGGGGGCAAAATCAAGAAAAGAGGCTCTCTTTGGGCTCCGCCATCGCCCGAGAAGCTGTTTTGTCCAAAAAGGCTGCGATTGATCCTGAGGGCTTCCGGGATCTCTATGGTTCTGGGGTAGATGTCGATCAAAAACACGTTGGGGACGTAAAAAGGCAGATAGAGGCGCAGCAAGCGCAAGAGTTAGACGAACAGGCCCTCCATGAATACCGTAAAACCTTGGAACTCGCTTCCGCTCTCGAGTTCCTTGTGTGTGAAGGCATTCGCTCTCATGGATGGCTTGGCACAGAAGCGACCGCGGTCAAGACGGCAGAATACGACGATCTCTTTAATGGTGTTGATCTCGTGGCTGAGTTCAAGCAAAAGACAGGATGGAGGTCCCATCTTGGCCTCGCCATCGATGTGGCTTTCGGAGGGGGTCTTGAGAAGAAGATTATGCGCGTGAAATCGGAGATAGATAAAGGTGTCCTCCCGAAAATAAAATATTTTGCGCTCGGTGATTTTCGTGGCGAACTCAAAGGGGTGCCGCGTGTAGTCGCTGGCCTTGATGGCAAGGCCACTCTCGGGCTTGCCCAGCTTTGGGAAGAACAAAGGGTACGTTTTGCTTCTCACCCCGTCCAATACACTCTGCTGTATGAGATGAGGCTTCAGCTCAAGGTTTTTGGCGAATATGCCGCCAAGACTAATAAGCCGGAGATAGCGGAAGCGTATGGGCGCGCACTTGCGTTGCTCGAAGAAGTCATGCGTCAGAAAGAGC
Source organism: Candidatus Parcubacteria bacterium (assembly GCA_021414235.1). NCBI lineage: Bacteria > Candidatus Parcubacteria > Candidatus Parcubacteria bacterium. Next base: position 236,466 of record JAIOOV010000004.1, read on the forward strand.
GTGAGCAGGGCCGACCTCAGGAGCTTACTTCGTCGATCGACACCGTCCGTCATCTTGAAGGCGCCTTGCACCAAGTATTCAATTACTAGTTGTAAGTCGCGGTTTTTATGAAAAAAGATCCCATCTCCGCCTCCGTTGAGGTTCTCAAAAAAGATAAATATTTCGGCCCGCTCATCAAGAAGCATGGGCCGCCAGAATTGAAGCGCGGTACGAACGTATTCGAGGCTCTGGTACGCTCCATCGTCTATCAGCAGCTCTCAGGGAAGGCTGCAGCTACCATCTATGGTCGCTTCCGGACGCTTTTCACAAGTAAGAAATTTCCGACTCCAGAAGAGGTGAGTAAGGTGCCTTTTGAGAAACTGCGCTCTGTAGGGCTCTCCAATCAGAAAGCCTCATACATCCTCGACCTCGCTGCAAAATTCGCAGATGGAACCATAGAGCATAAGAAACTCTCACGTATGACCAATGAAGAGATTGTGGCGCATCTTGTCCAGGTGAAGGGTGTCGGCGTATGGACCGTGCATATGTTCCTCATGTTCACGCTGAACCGCCCTGACGTGCTTCCGGTAGGAGACCTTGGGATAAAGAAGGGTTTCCAGATCGTCTACAAGCTGCGCACAATGCCGGAAGCTAAGAAGATGGAGAAGCTTGCTTCTGCATGGCGGCCGCATGCGACTACGGCCTGCTGGTATCTCTGGAGGGCTGCGGACGAGAAGAAATAGGAGCTACGCGTGAAGGTAGAGGTAGATGTCCTCAAGCGCCTTCACTGCGTCACCCGCGGCGATGTTGTTCTGGTGGTAGAGGCCATCGGTGCAATCGCCTGCTGCCCATATGCCGGGGACTGAGGCGCGCTGCGTGCGCGGGTCCACTATGATCTGCCCGATCGGGTTCTTGGCCACTACGTCTTTCATAAAATCAGTGGAGGGGAGGAGGCCGATCTCTACGAATACGCCTTGCACCGCGAGTTCCTTGTTCTCGCCGCTCTCTCTGTCTTTGTACGTAAGACCGCTGATGAAATTTTCTCCCTGGATGGAGAGAGGCTCGGCGTTCAGGACTGCGTGCATCTTGGGATTCTCCAACACCTTCTTTACGGTGACCGGGTCTGCCCGGAACTCGGCGCTCCTGTTGAGGAGGGTGACGCTTTTGGTATAGGCGAGAAGTTGCGCTGCGGTCTCGAAAGCGGCATTACCTCCGCCAATGACAACGGTGTCCATATCGGCGAAGAGTGGGCCATCGCAGGAGGCACAGTAGGTCACTCCCTTATGCTCGAACTGATCCGCTCCTGGGATCTCTAGTCTCCTTCGGGTGCTCCCTGTGGTCACTAGGACGGCCTTGGCTTCATAGGATCCGCCCTTGCTGTCGGTAATGAGGAAAGTCTCACCCTTCTTCTCTACAGAGGCCACACGGAGCCCTGTCTTTATGTCCACCATGTCTCCCGCATAGGCGCGCAGGTGCGCCTCTAGGCTCTTGGCGAGATCCTCTCCGGAGATATTTACCGTACCGATCCAGTTCTCGATGCCCGCAGACACGATGCTCTGTCCGCCGAAGCTCTCGGTGATGAAGAGGGTCTTGAGGCGCTTGCGGGAAGCGTACACGCCTGCAGCGACGCCGCCTGGTCCTCCGCCGATTATCGCCAAGTCATACATCATATAAGGTAGGGAATAGTATAGCAGAGAGGAGTAACGAAGAAACCCGGGTGGACCCCCGGGTTTCGTCTGCTACTTGATCTTACTTCTTCGAAGGAAAGCCGGGACCGCATTCCAGTCATCGTCGTCCTCGGGAGAGACTGGCTTGGTGTCCTTGTTCTCCGGCTGCATGGGCTTCTCAGGGAGGGAGTTGAAGATGCTTGGCTTCTTCGGCTCAGGAGCGTTCTGGGCCTCCATGACCGCCGGATTAGGGCGCTTCAGATTGAACATGGAATCGCTGGCGCGGGGAGAAGCTTCGGGGAAGCCTGAGGCGATGACCGTGACCTTGATTTGGTTCTTCTTGAGCTGCTTGTCCAAAATGGTACCGAACTTGATCTTGGCATTGGGGTCCACGGATTCGGTGACGATCTTGACGATCTCGTTGATCTCCAAGATGCCGAGGTCGTCGCCAGAGGCGATGGCGATGAGGATGCCGCGTGCGCCGTTGACGGAGATGTCGAGGAGAGGGGAGTTGATGGCTGCCTTGGCAGCGTCTTCTGCGCGCTTGTCGCCGTCAGCCACGCCGATGCCGATGAGGGCGGAGCCGCCGTTCTCCATGACGGTGCGGATGTCGGCGAAGTCGGCGTTGATTTCGCCTGGGGTGACGATGAGGTCGGCGATACCCTCCACTGCCTGCCGCAGCACTTCGTTGCACATGGCGAAGGCTGCCTTAGTGGTGGTGCCTTTGTTGGCCACAGTGAGGAGGCGGTCGTTCGGGATCACGATGATGGCATCCACTTCCTTGCGGAGCTCTTCGAGTCCCTGCTCGGCGAGACGTGCGCGCTGGGCGCCTTCGAAACCGAAAGGCTTGGTGACGACCGCGATGGTGAGTGCACCTAATTCCTTTGCGGTACGCGCGACGACAGGAGAAGCACCAGTGCCGGTACCGCCACCCATACCACCAGTGATGAAGACCATGTCAGCACCTTTGAGGGCTTCCTGGATCTCTTCCTTGGTCTCTTCCGCAGAGCGCTTGCCGAGTTCCGGGTTCATGCCGGTGCCGAGGCCGCGGGTGAGATTCTTGCCGATGTGGATCTTCCTCTTGGCGAGAGAGTTGTGAAGGTCCTGCGCGTCGGTGTTCACTACGATGAAATCGACTCCCTTCACGTTGGAGCTGATCATGTGATTGACCGTGTTCTTGCCGGAGCCGCCGCAGCCGACGACCTTGATGCGCGCTGACGTTTCGATTTCCGGAGTGATTTTGGGCATAAGAATATTAAATGTGTAGGGAGGCCTGTATACGAAGAATGATACCAAAGGGGTCTTAAAGCGCTACTTTGAAAAAAGGTCCTTGTGTGTCGTAACGGGCGCAAAACTCCCCGCGACCTGTGGTTGCGGGGAGTTTGCAAGGAAATACGTAAATTACGGGCTTCTAGGGGAGGAACGGCTTGAGGCCTTCGCCGAGGGACTTCCAGAAGCGCTTGCCCATGGAGCCGAAGTTCACATTCTCGCGCGGGCGGGAGGAATCGCCGCTGAAGCCCCAGATGCAGAGTCCGTAGGCCACCGACCAGGTAGCGTCCTTCACTTGCTGCTTGCCACCCTGGGGGACGGTGAGGAGGGCTACCTTGGAGGGGAGCTTGAGCGCAGCCTTGGCGAGGTCCTCGATGCTCGAGAGACCAGAGCCGCCGCCGGTGATGATGATGCCAGCAGGGAGGAGTCCGCTCCGGCCGAGTTTTTTCAAATGGGCTTCGATGAGGTCGAAAATATCGGAGAGACGCGCCACCACGATCTCGTCCAAACGTTTCTTGGAAAAATTAGTATTGGTGATGGCGCCGAGTTTGATGCGCTCGGCCTCTTCGAGGGAAACCTTGAGGCCCAGGGCGATGTCGTTGGTGATATCAGTAGAGCCGATGGGGAAGACCTCGAGGGAAACTGGTGCTCCGTTCTCGTAGACCACGATGGAGACGGTCTCGGCGCCGATGTTAGCAAGGACGCAGCCGGCCATCTTCTGAGTCTTGGTGAGTGAGACGAGGGAAGCAGCGATGGGTGCAGCCATCGCGTCCACTACTTCGACGCCCGCGTTCTCTACTGCCTGGATGAGGTCCTGGAGATGCTTGTCGAGATAGGTGACGAAGAGCATGCGCACTTCCACCTTCATGGCCTTGAGGCCTACTGGACGATTGCCGAGCACGTCGCGTCCATCCGTCTTGTAGTGGAGCGGGATGGGGTGGAGGATGCGGCGATTGATGATGGCATTCTGGGGGATGGCCAGGCGCGCGGCTTCGTGCGCCTTGTCCACGTCGAGGTCAGAGATCTCTGCATCCCCGCGGGAGACCACGGCGCTCCCCGAGCTTATAATCGATTCGAGGCCTACTCCGCCCACGGCGAGGAAGGCCTCTTTGATCTTAATCTGCGCCTGCTTCTCGGCTTCGGCTACTGCTAGTCGTACGCTCTCAGCCACTTCGGCGTCGCTTACGATGTAGCCGTGGCGGAGGCCTTTGGACTCGACACAGGCGGTGGCGAGGATCTTGGGCAGGTCTTTGTCGTTCGTGCGCTCACACACCACCACTTTTATGTTGTGTGAGCCAATGTCGATGCCGGTTCGGATATCGCGTGCCATTGTGCTGAAGCAACGCGCGGGTATCGGATCCGGTCTTTAGATCTTAAAGCGTGTACGCACCCGCTGCTCGTTGCGCTCCATTGTACTACCGTGGTCGTGTCCTTTCAAATGAAAAAGTCCGTGGATAAGAAGAAAGGCGAGAAGATTCGGAAAGGTGCGTGAGAAAAGCTTCGTTTCCTTTTTGATTTTCGCGAGGCAGATGATCAGTTCTCCTTCGTTCTTCGAAAGAGAGAAGGAGAGGATGTTGGTCGGCTTGTCTTTGCTGCGGTAGATGCGGTTGAGCGCGCGCGATCGAGCTGGGCTTACGAAAGCGATGGAGAGGCGATAGCTCTTTCCGAGCACTGCCTCTTTGAGAGACGCAAAAGGAAGCCGGGGTACGGCTTCCTTAGTGCTGCGAGCGAGAGTGACGTTGTCGCGCATCAGGCGGTTTAGCGCTTGCGACCGCGTACCGGCTCAGGAGGGAGCTTGCCGAGCTTGGCGAGCTTCTCGTACTTAGCCTTGCGGGTGAGAGACTTGAGTGTGCGCTTCTTGCGGATGAACTTGGTGAGCGGACGCGCGCTGTAGCGGATGCTACGGACACGAGGGAGGATGCCAGCACCCTGCACGCGCTTGGTGAAGCGGCGGATGATGCTCTGGCTGTTCTCGTTGCTATTGCGCACTACTTCGACGTTTATCATAGCGAGGAGCCTACCATATTCCACCCCTTCTCTGCAACGCGGGGGCTCTAGCGGCGACCCTGACGGAGATAGGCGGGGAGCTGTAAAAGGGGGATGGTTTCCTGGGAGCGGGTCTTCATATGGCGCACGATGGCGCTGCCTTCCAGGGCTTCTTTCTGACCGATGATGATGGTATAGGGGATAGCCATCTTCTCAGCCACCATGATCTGCGCGGACATGCGGTCCTTGGGGAGCGCCTGGAGGACCGGAATCTTTGCTTGGCGGAGCACCTCGATTGCGGCGAGGCTCTGGAGCTTGGCGTCGAAGCCGAGCTGGATGAGATAGGCGGCAGGAGGCTTTAGCTGCTGCGTGTCCTTCTTCGGCTCCGCAAGTCCGAGGCCTCCCAAGGAGAGCGAGATGCCCACTGCATAGATATCCTTCTTGGAGCCGAATTTCTTGCCGAGGTCGTCATAGCGGCCGCCCTTGGCGAGGAGCGCGGAGTGGAGCTTGCCCTTCATCTTGCGGCTATTCGGCTCTTCTGTGTGTATCTCGAAGATGGTCTTGGTATAGAAATCCTTGCCGCCTACCAGGCAGTGGTTGATGCCGTAGGGCATGCGCATGCTCTCGAGGAACTCGAGCACTTCGCTGAAGTGCGTGCGGCTGGTCTCGGAGAGGGAGCCCATGGGCTTCGGCGCTGCTTCCGTGAGGATATTGCACTTCTCGTGCGCATTCACGCACTCAAGCGTGCGGAAGATATCCTTCTTCTTGAGATGCGCTTTGCAGGCTGCGGGGATGTCGGCGAGGTGCTTGTTGCAGTAGTTGCCGAATTCGCGGGAGAAGCGGGCGATGGATTCGCGATCCCCGAGGCTGTTCAATTCCACGTAGAGCTTCTCGAAGCCGAGTTCTTCCAGGATGATGCTGGTGGTCTTGAAGAGGATAGCTTCGGCGATACTCTTGCTTGATCCGATGATCTCAAGAGAGAAGAAGACGCCCTCCTTGCCCCCGTAATTCTCCCGAGGGAGCTGCTTGGGGAGCGGTTCGCTGTGATACAGGAGAAGGGGCTGGGGAAGGGTGCCGAGGTTGTGCTTCACGTAGGCTTCCAGGATGTTCTGTCGCTTGGCTTCTCCAGGGACGCCATCTTTGCCGAGATGAAGCTTCTTACCCTTAAGCTCTCCTTCAAGAAGAGAGGAGAGCGGAGAGAAACCGTAGTAACGGGCGATTTCGCGGGCTTTTTCGTAACGACGGAGATTCTCTGGAGAGGCTTTGGGCATGGTCACTTGGTCTCGATCACTCCTGGGAAGAGATCAGCCTTGGGAAGCGGGAAGAGGCGTATGAAAGCGCGTCCGATGATGTTGTCGCGCGGAAGCGCTCCCCAGGCACGTGAGTCGGAGCTCGCGGCGCGATTGTCACCCATGACGAAGTATTCCTCTGCTCCCAAAGTCATCTCCCCATCATCCTCGCGGGGGAAGCGGATGTAGGACTGGTCGAGGGCGAAGCCTTTGGGATACACGCTGTTCTTTATGGTCACTTCGCCTTGGCTGATCTCTACGGTCTCTCCAGGGAGTCCCACGATGCGCTTGATGAAATACTTAGAAGGGTCCTTGGGGTAGCGGAAGATGATCACGTCGCCGCGCTCAGGCTCGGAGAAATGATAGCTGAGGCGGTCTACCACCAGATATTCGCCGGTATCGAAGGTTGGCTCCATGGATGCACCCGAGACGATGAAGGGTTCAGCGACGAAGAGACGGATGGGGACGATGATCGCGAGAGTCAGGAAAGCGAAACGAGCCATTTCTTGAAGGAGCGAAGGCTGTTTCGTTTCCATACGTGGGAGAATTGTAATACGCCGGTGTATGGTCTACAAGGCGCGAGAGCTTTTCTTTGTGTTCTGCTACACTATCCCCATGTCGTATCTGATAGTCGGTCTCGGGAATCCTGGAAGAGAATATGAAAACACGCGGCACAACGCGGGACAGATGATGTGTGCGGCGATTGCGGAACGTTTCAAATTCAAAGAAGGGAAAGAGAGTACTAAAGCGAAAGGAATGGAGCGCTCTGGCGAGATTGCGGAGAAGAAAGTGACACTACTCACGCCAGGAGAGTTCATGAACAACTCTGGCCGCTCCGTGAAGCCCTACATAAAGACTCCAAAGGATCTGGAGCGTCTCGTGGTCATCTACGACGAACTCGATCTACCCTTCGGCCGTATCAAACTCTCCTATGGCCGCAGCGCAGGCGGGCACAATGGGCTAGATTCCGTCATTAAAGCTCTGAAGAGCAAAGATTTTCTGCGCATTCGCATCGGAGTTTCTCCTGCGACTGCAGGCGGCAAGCTCAAGAAACCTCATGGTGAGCAGGAGGTAGTCGATTTCATACTGGGAAAGTTCTCCAAGAAGGAGAACGATGAGCTTACGAAAGTCGCAAAGACCGTAGGGGACGCGGTGGAGACTTTTATATCTGAAGGAAGGGAGCTGGCGACGGGGAAGTTTAATCAGTAAACAAAAAGCCCCGCCGGTAGGCGGGGCTTTTTGTTTGTTACATTAGGAATCTTTATTTCTTCGCCACGAACGACAGCGTCATCTTCTGTTCCTTGGGTTCGAAGAAGGTGATCTTGAAGGAGTAGTTCTTGCCGAGTTCGAGAGAGCTCTTGAGTTTCTCATCACTTCCAAACTCCGAGACATGCACGAGACCTGCAACACCTTCCTCAATCGAGGCGAGTGCACCGTGCTTGTTGTACTTAATGATGACGCCTTCTACGGTGTCATCCTTCTTGTACTTCTCGCCGGCTTCCTTCCACGGGTTGGCTTTGAGCGCCTTCACCGAGAGGGAGATCTTGCTGTCCTTAACGTCGATGACCTTCACTTTGACCTTGTCGCCCACCTTGAAGTGCGCGCGAGGGTCTTCTACGAGGCCCCAGTCGATCTCAGAGATGTGCACGAGTCCCTCGAGGCCTTCCTCGAGCTTCACGAACACGCCGAAGTCTACGGTGCCAGTGACGGTACCCTCTACGGTGTCGCCGACTTCATACTTACTGATGATCTCCTGCTTCTCCTTTTGAGACGGGCTCTTCTCGGAGAAGATGAGCTTACCTTCCTTAGGAGTGGAGCCGATGATGGTGACAGAGAGGGAAGTACCGACAAGTTTCTTCAACTCATCATAGATCTTGTCCTTGTCGCCGTCCTCAACACGGGGATAGTGCTCGCTCTTGAGCTGGGAAGCAGGGAGGAAGCCCTGGATGCCCTGCCACTCGAGGATGAGTCCGCCCTTGTTGGCGTCTACCACCTTGAGTTCAAGGAGACGCTTTTCCTTGATGATGTCTTCCGCTTCGCTCCAGATGAGGGCCTGACGGGCTTCCTTGAGGGAGAGCTCGATGTAGCCGTCTTCGTTGCCAGCATCCACCACCTTGGCGGCGATGTTGTCACCGATGTTCACGCGGCGGAGGATGTCACGTGCGTTCAAATATTCGCGGCCGTAGATGATACCGGTGCCGAAGGGGGGCAAGTCGATATACACCGCAGACTTTTCAATCGCGATGACGGGACCCTCTACGATGTCGCCGACGGAAGGGGGAGTAGCAGTCTCCTCCAAGATCTTGTCCATCGGACCTGCTTTCCTGACCTTCACCCCGCTCTCCTCTGCTTCGAGTTCGGCATTCTTGCCGTTCATTTCATTATCCATATAGGTTTTCCTGAAGTGGAGGCCGAGGGCGTCGGTCGTGTCGGGAGCCCTCAGGTTTACTTCCACAGCGGCTAGTAATGGAATACGGGGAGTATACGTATTTTGGGGGTTTTGTGAAGGGCGACAAAAAAGATCAGTCCCGACGCGCTCCACCCTTGGAATATTCCAAAAGGTTTTGCGCGTCGGGACGGATGGGGCTGATTGCCATCTGCTGATGCTCAGCCTCCAAGGCTAGTTCATCTTCTTGAGAGCGTGCATCGAACCTCCCTAAAAGTTACCTCCTTTGTAATCTCACTATTTGTAAAAATCAATGTCAAGTTAATTCTCTGGAATTAAAAATACCCTTTCGGACTCGTGAAGGTGAGTCTGAAAGAGTAGGGAGATCCCCGCCGCCCTCGCGGCGGGGATCCAGCTTGGTCGTTGCGCTTAGCGCGCGGCGCCGGTCGCCAGATGGTTCAGGGTGATGCCCTGACTGGCACGGGTGGCGCCGACGCTGATCGGATGACGGGAGCGGGCGCGCCGATCGTTCTTGGCGCCGGTGGTGGTCGACATGTCCGAGGCCTGAAGCACGAGGCCGGGCATCTGGTTGTGCGACGACGGCGGCCCGGTGTGGGCCGAGTGGAGACGGGGCATGAGACACTCCCTTGGTTTCTGGGTGACCAGCACGTCCTTTCGACGGAGTCTGTTGCGCAGGGTCTCCGTGGCGTCCCGAAGGACAAAGAACGTGGATCGTCTATAAGCCTAGCACCAGTGTAAAACTCTGCAAGTATGGAAGTATTTTCTATCCACACTAAAAAAAGTGAAAGACCCCGGTGCACTACGGCATCGCGGGGTCCCTTGGGGTCGCTGAAACTCGGCTACAGTATCTTTTTAGAAAGAGCGGGTCCGCTCTCTGCGTGCCTGCCATTACCGTCATCCGCTCGACCGGCATGATCGAGGGGAGGGATAGCCTTGTGCACCCGTGGCGGCGGGGCAAGACCTGACGATGGAAAGCGGGATGGCAGAGAACGGACCCTGCCAGGATTCTGTGGTTAAAGGGGAAATAATGCAAATACCATTTCTCCTCCAGGCTTTAAAAACAAAAACCCCGGCCAAAATGGTCGGAGCGGGCAAACAGAATGAACGAAGAACAAAGAGGGCCAAGAGGTGGCCGCAGCAGCCTGAGGACCCGAAGGCCTATCCGACTGCCGCGAGCCACGTCCTGGCGGACTCAGGATGGAGACATGGGGTCCCCTCCTTCGTCCACAAGCTATAGCAGCACAAGTTCCCCTGCGGGGCATGGACTGCTAGGAATCGCCGGGCGGCGGAAGTTTTGAAGGTCTCCCTTAAGGAGTTCTTCCGCCGCCCACGCCGATCAGGCCGCCATCGGCATCGCGGCGGTGCCGACCGAGGGGGCGCGGATGGTGCCGCGCTCCTTGATCATGGTCGACGTGGGCTCGGCGAAGGTGTAGTGGTCGACGGCCGGCGCACGGGTGGTGCCCGTCGTGCCGACGCCGTGGTTGATCGAGGTCATGAGCGCCTGGTCGGTCGCGGTCGTCAGCCGCTTGAGGCTGATGATGGCGCCGATGTCGAGCGACGAGAAGGGGGAGTTCAGCTCGACGAAGGTCACCTCCGCGGTCGGATGGACGGACCCCCGCCCGTCGCCGGTGAGGCCGGTCATGCTGTCGATCTTGGTGTGCAGGCCGATCTGGCCGCCGTCTTTGGGATCCACCCCGGAAGCCAAGCTGGGCTTGGTCGCTGGGTTGTCCGGGAAAGGTGCGGCGACGCTCGGAGCACTCGCGGCCAGCAGCAGGCCGGCCGCGAAGAGCGAGAGAAACTTGGTACCCATGTTACCTCTCTGTCGATGTGCATCCCATCCTCGTCCTAGAAATCTCCAGGTGGATGGTTATCGGAGAGCGTACCATTCTTTTAAAAAAAGTAAATACCGTCCAATGATATATAGATGTAGTCAAGTTTTTCCTTCGTTTCGGGCATTCTGCTATACTCCTCGCATGGTCATCACCTACTTCGGACACGAATTTTTCAAGATCCAGTTCGGCAATCTCACCCTTGCCACTAATCCTATCTCCAAGGACTCCAAGCTGAAGGCTTCGCGCTTTGGTGCGGATATCGCCCTCATCACCTGTGCGAACGATGAGGACATGAATGGTGTGGAGCAGGTCTCCTTTGGTGAGCGCGAGCCGTTTGCTATCACGGGTCCTGGCGAATATGAGGTGAAGGATGTCTTTATAAAAGGCTTCCTCTCTCAGGCGGGTGGTAGCAAGAAGTACAACACTATATATACAGTCTCTCTCGAGGGTATGAACCTCTGCTTTTTGGGTGCGCTCGGTAGCAAAGATGTAGCGGCCGAGACCAAAAGCGCACTTGGGGATATCGACATTCTCTTCGTGCCCATTGGCGGAGATGACGTACTTACCTCGGTGGAGGCAGCCAAATTCGCAGTCTCTCTTGAGCCGCGCCTCATCATTCCGATGCACTACGGCAAAGGAGCTTCCGCAGAGGCATCGCTTAAGACCTTCCTCAAGGAGATCGGCGCGGAGAAGACAGAGCCTGCGGACAAGCTCACGCTGAAGAAGAAAGACTTGGAAGGGAAAGAAGGGGATGTGGTGGTGCTCGCCAGTGTCTCGGAATAGTTTTAATCATTGAATTGTGAGCGTACTCGATTTTATAGAGCGCTTGAGAGAGAAGTCGGTGAGAGAGCGTAAGCAATGGGCGCTCGGCATCGCTTTCGGTGTCACTCTCTTCATCGGCCTCATCTGGGCGACGTTCCTCGCTGCAAGGCTCGCGGGAACTACGGTATCGCCGGTAACTGAGAACCAGACGAGTGTCGAGACTGACACCCCTTTTGGTACTCTCTTCGGTGGGTTACGTGAAGCCTGGAGTAGCTTCAAAGAGTCGGTGGGTTCAGTCGGCTCAATCGATTACGCTCCGTCCTCCAGTAGTGCTGAAAACGGCCTGCGCTAAGGGGTTTTTAGGGCATTTTGTACTGTCTTTCCAAAGACTTTCATGCTAGAATACTAACTAATTATGGCGGAAAAGAAGGAGGAACAGCTTGAGGAGCGCGGCATTCTGCCTCGCAACATCACTACCGAGATGCGGGAGTCGTACCTCGATTACGCCATGTCGGTCATCACTCAGCGCGCCCTCCCGGATGCGCGCGATGGACTGAAGCCGGTGCATCGCCGCATCCTCTTCACTATGCATGAGATGGGACTCACCACCTCTGCCAAGTTCCGTAAATCCGCAGCGGTTGTGGGTGACGTGATGGGAAAATTCCATCCGCATGGCGACGCCTCCATCTATGACGCTATGGCCAAGATGGCGCAGGATTTCAGCTATCGCTACCCGCTCGTCTTCGGCCAGGGTAACTTCGGTTCGGTAGACGGCGACGCTCCGGCCGCCATGCGTTATACCGAGGCCAAGATGGCCAAGCTCTCGGCAGAGCTCATCCGCGATCTTGAGAAAGAGACAGTGGAATTCCGCCTCAACTACGACAGTACTCGTAAGGAGCCGGTAGTCTTCCCGGCAGCCGTACCGAATCTGCTTCTCAATGGAACCCTCGGCATCGCCGTGGGTATGGCCTCCAACATCCCGCCGCACAATCTGCGCGAAGTAGTGGATGCCACCGTCTATCTCATTGAGAATCCGGAGGCTACTACTGAAGACCTCCTTCAGTTCGTGAAGGGGCCGGATTTTCCGACGGCAGGCATCGCCTACAACAAGGATGACATCCGTCACGCCTATGCGAACGGCAAGGGAGGAGTGGTGGTGCGCGGCGAGGCCGAGATTACTGAGAACAAGGGTGGGCAGTTCCAGATAATCATCACCTCGATCCCGTTCCGCGTGAACAAGTCCGAGCTTATCATCTCCATTGCCGACCTGGTGCGTGAGAAGAAGCTCGAGGGTATCCGCGCCATCAACGATCTCTCTACGCGCGATACGCGCATCGTCATCGACTTAAAGACGGGCGTTGAGCCGCAGCGCGTCCTCAATTTCCTCTACAAGCACACTCAGCTCGAAGAGACTTTTCATTACAACATGGTGGCGCTGGTCGGCGGCGTCCCTCAGACGCTCTCGCTCAAGGCAGTCCTCGACGAATTCATCGTCCATCGCGGTGAGGTGGTACGCCGACGCTCCGCATTCGACCTTAAGCAGGCTGAAGCGCGTGAGCACATCCTCCTCGGACTCAAGAAGGCGCTCGACCATATCGACGCGGTCATCAAGCTCATCCGTGCTTCCAAGGACACCCCGACCGCGCATGCGAACCTGATGAAGGAGTTTAAGTTCTCTACACTCCAGGCCACGGCCATCTTGGAAATGCGCTTGCAGAAGCTCGCTGGCCTCGAGCGCAAGAAGATCGAGGATGAGCTCAAAGAGGTACAGGCACTCATCGCATATCTTGAGGATCTCTTAGCACACCCCAAGAAGATCCTGGCCCTCATCAAGAAAGAGCTCGCTGAGATCGCAGAGAAATATGGGGACGAGCGCCGTACTCGCATCGTGGCAGGCGGAGCCAAGGCGTTCTCTGCAGAAGACCTTGTCGCGGACGAGGACAGCGTGCTGGTGTATACCGCAGGCGGCTACGTGAAGCGTACTAATCCGGAGGAGTACAAGAAGCAGCGCCGCGGCGGCGTGGGCGTGGTGGATCTCGATACCAAGGAAGAGGATTTCATCACTCAGTTCATTACCACCAATACCCACAGCGATCTCCTGTTCTTCTCGGACAAGGGCAAGGCGTATCAGATCAAGATGTACGAGATACCGGAAGGACGCAGGGCTACCCGCGGCAAATCCATCATGAACTTCCTGCCGCTCTCGGCAGATGAGAAGATCACCTCGGTGCTTCCGATGACTAAGGAGGTCAAGAAAGCTGCAGGGGACGATCTCTCGCTCATGATGGTCACGCGTGATGGCACTGGCAAGAAGACGGCGGTCAAGGGCTTCTTCGATGTCCGCCGTAGCGGCATCATCGCCATTAAGCTCGAGCCGGGCGATGTGCTCGTCTCTGCATTCCTCGTGGGGAAGGGCGACTCGGTGATCCTGGGCACGCGTAAGGGCCAATCCATCCGCTTCAAGGAGGCGGACATCCGCGAGATGGGCAGGAATGCGCAGGGCGTGCGCGCTATCAAGCTTGGTAAGGGCGATGCACTCGTCGCCGCGGATGTGGTCAAGAAGGAATACAAGGAACCTTCGCTCCTCGTCATGTCCGCCAATGGCTACGGCAAGCGCACGCCGCTCTCCGAGTACAAGATCCAGGGTCGTGGCGGCTCTGGTATCAAGACGGCCAACGTCACTGCAAAGACAGGGGATATCATGACGGGCGCAGTCATTTTCGATGAAGAATCAGAGCTCATCTCCATTTCCAAACAGAGCCAGGTGATCAGGGTGGATATAAAAGAGATTCCGCGTCTCGGCCGCTCCACTCAGGGTGTGCGGGTGATGAAGCTCCGCGAGGGGGATAGTCTCGCTTCGTTGGTCTGCTTGTAGGCCTTTGTTGAAAACTTTTCCCAGCGCGTCTTCGGTACACGGTATACTTACCTCATGGCGTTTCTTGATCCGCGGATGACGCTCTCTCCGCTCGGACTCTCCTCGGGAATGAAGGTGGCGGACGTGGGCGCCGGCTCCGGTGCCTACGCTCTCGCCGCTGCGGAGGCGGTGGGGGATTCCGGAGTCATTTACGCAATCGACGTTCAGAAGGAGCTCTTGGGCAAGCTTAAGCGCGAAGCGGAGCGCCGCGGGAAGCACTCCATTCATATCGTCTGGGCGAACGCAGAGGTGCTGGGCGGGAGCGGTCTCAATGACCAGAGTGTGGATGCGGCTATCTTCTCAAACGTGCTCTTCCAGATGGAAGACAAGGAGGAGGCGCTTAGAGAGGTCCGTCGCATCTTGGTCCCTAAGGGCCGAGTACTCGTCATCGATTGGTCTGAGAGCGGGGGCTTGGGCCCCCAGAAAGGACATCTCTTTGGTAAAGCTGCCGCCCGCGCGCTCTTTGAGGGGAACGGCTTCACCTTCCGCACAGAGTCTCGCGCCGGGGATCATCATTACGCGCTCGTATTTCAAAAATCATGAAATCTCTTACCTCTTTCCAGATCGTAGTTCTCATCCTCTGTCTCCTCGGTATCGTTGGTGGCGTAGCCGCCTTCGCTACTTATCGAGGCGGGAATTCTGCTCAAAATCTTCCTCCTATGACGCTCTGGGGTACTGTGCCGCAGGAGAAGATGGAATCCTTGCTCATGAATTCCGCAGGGCTCCAGGGGTCTGGGCTCAAGCTCTCATATGTGGAGAAGCGTTCTGAGTCCATAGAGTCTGATCTGGTGGATGCTCTCGCGAGCGGCAGGGGGCCTGATCTCATCCTTGCTTCACAGGATCTGATATTGAGACAGCAGGGTAAACTGGCAGTACTTCCGTACGAAAATCTCTCCGAGCGCGATTTCAAGGATACCTTTGTCGGAGGGGCGGAGATCTTCCTTTCACCTGCGGGCACTATAGCTCAGCCGAT
Source organism: Candidatus Parcubacteria bacterium (assembly GCA_021414235.1). NCBI lineage: Bacteria > Candidatus Parcubacteria > Candidatus Parcubacteria bacterium. Next base: position 251,544 of record JAIOOV010000004.1, read on the forward strand.
GCTGGTAGATCCTCTGGTCCTCTACTGGAACCGGACTCTCCTCACGAATGCTGGAGTCGCCAATCCTCCCCGCTACTGGGATGAGCTCTTCACCTTGGCTCCTCTGGTGAGCCAGAAGGATAAGCAGGGGAATATCATCCGAAGTCTGGTCGCCTTCGGTGAGTATGGCAACGTGACGGACGCCAAAAGCATCCTCTCCGCACTCATCCTCCAGGGAGGGAATGCGATAGTCGGGAAGGATAGCAGCGGACGCTACACTTCTCTCTTGCGGCTCCAGACCGCGGAAGAGCTTTCTCCAGTCGAATCCGCCGTGCGCTTCTATACTGATTTCTCCAATCCCTCCAAGACTATCTATTCCTGGAATCGCGGGCTGCAGGCTTCTCAGGATATGTTTGCGGCGGGGAAGCTGGGGCTTTATATAGGTTTTGCGAGTGAACTCTCCGCTATCCGCGCCAAGAATCCTAACCTTGATTTCGATGTGACTTCTTTGCCTCAGGTGCGTGATGGCGCACGGGTCGCTACCTACGGACGCTTCTATTCTTTAGCCGTTCCTCGCGCAAGTATGAACCAGGCGTATGCGCTCTTGGCGGCGCAAAGGCTTGCTGAGCCTGCTTTGGCGCAGGAATTCGCCAATCTGATCGGTTTCTCCCCGGTACGTCGCGATCTCTTGGGGGCTACTCCTTCTGATTCGTATCTCTTCGTCTTCTATCGAGCGGCGCTCCAGTCCTACTCTTGGCTTGATCTGGATGCTGAGGGTTCCGATGATGTCTTCCGTCGGATGATCGAATCCGTCACTTCTGGCCGTGCCCGCATCGGGGAGGCGGTAGGGAGGGCTCATGAGGAGCTGCAGGAGCTTTTGAATCGCTTTAATCCGCGTTAACAGCTGGTGTATACTGATACCCAAGCACTACGATGAATCTCTCCTCGATTAAGCACGCGGCTTCCTGCTCTTACGCCTACACCCTCCTCGCCTTGCTTTCGGCTCCGTATCTTCTCAGGGCGGAGGGCGCCGTAGACAACCCCAGTCCTGTCACCGGCGGAAGCGGTATCCTGAGGAATCCGATCAATGCCAACAACATCCAGGATCTTTTAGGGCTCATCATGAATGTCATCACTATTTTGGTGCTGCCGTTCGCTATCTTCTTCTTGGTGCGCACCGGCTTCTTCTTCGCGACGGCGGGTGGCAATGAAGACAAGATCAGTCGGGCCAAGACTGACTTCCTCTACGTGGTCATAGGCCTTGCTATCATCCTCGGCGCTCAGCTTATCGGAGCCATCCTTCAGAACACTTTAAATTCGCTTAGATAATGAAGAAATTTTCAATTATCGCGCTTACGCTATCGTCCTTTCCTCTCTTGGCGTTTGCTCAGCAGCGGAGCGGCTATTCTGGCCAAACCTTCGCTGGCCTGGTAAGGGTGATTGTGGGCTATATCAATCCCATCGCTTCTATCCTCATCAGCCTGACCATGCTCGTCTTCCTCTATAACCTGATGCGCTACGTGTGGACGGCAGGGGATAGTAAGGAGCATGGAGAGGCTATACGCAGTATCGGCTGGAGCCTCCTCGGTCTTCTCGTCCTCTTTGGCATGTGGGGCATCTTGAGCATTGCTTCGGCAACGCTCTTCGGGACGTCTCTTTTGGGAGGTGGGGACCCTTGTCACGTGGATCCTGGTTCGTCCTCTGTGACCTGCTAAATCACTCACTTATCCACAGGGAAGTTGTTAAATAGGCCTTATCTCCTATAATAGTGGGGTAACAGATACATTACCTATACTTTTAGTTTATGAAGAAAATTCTCATGCGAGCAGGGGCGATCAGCGTAGCGGTGCTTCCGTTCGTAGCGTCCGCTCAGCAGGTCAGTGACACCTATTTCCGGAGCATAATTACTGCAGTCAACGGTCTTATCACTGCGCTCTTCCCGCTCGTCTTCGCAGGTGCGGTCCTCGGGTTCATGATCGGTATCGGCATGTATCTCTTCTCCGGCGGCGATGAGGGTAAGAAAGAGAAGGCTCAGGATGTGATGAAGTACGGCCTCATCGTGCTCTTCGTTATGTTCGCAGTCTACGGAATCATCAGGCTTGCCGCTAACGTTCTCGGTATCGGTCTTGGCGGCAGTATCCCTACTCCTACTCTTCCTACCACCGGTGGCGGTTGTGCAGGCGGTAACTGTTAGTTTCTCCTGGTCTATTCTGTGTCAGGCTCTCAAACTACAGCGATCAATAGCTTAATAGGGAAGTTCGCTACGGCGATCATTAACCCGCTTCTCCTATTGATGTTCGCCGCGGCCTTCTTGTACTTCGTTTACGGCATCTTCCAGTTCGTGCGGAATCCTGAGGATAGCGGCGCGCGTTCGAAAGGGCTTCAGCATATGTTCTATGGGCTCATCGGCTTGCTTCTGATGGTCTCTGCTGGGGCGATCTTCAACATCGTAAAATCGACGGTGAATTCGCTGAGGTAAGGGTCGAGAAGCGAATAGAAGCAAAAAGCGCCCGCTTGCTGCGGGCGCTTTTTGCTAAACTCTCCTTCGGCGTATTTACTAGCACCTTCTCGTGTCCGCCCAGAAGGACTCGAACCTTCGACCAATTGCTTAAGAGGCAACTGCTCTACCAACTGAGCTATGGGCGGATGAACTCCGTTAAATTACCAGATTATTCGCTTTCAGGGAATACCTTCTGACTAGTAGGCCGGGTGGGGGTCGAACCCACATCCGCTAATGCGGACAACATTTTAAGTGTTGCGCGTATACCATTCCGCCACCGGCCCGCAAACTGCTCTATCTAACCCGCTCTTTTGAGCGAGCAAAAATCCGGGCGATTTTTGCTAGAGGCGTAGGGCGGAATCGAACCGCCGTATAAGAGTTTTGCAGACTCTCGCCTTACCACTTGGCTACTACGCCTTACCTTTCTCCTGAATCCTATATCCCTCCGGATATTTCGTCGATACGTTGGCGGTTCTTCTCACCGCGATCCACCTCCACATCCACGAAGGGGATGGGGTAGACGCGTAAGTTTTTACCGAGGAATTCGCGCAGCTCTGCGCGCTGGCGCTTGAAGAAATTAAGCGCCTCTTCCTCCTTGTCTTCTGGAAGCACGGTAAAGAGTACGGTCACGCGCTTCTTGTCTTGGCTTGCGGTGACACGGGTCACTGTGATGAGTGACGTGCGGTTCGAATTGAGGGAGACGAACTCTGCCGCCCTCTGGCGGATCATCTCGAGCATTCTCTCAGTGCGGTCTTCCATATTACTTGGTGACGAAGCGGAAACACTCGAGCTTGTCTCCGGCGGCGATAGAGATCTTGGCTTCTACCAGGAGGCCGCACTCTCCCTCCGTCACCTCGGCGACTTTGGCCTTCAACTGCTGGAGTTCTTCGATCGTGCCACTTCCTACAAGCGCGTCACGGCGGATAATGCGGAATTCCTCGCGATTGTGGAGCGTGCCTGATTCGATGCGGCCGCCCACCACCTGACGGTCTCTGTTCTGGCTGAAGACCTTGAGGATGCGCAGGGTGCCGGTGATTTCTTCGGAGGTCACCTTGGGGGTGCGTTCGATCACGATGGTGGCGAACCACTCTGCGAGCGCGTAGATGATGTCGTAGGAGACGATGGTGATGTTGAGGCGCTCTGCTATCTCTCTTGCTCTCGCATCAGCGTCCACGTTGAAGCCAATGACAATAGCGCCTGGGGTGCCGCTTCCGAGCTTTACGTCGTTCTCGGTGATGGTGCCTACGGACTGCTGGAGTATCTTCACCTTTACGAATTCCGTCTCGAGCTTCTTGAGCTCATGAGCTACTGCCTCGGCGCTTCCGAGTACGTCAGTCTTAATGACCACAGGAATCACTGCGGTCTCGGGAGTGTAGCTCTCGGAGGGTGCGCGTCCGCGGGTGGTCTTGGCGCGCTCATCTTCCGCAAAGGCTTCCGCTTCCTTCTTGCTTCCGAAAGAGCCGAAACGAAGGCCTACTGCAGGCACGCTGCTCCAGCCGGTGATGACTACGGGAAGTGAAGGGGTAGCGCTCTCGATCGCGCTCCCTTTGAAGTCTTCTATGTTGCGCACCGGGGTGATGCTCTCGCCTGCGGCGAGGAAGGTACCTTTCTTCAAGGTGCCATTAGTAAGTATGAGGGTGGCGGTGATGCCGCGGCGCTTGTCCATGTGGGCTTCCGCCACGATGCCCTCTGCAGGGAGCGAGAGGTCAGAGGTGAGGCCTGCGAGGTCGGCAGTGAGGAGGATGAGGTCGAGCAGGTTCGGTACGCCCTCTCCGGTCTTGGCCGAGATTGCTGCCCAGGGGATATCGCCGCCGTAGCCTTCGATGTAGATCTCCTGCTCAGCCAGGTTCTGCTTGGTCTTCTCCACGTTCGCTCCAGGTTTGTCGATCTTGTTGATCGCTACGACGTAGGGGATACCGGCTTCCTTGATGGCGCGGAGCGCTTCAAGCGTCTGCGGCTTTACGCCGTCTTCTGCAGAGACTACCAGGATGGCTACGTCGGCGACGCGTGCGCCGCGGATGCGCATAGCTTGGAAGGCTGCGTGCCCTGGGGTGTCGAGGAAGGTGATGCGGCGGTCAGCGCCGTTCTCGCCTTTGTGGAGCACTTCGTAGGCAGAGAGGTGCTGGGTGATGCCGCCGGCCTCTCCTGCGACCACGTTTGATTTTCGGATGTAGTCGAGCAGTGTTGACTTGCCATGGTCGATATGGCCCATCACCACGACGATGGGGGGACGCGCGGTAGGCTGGGCTGGGAGGGTAGACATGATAAGTGGGAGGTGCCGGGGAGGGGTTCCGGCGTTATAGGCGCAAATTATACTTAAAATCAGCCATTTTGCAAAAAGGCGGAAGCGAGTAGAATCGGATGATGAGTCTTCTCAGTACCCTCCGTGCACGCTTTTTTGGCTCCTCTCGGATCTATGCGGATTATGCTGCCGCGACGCCTGTCTCTCCGGAGGTTGTAGAAGAGGTGTCGCGTGCCCTCCGTGATCTCCGCGGTAACCCCGCTTCGGTGCATAGCGGGGGAAGAGCCGCGCGTACGCTTCTTGAGGCGGCACGCACGCGCGTGGCGCGCGTGCTCTCGGCGCATGCAGACGAGATCGTCTTCACGAGCGGAGGTACTGAGAGCAACAATCTGGCTCTCCTAGGGGTGGTACACGTTTCGGATACCCCGCGGCCGCATCTCATTAGCTCTGCAATCGAGCATGGGAGCGTGCTCGAACCCCTTCGTCATTTGGAGAAGGGTGGAGCAGCTCTCACTCTGCTTAGGGTGGATGCGAGCGGCAGGATCTCACTCGAGGATCTCTCTGAGGCGCTTCGTCCTGAGACGCTTCTCGTCTCTGTCGCCTTCGCGAATGGAGAGATCGGCTCCGTAGAGCGTCTCCGCGATATTTCTCGCGTCCTCAAGGCCTACCGCGAGAAACTCGGGCGAGGGAAACATGGCGCTCCGTATCTCCATACGGATGCGAGCCAGGCAGGGCTCTATCTCTCTGTCCACCCTGGGGATTTGGGCGTTGACCTCCTTACGCTCGATGCTGGTAAGCTCTACGGACCTACGGGAGCAGGACTTCTCTATGTGCGGCGCGGCCTCTCCTTAGAGCCTCTCTTTTATGGCGGAGGACAGGAGAGAGGACTCCGCTCCGGTACGGAGAATATCCCCGGAGCTGTGGGACTCGCGGCCGCGCTCGAGCGCGCCGCGCTTTCTCGGAAGAATGAGAGCGCACGTCTGCGCAAGCTCTCGCTTCATTTCAAGAAGCGTCTTAAGGAGCTTCTGCTGGAGGTCGAGTTCAATGGTTCTCCCGAGGAAGGCCTGCCGCATATCGTGAATGTTACGGTGCCAGGGATCGACGCGGAGTTCGCTCTGGTGAAGCTCGATACTCTGGGCGTGAGTGCGTCGTCTGCAAGCGCCTGCCGCAGCATCGCCGCAGAGGGCGCCTCTTATGTGATTGAGGCGCTTCCGGGAAGGAAGGGAGCCGGAGTCTCTTCTTTGCGCTTCAGTTTCGGAGGAAGCACCACGCAGGCTGAGGTAGAGAGGATTGCCCTCATTCTCAAGGGTATCGTGGGATAGGCTGTTCCATTCTTTCATTCCTCTTCTGTTCTGCTACTATTCACGCATATGGATATAGACGATCTTAATAAGACGCAGATCATCCTCCTCACTCTCCTCGTGAGCTTCGTCACCTCTATCGCTACCGGCATCGTGACGGTCTCTCTCGTCGAACAGGCGCCCCCGTCCTTCACCCAGACGGTGAATCGCGTAGTGGAGCGTACTGTGGAGAAAGTGGTGCCCACCGCTACCCCGAAGCCTGGCACGACAGTGAAAGAGACTACGGTGGTGGTGAAGGAAGAGGATTTGCTCATCAAATCTATCGAGAAGAATCAGCAAGCATTGCACACACTGCGGATGAAAGCAGAGAATGCGGATGGTACCCCTGGAGAGATATTCCTCGGCTGGGCTACACTGCTCTCTGCAGAGGGGGTAGCCGCTACTGACCTCGCGCTTATCGGAGAGGGCAACAGCTATATCCTCGAGGATGCAGCGGGGAAGCGGCGTGACGGCACGGTGCTCCTTCGTGACCGCGCTTCGGGCATAGCGCTCCTGAAGATCGCTAAGGCTGAAGGGGACAAGGTGGTGTTCGCGCCGGTACCCTTCGCGGATGCTTCTTCTGTTCGTCTCGGTCAGAGCGTCATAGCCTTCGGCGGCCGCCTCAAGCCTTCTGTCTCCGTAGGTATCGTCTCCTCTTCCTCGAAAGGGGAGGAGAATGCGAGCTCCACTGCAATGGTTCTCAAGAGCGTAGACGCGAGCATCAATCCGCCAGGCGGGATCACTGGTGGTCCGCTCACCAATATCTTTGGCGAACTGGTGGCCCTCTCCGTCTCCGAAGGAGCGGGCACTTCCTACGCTCCGGTGTCCGCTCTCGCAGCGCTCCTGAGAAAGCTCTAAGTTTTAAATAATCTTTATGCGCATCGGCGTCCTCGGTTGTTTCTATGGATGCGCCGAAGCGCTTCCTAAGGTGCTCGCGCCGTGGCTTTCCGTTAAAGAAAAAGGGAAGGCAGGGGGGCATGAATTCGTCATCTCCGCAGTGCACGCGCAGTTTAAGGAGTACGCGGATATGGGCATCCCGAATACTGACGAAGCTACGAGGGCTCTGCTTGAGCAGTACGCGAGGGTGCCTGAGTCTGGCCTCGACTTCTTTCATCACTCCGCTGTCCCGCTCCCTGAGCACGAAGCGCGTACTATCCCGCTCAACTATCTTCTCTCAAAAGACGTCGATCTCGTCTGGCTTCTTGATGGCGATGAGTTCTATACGGAAGAGGAGATCGAACGCATCCTCTCGCATGTCTCCTTCTTCGGGATGTTCGACTACTACCGCCTCTTCCTCAAGACCTATATCTTCGACGGTACTGTGTGGATGGATGACTTCGCGCCTCCTCGGATATTCTCAGTAAAGAAGCATGGCGGAGCGCTGGAGTTCTATTGGGACAACAATCTGCGTTTCAAAGATGGTACGGATCACTCTTCCGCGAGCGAGCACCTCATCCCTAAGGAAGTGGCCTTCGTGCGCCATCTCACTTGGCTCCATGGGGGCGGGGAGAAGAAGGTGGCCTATCAGAAAAAGCGCTTCGGGGATTGCTCTTTTCGGTTCAATACAGAGAAGGGAGAGCTTGAGTTTGATCCGGAGTATTTTGCCAAATACAAGGAGCCCATTCCGCAACTATTCAAGGATTAGGGCTGTGGTAGTGTGTCCGTATGAAGCCGTCTCTCGAGGTTATCCTGCGCACTCATTCGACGAGCGACGTGCATCCTGGGGTGCGGGTAGTGGGCCCGGAAGTATCAAAACTTGAGGTCATTAGGCGCTCTCTGCGCTCGCTTGCGTTCTCCCTCTCGGAGGCGCACCGCGCGGGACTCGCGGACATAAAGCTCTCGATCCTGGACGATCATTCTTCTCCTGAGACGGTTTCCTTCCTCGAGCATTTCGCGGCCGCGCTCCCGTTCTCAGCAGAGGTGTATCCGCTTGAGGGAGAGGGGAATGCGGTTTCGCTCGCGGCCTGCTTCGTGCGTGGTCGCGCCTCGAATGCAGACCTCCTCTATTTCGTAGAGGATGACTACCTGCATGTTCCTGAGGCCTTGAGCGAGATGCTGGAGAGCTATGCGCTCTTCTCCAAGAATCTGGGAGGACGCCCCGTCGCGCTTTTCCCGGCGGACGATCCTTCTTTCTACCGGCCCAACACTTTCGTACCCTCGCGGGTGGTCACGGGCTCCCATCGTCACTGGCGCACCAACGTGCAGACCACGTGTACGTTCTTCCTTCCTCGTTCTGTACTCGAGATGCACTACCCAGTATTCGAAGAGCTCACCAGGAACGGTGTGGATGAGGGGAGCTCCATCAATCGCCTCTGGCAGGGTCCTGTTACGCTCTTCACCCCGCTGCCGAGCCTCGCGGCGCATCTCCAGTTCTCTGATTGCATCCCGCCGCTCTTCGATTGGAAGAGCCTCTGGGAGCGGTACGCTATCGAACCTCGTTATGTATAAGCTCAACCTTGGCTGCGGCTACGACAAGATTCCTGGGTATGAGAACGTGGACTCTGCTCCGGAGTGCGCGCCTGACCGCGTAGTAGATCTTGAGAAGTTTCCTTGGCCGTGGAAGGACGTGAGCGTAGAGGAAGTGCTTCTCACTCATACGCTCGAGCATCTCGGACGCGAGCCAGAGGTATATATGAAAATCTGGCAGGAGCTGTGGCGCATTTGTATCCCTGGTGCGCGTATCCATATCGCAGTGCCTCACCCGCGGCACGACAATTTCGCGCATGATCCGACCCATGTGCGCGCGGTGACTCCGGAGAGTCTTGTGCTCCTTGATCAGGCCCTGCACCCGCAGGGCTTAGGCGCACGGTATGGCATAGATTTCCGTCTCATACCCGAGAGCGTGGAATTCTTCTATGTATCTGAAGCGGCGGAAGCAGTTAAGCAGGGGAGGCTCTCGCTCCCGGCGCTCGAGCACCTGCGCGCGCGGCAATATAATGTGTCGAATGAGATTCGTATGACCTTGGAAGTGAGGAAGCCTACTCTATGAACGACATCCTTTCCATAATCAATTCCCTCAAGGAGGCAGGAGAGTACACGGCTGCGCGTGAAGTGGCCTTGGCTGCGCTCAGGCGCTCTCCCAGCTATCCTCCGCTTCTCCAGGCACTCGCGGAGATCACCTTCACTATGAATCGCTACGAAGAAGCGCTCGAGTGCCTGGAGGCGCTCCGGGCGCAGGGGATAGATAACGCCAATCTCTCTTTTAATCGCGCGCAGTGCCTCTATTTCACTTTCCGCGCGCCGGAGGCGATCCCATTGCTTCGCTCTGTCATTGCCGCTCATCCAGGGGAGGCCTCGCTTCTTGCGACGCTCGCTCTCTATCTCGCTTCCGTAGGCGAGAACGAGGAGAGCTACGCCCTCCTCAAGAGTATCCCTGCTGAGACTCCCGGGGTACGCGCACAGCTCGGCTGGCATATGCTGCGCGAAGGTCATTTCCAGGAAGCCTTCAAGAATCTGCAGTTCGAGAAGGGTGTCTGGCACGCGGAGAAGATCTATGACCTGCCTCAAGAGAAGCTCTATGCAGCCGGACTCCCGCTCCAAGGGAAGCGTATCTTCGTGGTGAGCGAGGGAGGCCTTGGGGATGAGATCCTCTTCACTCGGTTTATCCAGATTCTTAAAAGCCGCGGCGCGTACGTCATCTTCGGCTGTTCTCCAGAACTCTGGAGCATCCTCAGAGACTCGCCGTCTGCCCCGCATGAGTTCCGGAAGATAACGGAGGTGAAGGGGCAGGAGTACGATTACTATGCTCCCCTGATGAGTCTGCCCATCCTCCTTGAATGCACCAACCCATATTCTGGTATCAGTATCCCGTATCTCTCTGCAGATCCGGCATACGTAGAGAAATGGAAGCCGAAGGTCGCCAAGGTAGCAAACGGCAAACCCGCGATAGCTATTAGGTGGCAGGGCAAGATGGAGCTGGAGTATCGGCAGGCACGTGCGGTTTCTGTACAGGAGATGCTGCCGCTTGCGGAGCTCGGAGCGCTCTTCTCCATCCAGCGAGACAATGGATTGGAGGAGCTCCGTAAGAATGACCCGGTGTATGATCTCGGCCCCGATCTCGTCTCCTGGGATGAGACGCTCGGTGTCCTCGCGAATATGGATTACGTGGTGACCTCTTGCACCTCGACCGTGCATATCGCGGGTGCCATGGGGAAGAAGACCGCGCTCATCGCCGCCTTCTCATACCCGCTCTACTTCCCCTGGGCAGTGCCTGGAGAGAAAACCGATTGGTATCCTTCAGTAAAAGTCTTCCGACAGACGCGGTATAATGATTGGAAAGGGGCCATACAAGCAGCGTACGAATGGATTAAGAAAGATATAGAAGAAACTCGCAAGGAAAAATTGACAGCAACAAAAAACGGGGTATAATATAGCTAAATACGCCATGCCCCCCTTCCAACACTTTACAACTAAAGCTCGGGATGCCATCCGCAAGGCCCATGAACTGGCCATCGAGCGGGGGCAGAACCAGGTAAACCCGCTTCATCTTGCGGCTGCGCTCCTCCTTCAAGAAGAGAGCATGGTGTTTTCCGTACTCGAAGTGCTCGAGGTAGACGTCGCACATCTCACTGACACCATCCTTGAGACCATGGAGACGCCGGAGACCTCCTCCACGCTCTCTCCTTCATATCAAATCTACCTCACCTCGGATCTCGCCCAGGTACTCGAATATTCTTCCAAGGTCGCTTCCGGCATGCGCGATGAGTTCGTCTCCGTGGAGCATCTCTTCGTGGCGCTTCTCGAAGTGCCCTCTGGCGCGCGCGACGTCTTCTCCCGCTACCGCCTTACTAAAGAAGTCGTTCTTAAAACGCTCCAAGAGTTTCGTAAAGGAAAGGTGGCGGAGACCAAGGAGCCGAAGAAGGCTCGTGCGCTAGCCAAGTACACCCGCAATCTCACCGAGCTCGCTCAGAAGAACAAGCTTGATCCGGTGATCGGCCGCGACGCAGAGATCTCTCGCATCATCCAGGTGCTCTCCCGCCGCACTAAGAACAACCCTCTCCTCATCGGTGAAGCGGGCGTCGGTAAGACCGCTATCGCGGAAGGTCTCGCCATCCGCATCGCAAACGGCGACGTGCCGGAGTCCCTCAAGGGCAAAGAACTCGTCTCGCTCGACCTCGGTCTCCTCATCGCAGGTACTAAGTATCGTGGAGAGTTCGAAGAGCGCCTCAAGGGCATCATGAAGGAGATCGAGCGCGCGGAAGGGAAGATCATTGTCTTCATCGACGAGATCCACACCATTGTGGGGGCAGGTGCTGCCGAGGGTGCTATGGATGCGTCCAACATGCTGAAGCCGGCGCTCGCACGCGGTGAGCTTCGCGCTATTGGCGCCACCACACTCAAGGAGTTCCAGCGCCACATCGAGAAGGACCCGGCGCTCACCCGCCGCTTCCAGCCGGTCTATGTGCTTGAACCGTCTGTAGAAGACGCCGTCGCCATTCTTCGTGGTCTCAAGGAGAAGTATGAGCTCTACCACGGCGTGCGTATCACGGATGACGCCATCCTTGCTGCAGTGAACCTCTCCAGCCGCTACATCACCGATCGCTTCCTCCCCGACAAGGCGGTAGACCTCATCGACGAAGCTGCTTCTGCGCTCCGCATCTCTCTCGAGAACAAGCCGCCCGCGCTCGAAGAGGCGCATCGCAAGATCCTTCGCCTCGAGATCGAGAAGGAGGCACTCAAGAAGGAGGCTGACAGCTCCGAGGGTAAGAACGCCAAGAGCCGTACCAAGACCATTGACCGCGAGATCGCTGAGCTCCGCGAGAAGACACATGATCTTGAACTCCGTTGGAACAACGAGAAGGATATCCTCGGTAGTATCCGCTCCATCAAGAAAGAGCTCGAAGAGCTCCGCATGGAGGCGGAGCGCACGGAAGCGCGTGCTGATCTCGCGCGTTCTGCCGAGATCCGCTACGGCAAGATCCCGCAGCTTGAGAAGGAGCTCGAAGGGAAGAACAAGCGCTTGGAGAAGCTGCAGCGCTCCCGCCGTATCCTCAAAGAAGAGGTCGCAGAGAGCGATATCGCCGACGTGGTGGCACGTTGGACCGGCATCCCTGTATTCCGCATGCTCGAAGCGGAGGCTTCCAAGCTCTCCCGCATGGAGGATGAGCTTAGGAAGCGCGTGGTGGGCCAGGAGGAGGCCATCCGCAAGGTCTCCGAGGCCGTACGCCGCTCGCGTGCAGGTATCAGCGATCCGGATCGCCCAATCGGCTCTTTCATCTTCCTCGGCCCTACCGGCGTCGGTAAGACCGAGCTCACCCGCGCGCTCGCGGAATTCATGTTTGATACCGACAAGGCGCTTATCCGTATCGACATGTCCGAGTACATGGAGAAGCACTCCGTCTCCCGCCTCATCGGAGCGCCCCCGGGCTACGTGGGCCATGAGGAGGGCGGCACGCTCACTGAAGTTGTGCGCCACCGTCCTTACTCCGTCCTGCTTTTTGACGAGATAGAGAAGGCTCATCCGGAAGTCTTCAATATCCTCCTCCAGGTGCTCGACAACGGCCGCCTGACCGATTCCAAGGGCCGCACCGTCAATTTCAAGAACACCATCATCATCATGACCTCGAACATCGGGGCGCAATACATCGATAAGATGGAGCAGATCGGCTTCAACACGAGCCGGGGGAGCGCGGACAAGCAGTACAACCTCACCAAGGAGAAGGTGCAGGCTGCACTCAAGGACTTCTTCCGTCCTGAGTTCCTCAACCGTCTCGATGACGTCATCATTTTCGACATCTTGAAGCCGGAGATCGTGCATCAGATCGTCTCCATCCAGGTAGACATCGTACAGAAGCGCCTCGCGGAGAAGGAGATTAATCTGGAGTTCCAGGACGGCGTCATCGACCTCCTCGCCAAGGAGGGTTACGATCCGCATTACGGCGCACGACCGCTGAAGCGTCTCATCCAGACCAGGATCCTCAATCCGGTGGCCACTCTCATGATCAACAAGGGCGTCGCCCAAGGTGGCACCATCATCGTCGGCCTCAAGGACAAGGAATTCACTTTCGAGGTGAAGAAAGGGAAGCGCACTGCTGCTACTTTTGTAGATGCAGACAAGGTGCTCGCATAGGCAGGGACTCTAGCTTCCATTTTGCGCCGCTCTGGTGTAATTTAGAGGCCATTGCGCAGGTGGTAGAGCGGTCAATTACAAGAGACTGTAAATCTCTCGCCTTCGGGCTACGGGGGTTCGAATCCCTCCCTGCGCACACGTAAACAAAGAGCGCCTCCGGGCGCTTTTTGTTGTGGTATCATGAGCAGACTATGCCACCAGACGGAGGTAGTGGAGAGAAAAAAGTCGTCAATTACGCCGATACTCTGGCGCGGGTTACTTTTGGAGGCGGACGTTTTTCAACACAGCCTCCTCCTCTGGATAAACCCCGTATTCGTCCCGAAGTGGTTGATGCTCGAATTAACGAAGGTAAAAAAGAAAAGAGCGAATTGCTTAAACTTGAAATGCGCAAGTTGTACAATCGCGCGAAAGCCGTACTCACTGAACCGGTACTTAAGAGCAAGATCAAGGGTCAGCTTGAGATGCTTGAGACTGCCCATAAGAGGGGGACTCTGGAGGAAGATGAGAAGGTGAAGAATCTAGTGCCCCTCGCTGACGGGTATAAGGACTTCGTGCTTTATCGTCTTTTGGAAGAGCTGGTCGCAGATAAACCAGCGTCTGCTGAAGGATCGACGACTGCACAGGAATATGGAGATAAGTTTGATCTCCCAAGACCGTACTCAATTTACGACTTTCTAAGTAAGTTAGCTTTAGAGACGGAGAAGGTTTCCACTGAAAAAAAGGCCCAGGAATCATTCTATCAGGGTCGTTCTCAGGAGATGAAGAGAGTTTCTAAAAGAGCAGAAGAAATCTACGTGTGCCCAAATAACCATGCATTTACTGAAGCAGCGGTGATGGACGGCGGAAAATGTCCCGAATGTAAAACTCAGCTTGGCGTAGATTCAACAATCAAGTCTAGGCAGCAAAAAGGTCTTTTTCTGGGCACTACTCCTGACGGAGGAGCGGCTCTGGTCACTGTGCGTTCTCCAAAAAGCTTTGAGATACGAGCTTGGACGAGCAAGACAGAGAAGAGCCTGGTAACCGTAATCCCTTAAGAGGCCCGAATTGACCTTTTCCCCGTATTCCGCTATAGTCCTGGTCACCATGTCGCAAGATAGACTCATCAAGCTCGCCTGCAGCAAGTGCAAGCGCGTCAACTATTGGAGCCGCAAGAATAAGAAGAAGGTCGAGCGCAAGATCGAGCTCGCCAAGTGGTGTAAGTGGTGCAAGAAGAAGACTGCTCACAAGGAGGCCAAGAAATAAGCAAAAAGGCGCCCTAGGGCGCCTTTTGCATTGGGGCGGGGGATGCTAGACTCGGTGGCGTAGGGCCTATAGTTTCAATGGTAAAACTCCTCTCTCCAAAAGAGGCGTTCCAGGTTCGAGTCCTGGTGGGCCCGCCATGCTAAAAATCCTTTACACCTACCTCCTCTCGCTTCCTGTCCTAGTTGGACTCGACCTTGTTTGGCTCGGAGTCCTGATGACGAATTTCTATAAATCCCGCCTGGGAGAGATTCTGGCGCCGACGTTCCGTCTCTGGCCTTCCGTCGGCTTTTATCTCATCTACGCGGCAGGGTTACTCTACTTCGTAGCTCTCCCGGCTTTCGAGAAAGGCTCGCTAAGCATAGCGATACTGAATGGCGCGCTCTACGGTTTCGTGGTCTACAGCCTCTACAATCTCATCAATCAGGCTACGCTCGTGAAGTGGTCGTATACCGTCCTTCTTGTGGATACCGCCTGGGGAGTATTTCTTGGAGGGATTATGGGTTTCGTCGCTTACAAACTACTTCAGTTTTTCACTTGATCCGTTAGGAAGCCTTCTGCTACAGCTGCTATTCTCGTATCCTTTCCGTCCTCAAACCACCGTATCTCCTTATTCCTCTTGAACCACGTCTTCTGGCGCTTAGTGTACTGCCAGATTTCATTTAGAAGCTCTTTCTCAAATTCTTCGCGCGTAATCTTTCCCTGGAGCAGGCGGGCCATGTAGCGATATTCAAGTCCAAGTTCCTCCATGCGCTCGTAGGAAAGCCCTTCGGCGTGGAGCTTCTCGGCTTCTACAAGCATGCCTTGTTCCAGGCGTTCTTTGATACGTCTAGAAATCTTTTCCTTCAACACCTCATCTGGAGGCAGGAGGCCGATCTTGAGCACGTCGTATTCTTCTGATGTTTCTACCTTGGGTACTTTCCCGAGGGCTTCCGCGATCTCTACGGCACGTATTAGGCGCATGGGGTTGTGTCGATCTATGTCCGCTGCCCGCTTAGGATCGAGCGCTTCCAGTCTCTGGAAAAGTTCCTCCACTGGAAGTTTTTCCAGTTCCTCTCGTAGTTCTTTGTTCGGCGGAACTTCGGGAAGCACGGTGTTGTTGAGGAGGGTATCCACGTAGAGCCCGGTGCCTCCGCAGATGATAGGGAGTTTGCCGCGGGAGAGGATGTCTTCAATCGCTTTCTTTCCGAGCTTTTGGAAGTCCGAAACAGAGAAGCGCTCCTTCGGGTCGGCGACGTCGAGGAGATGATGGGGAACGCTATTCATCTCCTCTCTGGTTACCTTGCCGGTGCCCAAATCGAGCCCTCGATAGACCTGGCGGGAGTCGGCGGAGATGATCTCGCCGTTAAGGGCGTGGGCGAGGGCTATGGAGAGGGCCGTCTTTCCGGAGGCGGTGGGACCTATGATGGCTATGAGCTGGGGTTTAGACATACTGAGCGGGGAAATGCTAGCATGAGGATATCTTACCCGCTAATACTGAAATACCATGAAGCATGAACACGACGAGGAGATGATGTTTGATGATTGCGATATGGGAATGGTGAGCATCGGCCAGGAAGTACCCAACCTCGAATTTGAGATCTTCCAGAACGACAAGAATAAAACGGTAAAACTTCACGACTACAAAGGGAAGTGGCTTGTCCTCTTCTTCTATCCCGCCGACTTCACCTTCGTCTGTCCGACCGAGCTCGAAGAGCTCGCCGACCAGTACGATGCCTTTAAGAAAGAGGGTGCAGAAATCGTCTCTGTGAGCACGGACACGGTCTTCGTGCACAAGGCCTGGCACGATACCTCGGAAGCAATCAAGAAGATCAAGTTCCCGATGGCGGCCGACCCTTCCGGCAAGATCTCCCGCACTTTCGGCACCTATGTCGAGAACAACGGAGCTGCGTTCACGGACGACGAGGGCCTTTCGCTCCGCGGCACCTTCATCATCAATCCTGAAGGAGTGCTCAAGTCGATGGAGATCAACGACAACAGCATCGGACGCTCTGCGCGCGAGCTCTTCCGCAAGCTCCAGGCGGCTAAGTACGTCTCTACGCATAAGGGCCAGGTATGCCCCGCAAGCTGGGAGCCGGGCAAGGATACACTGAAGCCGGGGATGGATTTGGTGGGGAAGATCTAGATGAATCAAAACAGCCGCTCCTTAAGGAGCGGCTGTTTTGCATTGTGGGCGAGGT
Source organism: Candidatus Parcubacteria bacterium (assembly GCA_021414235.1). Lineage (NCBI taxonomy): Bacteria > Candidatus Parcubacteria > Candidatus Parcubacteria bacterium. Next base: position 268,093 of record JAIOOV010000004.1, read on the forward strand.
GGGACTTGAACCCACACTCCTTTAACAGAACACGATTTTGAGTCGTGCGCGTCTACCATTCCGCCACTCGCCCGTACGCATAGGAGTCTATCCAATAAGCTTCTACCGGGCAAACGGAGAGCTGTGCTAAAATGCCCCCATGTCGCAGTATTACGGAGACGCAATTTTCTGGATTGAGGTCGAACGGATTAAGCCCAATCCCTACCAGCCGCGGCGTGATTTCGATCAAGCCCGTCTCAAGGACCTGGCCGATTCCATCCGCCAATACGGCATCCTTCAGCCGCTTGTGGTGACCCGCCATGAGATTGAGACGCCGGAAGGGGGACTTACCACCGAGTATGAGCTCATCGCCGGAGAGCGCCGCTTGCGCGCTTCTAAGCTCGCTGGTCTCTCTCAGGTACCTGCCATCATCCGCACGAGCAGCACCGCCACGGAGGATCCGCGTCTCAAGCTCGAGCTGGCCATCATTGAGAACCTCCAGCGTGAGGATCTCAATCCAGTGGATCGCGCGCGCGCTTTTGAGCGGCTCACTAAGGAGTTCGGCTTCAAGCATGGCCAGATCGGGGAGAAGATGGGCAAGAGCCGTGAGTATGTGGCCAACACCCTGCGCATCCTCGCTCTGCCCGATTACCTCCTCATGGCCCTCGGGGAAGGGAAGATAAGCGAGGGACACACCCGCCCGCTCCTCATGCTCTCGGATAGGCCGGAAGAGCAAATGACTCTTTTCAAAGAGATCCTCTACAAGCGCCTTACGGTCCGCGAGACGGAGGCTATCGCCCGTCGCATAGCGAACGACAAGGTGCGCAAGAAGGAGTACATCGTCGATCCGGCCCAGCTCGAGCTCGAGCGTAAGCTCACCGAGTCTCTCGGCACCCGCGTGCAGATCGAGCGCAAGGAGAAGGGCGGCAAGATCCTCATCGACTTCTTCTCTTCCGACGACTTGCAGACTATCCTTGCTGGTCTCCATCTTGAGGATGGTTCAGTAAAAAAAGCAATTCCCGACAATCCTTCTCTTTCTGCTTCCGAAGTGCCTACCTCAGAACCTGAAGCTGCTCCAGAACTCATGGACGACCGCTCCAAGGAAGAAAAAGAAGACGAGGACCCTGACCTCTACTCGGTGAAGAATTTCTCTATTTAAAAACCTAGATCTTCCGCCCCCTGCTCTCGAGCATGCTGCGGATGTGTCGCTTGGCGAGTGCGGTCTTGCAGTATCCTACCCATTTCTCTGTGGGGTGGCTTGAAGCCTTGGTCATGATCTCTACGGTGTTGCCGTTGTGGAGCGGGGTATCGATGGAAACCATCTTGCCGTTCACCTTGGCGGCAGAGATGTGGTTGCCGATATCGGAGTGGATCGCGTAGGCGAAGTCGACAGGCGTGGAGTCGACTGGTAGGTCGACCACGTCGCCCTTCGGGGTGAAGACGAACATGCGATGTCCGAAGAAATCCTCACGCAGGTCTTCCATAAAGGCGTCAGGTTGGCTCTCTGCGACATCTTCTGCGAGGTGAGTGATCCACTCCGGTACGTTGCGGAATTCCGCCTTGGTATCCGCAGCGGTCACTTTGCGCGGGGTGAGGGGAATGAGCTTCCTGATCCAGCTGAGGCCCACGGCGGCCATGCCCCTGCCTTCCTTGTAGCTTAGGTGCGAGGCGATGCCGTACTCAGCCTCACGGTGCATCTCTTCGGTGCGGATCTGTACTTCGATGATGCTGCCGTCTCCGGTGAACACAGTGGTGTGTATGCCTTGATAGCCGTTCGGCTTCGGTACGGCGATGTAGTCCTTGATGCGGCCGATGAGGGGGCGCCACAGGTTGTGCACGATGCCGAGCACGCGGTAGCAGTCGGCTACGTTCGTCACGATGATGCGGATGGCAGAGATGTCGTAGACCTTCTCGATATCCATATCCTTGCGCACCAGCTTACGGTAGAGGCTGTAGAGGCCTTTGATGCGGTAATCGCTGCGGAATGCCAGTATGCCTTCCTTGGCGAAGGCTTTCTTGAGCTGGTTCAAGAGCTTGGCGAGGTGCTCTGTCGTATCCTCGCTCTTCTCCCGGAGGAGCTGGTCGGTCTTCTTGTATTCGTTAGGACGGATGTAGGGAAAGGCGAGGTCTTCGAGCTCACGATTCAGCTTGCGCATGCCGAGGCGGTAGGCGAGGGGAGCGTAGACTTCGAGCGTCTCCATGGCGATGCGCTTCTGCTTGGCCTGAGGGACATGCTGGAGCGTCTGCATGTTATGCAGGCGGTCGGTGAGCTTGATGATGAGGACGCGGATGTCCTGGGCCATGGCCACGAAGAGCTTGCGGAGACTCTCGGTGTGGCGTTGGGCTCCGCGGTACTTGAGCTTGCCGAGCTTAGTGACGCCTTCGATGAGGAAAAGAATCTCGGGGCCGAACTCCTGCTCGATGGTCTCGGGAGTGACCCCGGTGTCCTCGATGGTGTCGTGGAGGAGGCCTGCGGCGATGGTGGTGGCGTCCATCTGGAGTTCCGCCAGGTTCTTAGCGGTCGCCACGAGGTGGACGAAGTACGGCTCTCCGGAGTAGCGCTTCTGGGTGCTGTGGGCTTTCTCAGCGAAATGATACGCCTTAGTGACAAGGGCTATATCTTCCTTGCTCGGTCTATCCATCAGGCTGATGATATCCTTGACATCCATGTTATTTAATAGGATACTACGAAGCAGTTAAAATGCAACTTACGAGGGGGTAACTATGGGCGAAGCGCTCGGTAGTGATCAAGGGGACCTTCGTGTTCTGTTACCGGTTCCTACGGCCGAACGGCGTCGCGAGCTAATTCTTCGCAAGCTCATCCCGGCTTGGAAGGAGGGGCTGGTTAGCGACGACGAGCTCGACTGGTTCTTGCTCACTGGTACGGCCTCCTGGGTCGGCCGCTGATGTTCCGCTGCACCAATTGCACCCGGCAACTTCATCGGGTGCCCGCCATATGTCCCTACTGCAGGACGTGGCAGGGAGGAGTTCCTATCCACATGTTCCTCCGCTCGGTACGCCGAGCGAAACGGCCGCCTTCTCGTGAAGGCGGCCGATCTGTTTTTATACCTTCTTCTTCTCTATCTTATGCGGATTGTGGTTCGGGCACGCTTTGTTCGAACATCTCTCAGGGATTGTCTTGGTTCCCTCCATCATGAGTGAGCCGCAGAGTTCGCAGATCTTGCCGGTGGGCTTAGCTTTAATCGCGTTCTTACAGGTAGGGTAGTTAGAGCAGCTGTAGAAGATGCCGAAGCGGCCGCGACGCTCCACCATCTCGCCTTTGCCGCAGGTGGGGCAGGTGACGCCAGTTTTCTTACGTGCCTCCTCTTCCGGACTCTCCTTTATATATTTGCACTTCGGGTAGTTGCTGCAGGCGATGAAGCGGCCGTAGCGGCCATCGCGCTCCATGAGCTTGCCGTCAGCACAGTCCGGGCACTTCTCTCCGGTGAACTTGGGTCCTTCCATCTCCTTGCCGTCGATGGCGCGGGCGCCATCACAGTCGGGATAGGTGGAGCAGGAGAGGAACTTACCGTTCTTTCCGAGCTTGATGATCATTTCGCTCCCACACTTAGGGCAGGGGAACTCCTTGGGGCCGGGACCTAAGTCGGTGAGCTTGTCGATCTTGTCCTTGCTCTTCACGTCCTTGAGGAAGGGGCCGTAGAAATCCTTGAGTGTTTTTAGATATGCGGCGTCGCCATTTGCGATGTCGTCGAGCTTGTTCTCCATCTCCGCAGTGAAATCATCCCCGATGTATTGTTCAAAGTTCTTCTCCAGGAAGGAGCTGACCACGTCACCGGTGTCGGTGGGGAGGAGCGTCTTGCCGTTCTTCTCCACGTAGCCGCGGTCTTGGATGGTCTTGATGATAGAGGCGTAGGTAGACGGGCGTCCGATACCGCGCTTCTCCATCTCCTTTACGAGTCCTGCTTCCGTATAGCGGGAAGGCGGCTCTGTGCTCTTCTCCTCTGTAAAGAGGTTGAGGAGATCGAGTGATTCACCAGCTACCACCTTGGGCAGCTCTACGTCTTCTCCGCGCGCTTCCGGATCTGCCTTGAGCCAGCCATCGAAGAGTACGCGAGAGCCGTTCGCATGGAAGGCGGGGAAATCTTTCGCTTCCACGCCCGCGGCGATGCGCGTGCGCAGAGTGTTGGCATCCGCCATCTGGGACGAGACGACACGCTCCCAGATGAGGTGGTAGAGCTTCTTGGCATCGTCCGTAGCCCCGGCAGATTCCCGCAGTACGTCGGTCACGCGCACGGCTTCGTGGGCTTCCTGCGCGTTCTTGCTCTTGGTCTTGTACTGGCGGGCTTCTGCATACTTGGCGCCGTACTTCTTGGTGACGAGAGCTATGATGGCAGCCTGGGCGTCTGCACCGATCGTCGTACTATCAGTACGCATGTAGGTGATGAGTCCGGCTTCGTAGAGCTTCTGAGCTACGGACATGGTGCGGGAAGGGGAGAAGCCGAGACGAGAGCTCGCCGTCTGCTGGAGAGTAGAAGTAGTGAAAGGAGCACGAGGAGAGCGCTTGGCTTCGGTCTCGTCCACGGAGAGCACTTTCCAAGGTTTTCCTTTTGCCGTCTCTACTATTTTCGCGGTCACCTTCTGATCGCGCGGCTCTTCTTCGCACACCACAGTAAAGGCTGCAGTGCTCTTACCTTTCACCTCTGCGGAGATGACGGAATACGCTTCCGGTACGAAAGCTCTGATCTCACGCTCGCGCTCCATCAGGATGCGCAGCGCCGGAGATTGCACGCGGCCGGCAGAGAGGCCGTAGCGTACCTTCTTCCAGATGAGGCCAGAGAGATCGTAGCCTACGAGACGATCCAGGACGCGGCGGGCTTCCTGAGCCTGCTTGAGCTTGTCATCTATATCGCGGGGATGCTTGAGGGCTTCCCTGATGGCTTTCTCGGTAATCTCGTGGAAAACGACGCGCTTAGGCTTCTTGAGCTTCACCGCCTCTGCGATGTGCCAGGCGATGGCTTCTCCTTCGCGGTCGGGGTCGGTCGCAAGGAGCACTTCGTCGGCTTTCTCCGCGAGTTCCTTGAGTTCCGCGATGACTCCTTCCTTGCCTTTGCTGATCTCGTAGTGGGGGATGAAGCCGCCTTCGATGTCGATGGCTTTCTTGTTGCTCTTCGGGAGATCGCGCACGTGTCCTACGCTCGCGCGCACGACATATTCGCTGCCGAGATATTTCCCGATTGTCTTTGCTTTTGCTGGAGACTCGACAACAAGTAATTTCATGGCGTTATGCGCAGTTATAGTATGGATATTCTCTTATGGCAAACTTCGATATCAGACACGATGAATTTTTCCCAGACGTTCTGTGACTAAACCTTTGATCTCCAAGAGGGACAAAAGCATGTTCACTTCCATAGTGGATCGTCCTAGTTCTTCTGCTAGCACATCGCGGGGCAGTGGCTCGGTCAGAATCTCTAAAACAGCGAGTTCCTCCGGTGCACAGTCGCTCAGCAGCGTCCTTTCAGACACCTCCATATCTGCATCTATATGTAATGCCTCCAGTACATCCCGCCCGCTCTCTACCGGAGTAGCGCCGAGCCGGATGAGCATATGCGGGCCTTCTGAAGTTTTGGAGAAGATGGAGCCAGGGATGGTGAGCACGTCGCGGTTGTAATCCGTGGCGAGACGGGAGGTGATGAGGGTACCGGACCGTTTCTCTGCTTCTACCACTAACACTGCATGTGACATGCCCGCCATGATGCGATTCCTTCTCGGGAAGCTCCAGAGCGTTGCGCGGAAGTCGGGTGCGTACTCGGAGAGGAGCGCGCCGCCACTCTCCAGTATCCGCTTGGCGAGTCCTAGGTGCCGCGCAGGGTAGATCACCTCATCACTGATACCTGAGCCAGGCACGGCAACAGTGAGGAGTCCTGCGTCGAGTGCAGCTACGTGCGCGATGGAGTCGATGCCGAGTGCAAGGCCTGAGACGATGACTACGGGGTAGCCCGCGAGTTCGCGGATTATCTTCTCAACTGCCTCCTTGCCGTAGTCTGTATATTTTCGCGTACCTACGACCGAGAGGAATTTGTATTCCTTCTCGTCGGGGAAGGGGCCGCGCAGATACAGCGTCTTCGGCGGGTTAGGGATCTCGGAAAGGAGCTGCGGGAACTCGATAGGAACGAGCGTGCGTATGCCCTCCATATATATAGGTATATATGGTAGCACCCACTGGCTCTCGGCGGATAATCCTTTTTGCCCTTGTGCACGCCTGTCTGCTACACTAGTACCCACCGAGAAACCCATATGTTAGACATCAAATTCATCCTGGAAACTAAAGACCTCATTGCGGATGCTGCCCGCCGCAAGCACCTCGATTTCGATGTGGAAGCCCTCATCGCCGTAGACGACCGTCGCAAGGCAGCCCTCCTCTCCATCGAGGCGAAGCGAGCTGAGCAGAATGCGGCGTCCCTTAAGATAAGCACTGCTGCGCCTGAGGAGCGCGCTACGCTCATCGCCGAGATGACTACCCTCAAGGAGGCGCTCGGCAAAGAAGAGGAGGATCTCAAGGAGATCATGAAGGAATGGCAGGGGCTCATGGTGCGCGTACCGAATATCCCGGATATGTCCGTGCCGGAAGGGGATAGTGATGCGGACAACCAGGAGGTGAAGGTCTGGGGAGAGAAGCCGCAGTTCTCCTTTGCTCCCAAGAGCCATGTGGAACTCATGGAGAAGCATAAAATGGTGGATCTTGAGCGCGGCTCCAAGGTGGCGGGCTTCCGCGGTTACTTCCTCACGGGTGCAGGAGCGGAACTCAACTTCGCCCTCTGGAAGTTCATCATCGATTTCTGGAGCAAGAAGGGCTTCACCTTCATGATCGCGCCGTCTCTCGTTAAGCGTGAGTCCTTCATGGGTACCGGGTATCTCCCGCAGAGCGAGGAGGATTTGTATAAGACGCAGGACGGGGACTATCTCGCGGGTACCGCGGAGGTGGCCACCATGGGCTACTACATGGACGAAGTGGTGGATAAGGCAGAACTTCCGACCAAGTTCTTCGCCTTCTCTCCCTGCTTCCGCAGGGAAGCAGGGAGCCACGGCAAGGACACCAAGGGCATCATGCGCGTGCATGAGTTCTTCAAGTTCGAGCAGGTGGTGCTCTGCGAAGCGTCTCACGAGGAGTCTGTGCGTTGGCACGAAGAGCTCACCAAGAATTCCGAGGACTTCATCCAGGCGCTTGGTCTCCCGTACCATGTGGTGGTGAACTGTGGAGGAGACCTCGGCCTAGGTCAGGTGAAGAAGTATGACATCGAATGTTGGGTCCCCTCGGAAGGTAAATACCGCGAGACGCACTCTTCTTCCTATTTCCATGATTTCCAGACGCGCCGTCTCAATATCCGCTACAAGGATGCAGAAGGTAAGACTCGTTTTCCGCACTCGCTCAACAACACTGCTGCCGCTACTCCGCGCCTCCTCATCTCTCTCATTGAAAACAATCAGCAGGAAGACGGTTCCATCAAGATACCGGAAGCCCTGCGCCCTTATTTTGGCCGTGACGTAATCTCCTAGGGATATGATTCCTTCCCGGGGCAACGTACAGTCCTCCCGGCTGGCTCAGCGCCGCCGGAAGGTTTTTTTCGTAAAGATCGGGTTCTTCGGCATCCTTTCACTCTTGGTGCTTCTCGGCGCATTCTTCCTCCTGCGTAATGAACGGATCACCATTGTACGCGCCTATACCGAAGGTAACTCTGCTATCAGCACCGAGGATCTGCAGAGAGTGGTGCGCGAGAAGATCAGTGGTTCTTATTTCTATCTGATCCCGAAGAGCAACATCCTTTTCTATCCCCGCGCCGAGGTGGAAGCGGCGATCGCGGCGGCTTTCCCACGGGTTGAGAAAGTAGAGGTAGGGAAGCGCGATCTCACCGCGATCACTGTTTCCGTCGCAGAGAAGCGTCCATACGCACTCTGGTGCGGAGAAGCCTACTCCTCGGCGGATGGCGGCCGCTGCTTCTTCCTCGACAAGAACGGCCAGGTATTCGCCAAGGCGCCGGATTTCTCCGGTGTCGTATTCATGCGCTACTACGGCGGCGGCCTTGGTGGAGATCCGGTAGGGAAGGGAGTGCTGCCCACGGAGGAGTTCAAGACGTTTCAATTCTTCTTAGAGACCTTGAAGAGGGAGGGCTTCGCGGTATCTTCCGTAGCGTTCCTCGGGGGCGGAGTCACCGAGGGGTATTTTGATAATGGAGGGAAGATACTGTTCAACCGCTCGCAGGATCTGGCGCAGGTGATACAGAACCTCAAGCTCCTCATTGAGAGCAGTAATTTCGCAGGTAAGGACTCCTCGGGCAAGTTCCTGGTGGACTATATAGATCTCCAATCCCCCAACAAGATTTTTTATAAGCCGAGGAGCAAAGCGAAGCCGGTAGTGACTACTACGACTTCGACGAGTACGGCGACGACGACGCGTCAGTAAAAAAAAAGAATGGCGGACCTTGCGGGTCCGCCGAGTGCCGGGGGGCTTATTTCTTCTTGTGGGTGGACGCTTCTTCGCTGAGGGATTGAACGATGAGTTTCAGCCGTTCGCGGAAGCTCATCTTCGTGCGGTTTCGCCATCGCTTCATGGCCCGCTGCAAAGGATCCTTGATCCAGTAGTCCCAGATTGGGACGATCGGACCAGCATCCATATTCGCAAGGTCCCGAGCGATGTGGCGCCTGCGAGGACTCTCCTCTGTTTTAAGGAGAATTTGTCCGAATGCCTTCATCATGAGGCACCTCCCTTTCTGGACGGATTATGGCATACGTGTTTTAACTAGCAAATGTCTTTCTGGCGACAACTTAAGAAGCCCGTCATGGTGCTCGCGCCTATGGCTGATGTCACGGATACGGCCTTTCGCCGTATCATCGCCAAGTACGGCAAGCCCGACGTCACCTGGACGGAGTTCGTCTCTGCGGATGGGCTCTGTTCGCCTGGCCGCGAGATCCTTTTGCATGATCTGAAATATACGGAAGCTGAGCGTCCTATTGTCGCTCAGCTCTTCACCTCGCATCCCGAGAAGATGGAACAGGCTGCGGCCCTCGCGGAGAAGCTTGGCTTTGATGGTATCGATATCAACATGGGCTGTCCGGATAGGAGTATAGAGAAGCAGGGTGCAGGTGCGGCCATGATCAAGAATCCTGCCCAGGCCAAGGAAGTCATTCGCGCAGCTAAGCGCGGCACGAAACTGCCCATCTCTGTGAAGACCCGCGTCGGCTACAACAAGGTAGAGCTCGAAGAGTGGCTGCCCGCGCTTCTTGAAGAGGATATCGCCGTGCTCACGGTACACGCGCGTACTAGGAAGGAGATGTCGGCGGTGCCTGCTCGTTGGGAGCATGTGAAGCGAGCGGTAGAGATCAGGGATGCGATGGGCAAGGAGACCCTTATATTCGGTAACGGAGACGTTACTGATCTTGCTGATGCCAGGAAGAAGATATCGGAGACGGGGGCGGATGGAGTAATGCTCGGTCGTGCCATCTTCGGCAATCCGTGGCTCTTCGCTGAGAAGATCCCTTCGCTCGAAGAGAAGCTGCGGGTGATGGTGGAGCACACCAAGGCCTTTGAAGATCTGCTCGGGGGAGTGAAGAGCTTTTCCATAATGAAGAAGCACTACAAGGCGTATGTGAACGGCTTCGACGGGGCCAAGGAGCTGCGGGTGGAGCTTATGGAAGCCAAGGACGCGGCGGAGGTGGCGGCGATCACGGAGAGGTTCTTGAAGAGCGACGCTTGATTGCCTCCGCTCGGCGGGTGTGGTTAACTTTTCCCGAACTGAACATTGGGAGGCGTAGATGGATGACGGTTCATGCGTAGGCCTGTCGGGCGCCGATAAGGCGGCGGTCTTCAAAGCCATGTTCGATGCGGAGGGGTGCATCAGTTTTCCTGCTGAACCCCTGGTCCTCAGTTCAGGGATCCTCTCTCCGGTCTTCTTCGATATGCAGCGGCTTCCGAGCGTGGCTGCCTGGCGGGGGATCATCGCTCTCTTCGGCCGGGTCATCGATCCCAGCATACGCAGGATCGCTGGCGTGTATTCCGGCGGGGTCTTCCATGCCCCGACCATCGGCTACACCCTCGGCAAGGAGCATATCTGCGTGCGTCCCGCGCATGACGAGTCGGGGAAGGGGCGTCCTCATGTCTTGTACTCTGGCAACCTCAGCGGTTCCAGCATCATCCTCGTCGAGGACGCGGTGACGACGGCAGGAAGCCTGACCAGGGCAGCTACCCACTTGCGCAGCCCCGATGTCGGCGCGGTGGTCAAGGAGGCCGTCTCTATCCTGAGCTATGACTTTGCCGAGACGAGGGAGAACCTGGTGAAAGCTGGGATCGTCCTGTACTCCCTCGTCACTCTGGCCGAACTCATCAGCGAGATGCTTCGGAGGGAGTTCATCCCCGAGAAGAAGGCGGCACTCGTCCGGGAGTGGCACAAGGATCCCCGGGCTTTCCGCTTCTGACCCCCTATTTCTGGCCCAGCCGCTTCGCGCGGCTGGGCCCTTCTTTTTTGGTATACTCTCTCCATGTCCGACGAAGTCCTCTATCGCAAATACCGCCCCAAGGACTTCTCCGAAGTCCGCGGTCAGGATCATGTAGTGAAGCCGCTCCAAGCTGCCTCCGAGAACAATAAGGTAGCCCATGCCTATCTCTTCTCCGGCTCCCGCGGCACGGGTAAGACCAGCATCGCTCGTATATTTGCCCGCTCTCTCGGGGTTTCCCCTGAGGATTTCTATGAAATAGACGGTGCGTCGAACCGCGGTATCGATGAAGTGCGCGAGCTCCGCGAGGCCGTGCACACGCTGCCGTTCCGCTCTCCCTACAAGGTGTACCTCATCGACGAGGCGCACATGCTCACGCCGCAGGCCTGGAATGCGCTCCTTAAGACCCTGGAAGAACCGCCTGCGCATGTGATCTTCATGTTCGCCACCACCGAGCTCGACAAGGTGCTAGAGACAGTCATCTCCCGTTGTCAGGTATTTACGCTGAAGAAGCCGCCCCTCTCTGTGCTCAAGGATACGGTGCTTCATGTAGCCAAGGCGGAAGGCTTTACGCTCGAAGCTGCTTCTGCGGAACTGGTGGCGCTCATGGGTGATGGTTCTTTCCGCGATACGCTCGGGATATTGCAGAAGGTGATCGGGGCTTCGGGGGACAAGAGGATAAGCAAGGAGGAGGTGGAGATGGTTACAGGTGCTCCGCGTGGGAGCCTCTTAAACGATGTGCTTCTTGGTATCGAGGAGGCGGATCTCGGCCGTGCGCTTGGAGCTATCCGTACTGCCGCGAGCCAGAACATTGATTTCTCCGTATTTACGAGGCTTCTCTTGGAGCGTATGCGTGCGCTCCTCTTCCTCCGCTTCGTGAAGTCTTCTGAAGAAGAGTTGCGCCAGACCTTCGGGGAAGAGGATTTTAAGGTGCTCTCGGAGCTAGCAGGGAAGAAGGGTTCTCGTATTACTTCGGCGACACTCTCTGAGTTCCTCTCCGCGAGTGCTCAAGTGGGCTATGTGGCCGTGCCTGAGCTACCCTTACAGCTCGCGCTGATGAGGGTCATAGGGGAGGGGAAACAGGCGTAAGCCTGTGCTAGGCTAGCAGAGTCAGGATATTGGGGGATCGTCTAACGGCAGGACCGTGGCCTTTGAAGCCATGAATTTTGGTTCGAATCCAAATCCCCCAGCAAAGTTGAGATAGGTTCGGAGTCGTTTCTCAAATATTGATCCTTCGGTAAGGGTTGTATTTTGTATGGATAACCCGGTATGGATTTCGTATCTCAGATGCTACTGTTTATTCAGGCTCATCGAGCCGGAAGTCTAGTCATTCAAACTGATTACGGAGGTTTCGTCATGAAGAGACTCGGCATTCTCATGCTCCTCGTGGGCGTGATGTTCCTTTCGAGCGTTGGCGTCGCCAGCGCAACGAGCCACGGCGGCGCTCCTGCGAGCATGAGCCTCGTGGCGATGCTGATGTTCGAGATCGAACACTTCATCATCCACATGGGGCTGACCATGCAGGCGCTCCTGCTGTGCATCCTCTCGCCGTCATATGGCTGGACGATGCTCGGCGACCAGACGCTCTGCGCGTCCGTCACGCCGCTCGTCGGCCTGCTGTTCGGCTCGGCCGCGGGCGCTCTCGCGACCTTCGTGCTCACGATCGTCGCTGCTGCGCTGCTTTTCGTCTGGCTCGTGGAGAAGGCGTGGTTCGCCCTTCTGCGCGTGTCATCCAGGCAGCGGATCATTTCGACCGCCGCCTGAGCATCTGTGGCGGCGTCGGTATGGAGGCCGGGATTCGTCCCGGCCTCTTTCCTTTTGTATACTTCGTGCATGTCGATCGACAGTCTCTTTAAAGGCAAACTCGATCTTACGGGGTGGGAGCGTTACCGCGTCACTGAAGATTTTTCGTACGAAGGGGTTCCTATTCCTGGACTCCGTCAGGAAGCCTACCAGCGCCTGATTGACGGCGTGCTAGTGTCGATCGGTGTTTTCCATTACCGCGGCGTCCCTGCGTATATCGCATGGGGAGAGAAGGCCGCCTATCACTGCGGTTTCCACGCGCCTCTCTCGCCGGAGGCGATCGTGTTCGATACGCGCATCAGCTGCCCCGAAGTGAAGCCGATGAAGGATTTCCAGGGTCAGGTGACGGGGTTTGTACTCGATGGAAAAGAGACGTTTGGAAGCGGGTCGCTCGTTCCAGAGATCGTGAGTATGAAGGATATAAAGAGATTCCTTCCTCTTGTTCTCGCGCTCGCCCTTGTCACCGGATGGGCGACGGTCAGGAACTTCCCGCTCGGCGATTCCCATGCGTGGCACGGATGGATGATCGACTTTATGGCGGGCTTCTTCCTCCTGTTCGGCGGGTTGAAGGTCGCGGATATCCGCGGCTTCGCCAGGGCGTACGGTAAGTACGATCTTATCGCCATGCGGTTCCCCGCATGGGGTTACCTCTATGCGCTGCTCGAGGTGGGGCTCGGGGTGCTTTACCTCACCAGGTCTTTCCTGGTCGCTGCGAACGTGGGGACCATCTTCCTTCTTGGTATCGCTTCTATCGGGGTGTATCGGAAATTACGTAAAAAGGACGATACGGCGTGCGCGTGCCTCGGCGCTTTCTTCTCTGTCCCTATTACCTGGCTCACTCTCGCTGAGAATATCCTGATGATCGGGATGGCGGTCGCGATGCTCTAGCGTCCATGACTCCCTCCGAGCCAGAGGAGCCTCATTGAATTAACCACAGGGGCATATCGATGCAGGCGGTATACTTGTTGTATGAATAAAAAAGACTGGCTCGCGCTTGCGGGATTCGTGGCCCTCGCGCAGGGTGCGGGCATCCTCGGATCACTATTCACTGCGCCCTCAATCGGCACATGGTACGCCACTCTCGTGCGTCCGGAGCTCTCTCCACCCAACTGGGTATTCGCCCCGGTGTGGACGACGCTCTTCCTCCTCATGGGTATCGCCGCGTTCCTGGTGTGGCGGCAGGGAAGGAAGGGGAGAGTGGCGCTCGGCATCTTCCTCCTCCAGCTCGTGCTCAATACGCTCTGGTCCATACTCTTCTTCGGTCTACAGAGCCCGGGTGCTGCTCTCGTCGATATCGTCTTCCTCTGGTTGGCTATAGTGGCGACGATCATCGCTTTTGCGCGGGTCTCCACTCCTGCCGCCTGGCTCCTTGCACCCTACATCGCCTGGGTCTCCTTCGCTGCCTACCTCAACTACGCGATCTGGACGCTGAATTAGACTCTGGGCGTTCCTGCGGGGTTCCTCCTTGCGCTATACTACCGGCATGAATACATCATCGCTTCTCGCTACGCTCCGTATCGCGATAGGGTGCTTCTTTTTCTATGCCGGTATCGTAAAAGTGATGAATCCCGCCTGGTCTGCCGCGGGGTTCTTGAATAACGCGAAGACATTTCCGGAATTCTATGCCTGGTTTGCACAGCCCGGCATCCTCCCGTGGACGAACCTGCTGAACGAATGGAGTCTGACCCTGGTCGGGGTAGCGCTCATCCTTGGCATCGGCGTCCGCTTGGCCTCCTTCGGCGGCATCCTCCTTATGGCTCTCTACTACTTCCCGTCGCTCTCATTCCCGTACGCAGGGGATCACGCCTACATCGTAGACGAGCACGTCATCTATGCTCTGCTTCTCGCATATCTCGCGGCAATGAAGGCTGGACGAGTATGGGGACTCGAACGCTGGTGCGCGAACCTGTCGCTGTGCACCCGTTTCCCGAAACTGCGCGCATTGCTCGGATAATTTTTAGCGGAAAGAAGCCAGATCCTTGGGATCCTGGAGGGCTGTCCACATACCTATATCCTGCGCTCCGCCGAGGCTGAAGACGGCGATACCTCGTACGCCGAGTTCGCGGGCGAGCGCTACCTTGTCGGCGATAGCTGTCGCATCACTCCAGGTGAGGTAGTTGAATGGCTTGGTGGTGTCTACTTGGGAGCCGAGGTTCTGGGCAACTGAAGTCGAGGGCGTGGTTTGTGCCTGCTGGAGCTCTGTAGAGTTGTCTCCGCTCGGAGCGATCGCGGCGAGCTTGGCCGGATCGTAAGTGAAGCCCATCTCGTTGGCGCTCGTTCTCATCGGAGTGATGCCGAGCTGAGCCGCTATCTGCTTCCCATAGTTGGGATTGAAGGCCCAGAGCCTCTTGTAGCTGAAGCCGCCGCTGAGGAGGGGAGTGACCTCGTATTCATAGCCATAGGTGGGCACGCCGATGATGATCTTGTCCTTGGCAATACTTTGCGCGGCGAGCTGGACGAGCACGCCTACCCAGCCTGGATCGGCGACAGGAGCATAGGGAGCGGAGCGGGCGGCATTCAGGCGCTTGTCGATTGTGCCCTGATCGTAGGCCATGATCTCTACGCGGTCACAGTAGCGATTGAGCGCATTGTAGTCATTGGCATAGTCCATGGCATCCGGGGGAATGGTCTGCCCAGGGAGATAGCGGCTCTCAAGCGGCATGCGCGCCTCGATGGTGCAGTAGATGAGTTTCTCTCCCATGCGCATGTCGAGTCCTTTGAGGAAGGTGGAGAAATAGTCGATGGTCTCGTGTTTCTTGGCCTCGAAATCGATGTCGATACCATCGAAGTTGTTGTCTTTCACTAGCGCAGCGATCTCGTCTTCGAGTGCGATGCGGGCTCTCTGGTTGCTCAGTACGTTGTGGATAGGTCCACCTTCGAGCCAGACGACGGTGGGTACTACTTTGACGCCCCGGGCCTTGGCGGCAGCGATGAGTCCGGTCCAGGGATCCTGTGAGAACTTGTCCTTGCCGAGGAGCTTGCCCGTATCGGACACCTTGTAGCCGAAGGGCATGATGGAAGAGAGCTTGCTGAGGTTAGGGATGACATCCTTGGTGCCGGAGGCAGCGCGCCAATCAGGAACCCAACCGGAGAACTCCAGAGGGCCAGTGTAGGGGCCAGTGAGAGATTTGCCAGTGAGGTTTCCAGGATTCTGGGTGCCATCCGCAGGTCCTTCTGCTACGCCGCCGAGTACTGCGCGGGTCTTGGGTCCGTAGACGCCATAGCCTGCTGTGCGTGAGCCTGCGCAGACTATTTTCTTTTCGCACTGGAACTTCTTGAGGGCGGCTTCCGTGAGGGCTCCGAAGTAGCTGGTGGCCTTACCTTGAGCCAGATATCCTCCAGCGATGAGCTTATTCTGCATCGCGGTAACGTCGGCTCCGGAGTGGCCGAGCCAGAGGGAGCGTACGGCTGCTTCTGCGCTTATGGGCGCAAAAGCGAAGCTGGCGAGGATAAATAAAGAAACAGAGAATATGAATGAGCGTGTCATGTTCATATAATATCAGACGCATCGGGAGCCGCCTTCTGTCAGCTTCTTCTTTTGTTGGTGTGCGCGGGTATAATTAACCCATGAGTACTCAAAAAATAACCCCGCATCTCTGGTTCGACAAAGAAGCCAAGGAGGCCACCGCCTTCTACGCTACTCTCTTTCCGGATTCCAAGGTGAATAGCGTGAATACTATTACCGGTACTCCTTCGGGAGACTGTGACATCGTCTCCTTCACGCTCGCGGGAGAGGATTTCATGGCAATCAGTGCGGGTCCCTACTTCAAGCTCAATCCCTCCATCTCGCTCTTTGTCGTCTTCGACAACGAAGCAGATATCAAGGCAACCTGGGACAAACTCATCGAAGGAGGCAAGGCACTCATGGCCTACGACACGTATCCGTGGGCCAAGAAGTACGGCTGGCTGCAGGATAAGTATGGACTCACCTGGCAGCTCTCCTGGAGCGAGAATCACCAGCTCTCCCAGAAGATCACGCCTCTCCTCATGTTCACCAAAGAGTTCGCCGGCAAGGCAGAGCAGGCGATTAAGACCTACACGGAACTCTTCCCGGATTCTAAGATAGAGATGTCTGTGCCCTACGCAGCGGGCGAAGGCGACAAGGAAGGCTACATCAAGCATGCCCGCTTCACGCTCTGTGGGCAGGGCTTCATGGCGATGGACAGCTCAGGTCCTCACGAGTTCGTCTTTAATGAAGCTTTCTCACTCATCGTGCACTGCGATACCCAGGAGGAGATCGATCGCTACTGGGTGGCGCTCTCCGCAGTGCCTGAGTCGGAGCAGTGTGGCTGGCTCAAGGATAAGTTCGGAGTGTCTTGGCAGATCGTCCCCACGGTCATGAACGAGATGCTCGCGAGCGGGGACACAGAGAAGGTGAAGCGGGTTACAGAGGCTTTCCTCAAGATGAAGAAGTTCGACATCGCGGAGCTTGAGCGTGCTGCGAAAGGAGAATAGTTAAATATATAAAATTAAATATGACCAAAGGAAAATACGTAGACGGATTCGTACTGGTGGTGCCGAAGAAGAACGTGGAGGCCTACAAGAAGATGGCCAAGGAAGGAGCGAGGGCGTGGATGAAGCACGGAGCGCTTGATTATAAAGAGTGCATGATGGACGACGCCACTCCTCCGAATGTCAGCCTCACGTTCCCTAAGATGACCAAGGCAAAAGAAGATGAGACCGTCTTCTTCTCCTATATCGTCTTCAATTCGAGGAAGCATCGCGACCAGGTGAATGCCAAGGTGATGAAGGAAATGGAGACTAAATACGACAAAGACTTCAAGATGCCGTTCGATATGAAGCGTATGGCGTACGGTGGCTTTACGGTGGAAGTGAGCGCTTAGCGTTACGGAGCGGGCGGTGTAGAGTACTGCAACATGCCTTCCGTTGAAACCAAATACGACCTGATTGTAGTGGGTGGCGGCGCCTCTGGCCTCATGGCTGCGGGGCGGGCGGCTGAGCGCGGCCTACGTGTTCTTCTGTTGGAGAAGAATCGCAAGGTAGGGGAGAAGCTGCGTATCTCCGGCGGCGGCCGTTGCAATATCACTAACGCGGAGCTTGATGAGCGTGTGCTTCTCAAGGCCTACGGCAAAGCCGAGCAATTTCTCTACTCGCTCTTCTCACAGTTCGGTGTACAGGACACTTTTAATTTCTTCGAGTCCCGCGGGCTTCCGCTCGTAGTACAGGCGCGTAAGCGTGCGTTCCCTGCGACCGAGAAAGCAGAGGATGTGGTGCGACTGCTTCAGAAGTATGCGGGTGATGGGGGAGTCAGGGTTATGACAGCCTCACCTGTTACTCAGGTCTTGGGGGACAAGAAAGGTATCACCGGTATCGTCTGCGGTACGAATACCTATCAGGCGGACAACTATCTCTTCTCCACTGGCAGTGTCTCGCATCCGGAGACTGGCTCAACGGGAGATGGACTCTCCTGGCTCAAGGGACTCGGGCATACCGTGCTTCAACCGACGCCTACCATCGTGCCGCTTGCGGTGAAGGAGGCGTGGAGTAAGACGCTCGCGGGTGTCTCTCTTTCCTTCATGAAGATCACCTTTTTCGTGGAGGGTAAGAAAGCATTTTCTGAGACAGGTAAGATCCTGTTCACTCATTTCGGTCTCTCGGGTCCTTTGATATTGAATAGCGCGAACAAGGTCGCCGATCTGATCCACGATGGACTAGTGACTGCGACCATTGACGCATATCCGCATACCGACCTGGGAGCGCTCGAGAAGAGCATCATTTCGGTCTTTGATGCCAACAAGAACAAGACGTTCAAGAACATCATCTCTGAATTCGTGCCCAAGGGAACAGCAAAGGGGATACTGCTTCTCCTTGCGGAGCATATGGATATCACTACCAAGGTTCACTCGGTGAGCAAGGAGGATCGTAAGAAAGTCGTACGGCTACTCAAAGCTCTCCCGCTCACTATCGAAGGACTCATGGGATTCGATAGGGCGGTGATCGCGGATGGCGGTGTAGCGCTCGAGGAGATAGACATGCGCACTATGCGATCGAAGATTGTACCCAATCTTTTTGTGACCGGTGACCTGCTTCACATCACCCGGCCTTCTGGTGGCTTCTCTCTCCAGCTCTGCTGGTCTACTGGTTATGTGGCAGGAAGTAGTGTCGGAATGTAGACGCTTACTCTTTTGTATTCAAATTAGCTTCGAAGTAGACACTATCCACCCACTCGTCTCCGACCTGCATAGTGCGCTCCTTCCTACCAGTTTCTACAAAGCCATTCTTGGTGAGTAGACGGATGCTACGTTCATTGCGAGGATCTACGTCTGCCAAGACCTTGGGGATACCTCTCTCTGCTGCACGCTTCAGAATCGCTTGTACCGCTTCGCTCGCTATGCCCATGCCCCAGACGCTGGGGGAGAAGATGAACCCAATCTCCTGATTGTCCCAGAGGCCAGCTTTACCCACGACTCTGTTCTGGTAGAGGACGACGAAGTCGTCTCCACGTCCTTCTTCTGTGGTCTTGATCGTATTTCGTACGAATTTTTCTGTTTCCGCAATGCTCTGGTGGGGAGGGGTGGACCAGAAACGCATCGCTTCTTTGTCCGCGAAGATGGGATGGAGAAAGGCAGCGCCCTCTTCTTTGAAGTGACGTAGCGTCAGGCGAGCTGTGGTAAGAGTGTCTTCCAAGATCTTATTCTAGCGAAGCGAGAGCTTCTTTGGCTGCAGGCAGGTTCTTGTGATACAGAAGAGCCTTCTCGAACTCCGCGCGGGCTAGGTCAGACTTACCTTGCTTTTGGTAGCTTTTGCCTTTGAAGAGGTAGAGCTCGCTGTAGGCCCGGTTGCCGTCGTTCAATATATTGTCCGAGAGGGAGAAGACGCGAGCGTAGTTGCCGACATGATAGTAGGCCTCGATCGGTTCCATCTGGTACCACATGGTGCGGCGGGCGAGTTTGCTCTCGACTTTCTCATACTCCGCTACTGAGCGGGCGTAGTCGCCGAGGTAGTAGTAAGCGGTGGCGAGATTGAAGCGGGCCTTGGTGTCATTGGCATTCGTAGCGAGTTGGCTCTCGGCAATCTTGATCGCCTTCTGCCAGGATGCTTTTGCATCTTTGCTCTCGCCGAGCGCGGCGTCTAAGCTCGCCTTATCCTTGGGATCAGCCATGACCACATACGCGTAGTTGAACGGTTTCCAAATCGCATTGAATTCGGCGTAGGTGTACGCCTTGTCCTTGCCTTGATATGAATCGTCCTGGATGATCACGCCACGTGCATCATCGTAGCCGCGGATGACGCGATAGTGTGCGAAATCTTCGGTGGAATTGAGGAGGGTGCGGATGAGGACGGGATGGCCAGCAGCTAAGATTCTTTTGAGAGTATCGATATCGCCGCCGCCACGGTAATAGGCGACTAGGCCACGACGCTCTGCTTCCGCTGCGAGTTCGGGAGGAGGTGTGGACTTGTCGTCGTCGATACCCTGGAGATTGTTGTTGGGGCGGAGTACTGCTGCGAGCTTCTCCTGGCTGACATTTATATCGTAATAGGAGAGGGCGATGGAGAGACCTGCTGCGGCGCAGTTATTAAACGTCTGGAAGACATGGTAGCCGCTCGTAAGGAGTTTCTGCTTGGGAAGCGGGCCGCCAGAGGTTGCAGGCTTGCCGGATCCTGGCATCTCTGCGGCAGGAGTACCTCCGATGGTGAAGGTAGGCTCGGACCGGGCTCGCTCCTTGCCCTGGGCGAGGAAATAGAAAGCGCCACCGAAGCATAAGCTCAGGAATACGCTGAGAGTGATAGCTATCTGTTTGAAGCTCATATCCTGCATGCGCCTATACTACCTTTACCTAAGCGGGGACGTAAGTGGGTCAGATTTCTTTCCCTGGAGCGTCAAAATGCTAGACTAAATACTATGAATACACAGACCATCTCTCTTGGGGTAATAGTGCTACTTGCTCTCGGTATCGTAGGCTACTTTGTCTACAAGGATGGTGCTACCAAGGAGATCACTACGTTCGAGGAATGTGCGGCGGCGGGCTACCCCATTATGGAGTCATATCCAGAACAGTGTCGCACACCGGATGGTAAGACCTTCGCGCGCTTCACGCAGCAGGTCATCCCGAGCCTATGAGCGGGAAGGAACGTCATGACCCTAGAGCGATTCGAAGAAGCTGCTGCCGAAGCCTTTGAGAAGATCCCGGAGAAGTTCCGGAAACAAATGAAGAACGTGGCGCTCCTCGTAGAGAGTGAGCCGGACGAAGAGACTCTGCGCGAAGAGGGATTGGAAGAGGGAGGTACGCTCCTCGGACTCTATCGCGGCATTCCCAATACGGAGCGCGGCGCCTACTACGGGGTAGGGCCGACGTTGCCGGATACCATCACGCTCTATCAGCTACCTATCGAGGAAGAGGCGGAGTTCTCTCAAAAATCAATCGAGCAAGTGCTCTATGAGACGCTCTGGCACGAGATCGCACATTACTTCGGCTTTGACGAGGGGTCCGTGAGAGAAGAAGAGGGGAAGCGATTCAACTGATTTCCTTTTGCTACAATTACGCCATGATCGAATATCTCAAATCCCATCCACGTGTGAGAGAGTGGCTCGCTCTCGCGGAGCGTTATGAGCGGCACATCGGCGTGGGGGCGCTCCTCTTCGGCTTTGTCTTCGACACGCTCACCCTGGGACGCCCCGACCAGCTTTTTGGGAACGTTACCCTCACTGCATACTTGCTCATCTCCGCAGGCTGCATCCTTTATCTCACTCTGGCAGCTAGGCGGGGAGTAGAAGTGCCGCCTGTTCTGGCGCTTATCCTGCTCCAGTTCTGTTTCGGTAACCTGGCTGGCGGACTCCTGGTGCTTTACGGACAGAGCGGCACGTTCGAGGGAAGCCTGCTCTTCTTCATCGTCCTTGGCGCCTTCATCCTGGGGAATGAGATGTTGCGCCAGCGCTACGCGCGTCTCAATTTCAATATCTCTGCCTGGTTCTTCCTCTTGCTCGCGTACCTTGCTTTGGTGGTTCCCATTCTTGTTGGACGTCTCGGGACGCTGGTCTTCCTCCTCTCGGGTTTCTTGTCGGTAGCCCTTCTTGCGGGCCTTCTCTTCTTGCTCTACAAGCTCTCGCCCATGAGTTTTGAAGGCATGAAGCGCAAGCTAGCTGTTTACCTCGGTAGCGTCTTCGTGGCGTACAACGCATTGTATTTCCTCAACATCATCCCGCCGGTCCCGCTCTCGCTCCAGGCGATCGGTATCTATCACTCGGTCACGCATACGGGAGGGGAGTACGTAGTCGAATATGAGAAGCCGCGCTGGTATGAATTCTTCCGCAGCACGCACCGCACCTATGGCTACGTTCCGGGGAAGCCGGCGTATTGCTTTAGCTCCGTGTTCGCGCCCTCCGGCCTCTCTACTCCTATCAGCCATCGCTGGGAGCGCTACGATGAAGTAGTCGGGAAATGGCAGACTGCGACCCTACTCTCCTTCTCCATCAGTGGCGGACGGAATAACGGGTATCGCGGCTACAGTCAGAAATATGGCTTAAGCCCTGGTAAGTGGCGCTGCTCCGTGGAGACGGCGCGCGGTGCGCTCATCGGGCGTACGACCTTCACGGTGACGGAAGCGCCGCCTGAGAGGCTAACTACTGAGAGCATCTGATTATGTCTGATTTCTTCAATCGCTTGACCCTGTGGCACTACGCAGCTCTCGCACTCGGGCTTTTTGTGCTGCAGGCTCTGGTGCTTCATTTCATGGGGCAGCCGGCCATCTGTACTTGTGGCTACGTGAAGCTCTGGGAGAATGTGGTGCTCTCCCCGGGCAATTCTCAGCACCTGAGTGACTGGTATACCTTCTCGCATCTGGCGCACGGGGTCATCTTCTACTACCTCCTCTCCCGCTTCGCTCCGCGGGTTCCACTCGGTGCACGTCTCTTGCTCGCTTTCGGTATAGAACTCTCTTGGGAGATCTTTGAGAATACGGATATGATCATTAACCGCTATCGCGAGAGCGCGCTCGCTCAGGGGTACATAGGGGACAGCATCCTCAATTCGCTCATGGATTCTATTGCCATGGTCTTAGGCTTCTTCGCCGCCTGGCGCTTCCCGGTATGGGTCACGGTGGCGCTCCTTATCGGCGTAGAGCTTTTTGTGGGCTACATGATCCGCGACAATCTCCTTCTTAACGTCATCCAGCTCCTCCATCCGTTCGATTTCATAAACGAGTGGCAGACTGCTGGTTGATCTTCCGGACGTAGCTCCGCATCGTCATGTCCATCCATACTATCCGTATAGCGGCGATGATCATTTGGGGGAGCCTCTTGTCCGTCACTCTCTACGCCTACTTCTTCCATACGGAGGCATTCCACGTGCTGATTGAGAGTGCGGTGGGCGTGCATCTGTGGTGGGCGTATCTGGTTTTCTTCCTGCTCGGTTCTCTGCGGGGCTTCACCTTCATACCCTCTACCTACCTCATCGTATTAGGCTTCTTCTTTTTCGATCCGCTGCCGCTCTACCTCTTCCTCATCGCGGGCATCATGGTCTCCTCCGCCTCGATATATCACTTTTCGCACCTCTTAGGGCTCGATGACTTCTTCGAGAAGAAGCACTTTGCTCAGATCACCTGGATCAAGAAGAAGCTTACGGAATATGAGCTGCCCATCATCATCGGATGGAGTTTTATGCTTTTTCTGCCTACGGATCTCCTCTCGTATGTATGCGGTAGCCTCCGGATCAATTTCCACAAATTCCTCCTCGGCGTGTTTATAGGGGAATCGCTCGTGTGTGCCGTCTACATATTTGGCGCACAGTACTTCCTAGATATCTGCGGGGGATATTCCTGGTGCTTCCTCTAATTGTTAAAGTCCGAGGCTCGCGAGAAAGGTCTTGAGCTCTTCGCCCTCAAGACGGCGGTAGCTTCCGGCGGGGGTGTTGCCGAGTTCCACGTTCATGATGCGGATGCGGGTGAGCGTCTCCACGTCGTTGCCGAGTGCCGCGCACATGCGTCTGATCTGGTGCTTCTTGCCTTCGGTGAGGATGATTTTGAAAGTGCGTTCGTCTACGATTTCTACTTTGCACTCTTTGGTCGTGTAGTCTTCGATAAATACGCCGCGTTCCATGCGGGTCTTCCAGTTGTTGGCCAAGGTCTTGCGCACGGTGACTACGTACTCCTTGTCGTGCTCGTATTCTGGATTGAGCAGGCGGTCGGTGATGCGACCGTCGTTGGTGAGGATGAGGAGGCCACTCGAATCCTTGTCGAGGCGTCCTACAGGGAAGACGGAAGAGAGGGGGATGGAGCTCCTAATGTCCTTCTCGCCCTTCTGCGGGGAGTGGGTGATGATGCCGACCGGCTTGTGGTAGGCGAGGTAGATGTGCTCTTTGGGCTTCTTGTTATCCCTCACTTCCACAAGGTCGTCCTCTTCTACCTTGGCGCCGAGCACGGCGAGCTCGCCGTTTAAGTACACTTTCTTAGCTTCGATGAGGGCGTCCGCACCCGTGCGGGTGGCGTACCCCTTGTGGGCCAAGTATTTGTTGATGCGCATGGGGAAGAGGGGCTTCTCCAGAGCCTTGGGTGCCTCTCTGCGGGGGAATCGGGGGGCGCTTCCTTTCATGCGGGGGAGTATAGCATAACGTTGACATTTAAGGCGATTTTTGGTACTATACGGGAGTAAGCATATCTCATTTTTCGGCCTAGTTAAGGGACGGAAGGGCGCTCGCCCTCCAAGCGAAATGGTGAGATTCTCGTCACCTTACGTTTATTACAGACAGACGAGCTTCTCTCGAAGGGAAGGAAGAGCGGACATAACGGTCCGCTTGCAGCAGAGTTTATGTACCAACAGCGACACACAGGTTTCCGCGGAGGTTCCCGCCCTACACACAATCGTGGCTACGCACCGCGTGGCGGCGCTCGCCGTGGTGCGCCGAAAGGCGACCGCATCGACGTCTCCAAGTTCATCAATAAGGCGGTCATCACCGAGGAGATTGAGCATTTCGTACCTGAGCACCAGATCAGTGATTTCGTCATTGATGAGCGTCTCAAGGCGAACATCATGGCCAAGGGCTACAAGCAGCCGACCCCTATCCAGGACCGCGCCATCCCGCATGCGCTCCGTGGCTCTGACATCGTGGGTATCGCTAACACCGGCACCGGCAAGACCGCAGCCTTCCTCATTCCGCTCATCGACAAGGTTCTGAAGGACCCCAAGCAGAACATACTCGTGGTGGCTCCTACCCGCGAACTCGCGGTTCAGATCCAGTCCGAGCTCCGCGGCTTCACCACCAAGCTCAACATCTTCTCCGTTTGTTGCGTGGGAGGGGCGCCCATCGGCCGCCAGCTCTCCGAGCTCCGCTACAAGAATAACTTCATTATCGGTACCCCAGGACGCCTCAAGGACCTCATCGAGCGCGGCGCCATCAACCTGGGCACCTTTAGCACCATCGTGCTCGACGAAGCGGACCGCATGCTCGATATGGGCTTCATCAACGACATGAAGTACCTCATGGAGAAGATGCCTAAGCCTCGCCACACGCTCTTCTTCTCCGCGACTCTATCGCGCGAGATCGAAGCGCTCATCGGTGCGTTCCTCTTTGAACCGGTACGTATCTCCGTGAAGACCCGCGATACCTCCAAGAACATCGACCAGGACATCGTGCGCGTGAAGGGTACGGAGAAGATGGACGTGCTCCACGATCTCCTCTCTCAGGAGGGCTTCCACAAGGTGCTCGTCTTCGGACGTACCAAGCATGGCGTGGAGAAGCTCGCCATGGAACTCAACAAGCGCGGCTTCAAGGCTGATTCCATCCATGGCAACAAGAGCTTCTCTCAGCGCGTGCGCGCCCTCACCGCGTTCAAGACGCACAAGGTGCAGGTGCTCGTGGCGACCGACGTGGCTGCTCGTGGCCTCGACATCGCGGACGTGAGCCATGTGATCAACTACGACCTTCCGACCACCTACGACGATTACGTGCACCGCATCGGCCGTACTGGCCGCGGCGACAAGACCGGCAAAGCCCTCACCTTCGTCGACTAAACGGCAGTAATTAACCCTTGCTTTATGAACAACGCACCTAAGATCTCGAAGACCTTCCAGAAGGACGGCCACTGGATCGAAAAGCCCTCCCGCACGGAGATCCTGGTGTGCACCTGCGGAAGCAAGTACATCAAGACTCGTCCGGAACAGAACCTCTGCCTCCGTTGCTTCGGCGGCAAGGTGCCCCCGCAGAAAGTGAAGTAACTCCTGGTAATTTAAAAGAAAGGAAGCCCCGGCGCGCATCGCGTGCCGGGGCTTCTTCGTCTCAGCTTCCGTAAGATTCAGCTATCCGGATGACTCCGCGAGGATACCAATGGGTGTAGGGAGCCCAGGGGTTTCCTTCGACGATCTTGCGCATCCGTGCCGGGCCGACGAGGTACGCGAGAAGCATCTGGTGCGGATCGCAGATCTCCAGCTCTTCGCAGAGATAGGAGAGGTACGTGGTTCCGCAGAGAAGGTTTTTCTCGGGGGTGTTGATCGGGCCGCAGCCGACTTGCTCCTGGGCGATGGGAGTCACTCCCATGAGTCCAGAGGCGCGGCTTTCCTCGTTCATCGCCTTAGGGTCGCACCGCGATTCCTTATAGACGATGCCCTGTATCAAGCCCTTGTCTACGCCGACCCTCGCTGCAACCTTGTTGATCAGGGCTTCGAGCTTGACGCACTTCTTCAGCCGCGCGACCGGCTTGGGAGCGGACGCGTCTGGTTTCTGCGGGATAGCGGTGATAGGGAAGGCTTCTTCCGTCGGAAGAAGCTGGTCGCTCGTTGTTGTCTGCACCGGGTTTCCCCAGGCAGCGGCCAGGGGATTCAGGATCAGTAGGGCTACGAACACAAACGGTACGGGTGTAGGCAACAGTGAACGAAACATCACTTAAGCTCCTCAAAGGACTACGCTATCTTTAAAAAACATTTTCCACAGGCTTTGTCAAGCATTGGTGCTATACTTCCTTCATCTCACAGTTTCCTTGATGGCAAAAATCCCCCGAAAGCTCAAACGGAATCTCCTGGTCGACCTACTCCTGGTCGCAGGGAGCGGTGTCGCTGCGGTCCTCATCGTCGAGTCCGGCGTGCTCGAGACGTTCTTCGCTTCTACCGCGGGCTCCGGTCTCATCGGGAGCTTCATAGCGGGTTTCTTCTTCACCTCCGTCTTCACGGTGGCTCCGGCGACGGCTGTCTTTGCGGAGATACTCCATACGAGCCCGCTCCTGCCTACGATGCTCATTGGCGCCCTTGGTGCGCTCCTCGGGGACTTCATCTTGTTCCGCTTCGTGCGTGATCGCCTGGCCGAGGATATTCTGGCGCTTTTCAAGCATAGGAAGCCGGGGCGCGCCAAGGCTTTCTATCGCTCCCCGATCTTCCATTGGGTCATGCCGGCGCTCGGCGCCCTCATCATCGCTTCTCCGCTTCCGGATGAGCTGGGGCTGGCCCTCCTCGGGACCGCGCGGGTAGGCACTCTGGCTTTCATTCCTATCTCCTACGTCTTCAATGCTTTAGGTATCGTCCTTGTGGCGCTTGTGGTAGGGGTTGTCTAGCTCCTGGGTTTCAAGAAGGTATACTGGAATCATTACTATTCTGATTTTTCTGCATGGCCAAGAAGATACGCGTTGCTGTTGTTTTCGGAGGTAAATCTGCTGAACACGAAGTCTCTCTCCGTTCTGCGGCGAATGTCGCGGAGGCGATCGACAAGAGCAAGTACGAGGTGGTGCCGATTGCTATCGATAAGTATGGGAAGTGGCTTCTTCCAGATTCTGCCAAGGCGCTCCTCGGTGGCACTGGGCAGAGCCTCTCTATTTCCGGTCGGGAGGTTATGCTGCGGCCCCAGAGCGGGGGAGCCGTGTCTCTTCTCTCCGGCGGCACCCCGGGCGGGGTAGACGTAGTTTTTCCCATTCTTCATGGTCCTCTCGGGGAAGATGGTACGGTGCAAGGGCTCCTCACCCTCGCGGATGTGCCGTTTGTAGGCTCAGGGGTACTTGGCTCTGCGGTGGGTATGGATAAGGAAATAATGAAGCGGCTCCTGCGGGATGCAGGGCTCCCTATCGCGCGGTTCATCACTGTGCGTGCGAGTGAGAAGCGGCCCGCCTACGCGGCGGTTACTAAGAAGCTCGGGAAGGTCCTTTTCGTGAAGCCTGCCAATATGGGCTCCTCCGTAGGGGTGAGTAAAGTAAAGAGTGCGAAAGACTATACGACCGCGCTGGACAAGGCGTTTGAATACGACGACAAGATATTGATAGAGGAATTCATTCCGGCGCGGGAGGTGGAGTGTGCGGTATTGGGGAACGAGAATCCTATAGCTTCCGTGGTGGGGGAGATCATCCCGTCCCATGAGTTCTATTCCTACGAAGCCAAGTATCTGGATGAGAAGGGGGCTGCGCTTGAGGTGCCGGCAAAGATCCCTAAAGCGCTCTCAGACAAGATCAGAAAGATGGCGATAGAGGTATTTAAAGCCCTCTCCTGTGAGGGGCTCGGACGGGTGGATTTCTTCCTTACGAAGAGGGGAAAGATATATGTGAATGAGATCAATACCATTCCTGGCTTCACCTCGGTGAGCATGTATCCGCGGCTTTTTGGGGCGAGCGGCATCTCATACCCAGAGCTCATAGATAGGCTCATCCAACTAGCGCTCGATAGGCATTTAAAGAAAGCAAAATTGAAGACGACGCGGGTATAAAAAGAAGAAGGCCCACTCAGTCCCGATGGTTTGGGATTGAGTGGGCCTTGTGAGGTTGCTGCGAAGAACTAGATCAGTTGGCCTTGTTCTCCTCCGGCGGGAAGTCCTCCGCTTTCGGGGCGCGCGGCTCGGGGATGACTCCCGGATTCATGACCCCCATCTTCATGAGATCGGAGGTCGTTTTCCGTTCGTCGGTCCTGTAGAAAGCCATGGCGACGTCGGCGCTCGACGAAGCGATGGTGGTCGCCGGCCCCTGGTAGGTGACGCTCTTGCCCGACGCCTGGTCGAGGTACTGGACGATGACTGCGCAGCTGCCGATGCCGGTCGAAACCGTCCCGGAGCAGTTGAGCCAGCCGATCGTCTTGTCGCCCAGGGTGACTCGGGCATTCGCGAAGTTCGTGAAGCCGGAGGTTGCCCTCAGCTTCACGGCCAGATTGTTCGCCATCTCCGAGTAGGAGCTGACGTCGGTGTCGCTGTTGTTCGCGAAGTTCGTCTTGAAGCCGGCGTAGAGATCGGGAGCAGCGAAGCCGAGCTTTTCGATGGCGTCGAGGGCGTGCGCGCCGATCGACGAGATGGGGTTCGCGATGATGTTCGCCGACTGCCAGAAGTGGTCGAGCAGGTTCGGCGTCGTCGTCGTGTTCGTCCTGACGGTACGGTACGCTCGTCCGTCCGGCGACCAGATCGTCGGGGTCGTCACGCGCGGATTGAACCACTCCCTCCCGGTGGGGAGGATGCGGAGCGACCGCGCGGTCGCCACGACCTTGTTGCTGACGGAGGTGTTGCCGCGCGCCATGAAGTGGAGCCGGTAGGCGACGTTCGCCTGGTTGGAGCCGGTGTCGTGGGTGACCGAGCCGTTGGGTTCGGTCACCGAGGTCCAGCTATTGATCGAGCCGGCGCCGAGGCCGAACTGATCGATCTCCGCCGACCAGAAGTTGGTCAGCGTTCCGGTGGTGTTTTCGCCGACGCAGGTGTAGTTGGTGCTGCTCTGCTTGGCGGCCGGGACGACGGTCATGGGGAGGCCGTTGATGCCGCAGTCGAACGTCGCAGTCTGTGCCTTGGCCGGCACCGTGAGGAGGGTGAGGGGCAGAGCGACGATCAGGGCAGCAAGCGGAACGCGCTGACTTCTCGGAATCATGGTGAGCTCCTTGCTCAGGTGATGCCCGCCACGCGGGCGGGGTTGTTTACGACAAAGGCCAAACTGGCTGCTTATATATGTATCATATTATTTGCCTCTTGTCAAATAGGTATCGGACAGGTTTAGGGAAGGGGAGTTGACAGAGAGGGGTGTAGCGTGTTAGACTCAATTAACTGCTCAAAAGCGAGCGTATAAATATGGCCTAACAAGGCCATTTATCTTGTCCCTTAAAAATATGTCCTAAACGATTTTTCGAAGCTTCTCTTCCGTTTACGCAAGTATCTGGAAGGGAAACTAGAATGTCCTTTAGGTGTCCTTTAAGCCGAAAAATCGCGATGTCGCGTCTCGGCTCTGGTTGTTTCCGTATCTCTTTACCCAATTTTATTTCGTGGAAAAGAGTATGGAACACCCACTCTTCAAGGGGTCTTTCGGGACTTCCTACAACCACATAGCTTCCGCTAAGAACTTTTTCAAAGGGTTTGTTTTTGCTGTTTTTGTACTCACCGCTTTTTCCCCTTTCTCTACGCTTGCAGAAGCTTCGGTTGTCTTGGAGAAGTCGGAGATTGTCGCTTCCCAGAGCACCTCTGTGGGAGCGCAGATCAGCCATGTTTTTGAGACGATTTACGCTGGTATTTCTACCGTCGGAAGCGATCTCCTGGACGTGCTTGAGGTTCCCGCTGCAGCCGCTGGCGTGAAGCTTATTCTCATCGTCGCCATGCTCCTCTCGGCGCTCGCCGGATTTGAGAAAATGCTGGCTCTGCTCAAGGGTTTTGGTCAGGCGGTGCGGGGCCGTAACCGCTCTCTCCTCGTGCCGGTTTTGAAGGTCGCTTTGATCATGATCGTAGTCTTTGCAAACGTCGGTGTGGTGCCGGCACTTTTCCCGGCAGTGGCGGTTCAGGTGGCACACGCAGACGATGATTTTGCTCCTCCTCCGCCGCCACCTCCTCCGCCACCCCCACCACCGCCGGTGGAGGTGTGTACGGATCCTACCGCTACGAACTACAACGGTTCTCTTCCGTGTACGTATCCGCCGACGACCTGTACAGACTCTGCTGCCAATAACTTTGGTGGGGCCTTGCCGTGTACGTACAACCCGCCTCCGGCGACCTCTTTCACCATCAGCGCTTCTGCTTCTGGTCTCGGTTCCATCTCTCCGTCTGGCTCTGTGTCCGTGACGCAGGGTAGCGCACAAACCTTCACCTTCACCCCGAACGCAGGGCATGAGGTGAGCTCTGTCATGGTGAATGGCGCGGCAGTGGCTACTTCTACGAGCTACACGTTCTCGAACGTGCAGGCGAATGGCACCATCGCGGTGACTTTTGCAGCGACTCCGGGAGCGCCTACCTTCCCGGTAGTCGCGAGCGTCTCCGGCTTCGGTACCATCACACCTTCCGGTACTACGAGCGTAGCTTTGGGTACTTCACAGAGCTATACCTTCGCTGCGTCTGCTTCGAGCACGCTCACGGACGTGCTGGTGGATGGAGTCTCTGTGGGTGCAGTCTCGACCTATTCCTTCTCTGACGTAGCCGCTACTCACACTATTTCTGCGATCTTCTCTTCGTACGTCATCACCGTTTCTTCGAGCGGCAACGGCTCGGCAAATCCGACTGGTTCCGTGTATGTCGCAAATGGTGCCAGCGAGACCATCAATTTCCTCCCGAATGCAGGTAACACTGTTTCCTCCCTCATCGTGGATGGTCTTGCGACTGCCACCTCGACTTCCTACACTTTCAGCAACGTCACCCAGGATCACACCCTCGCAGTGACCTTCGCTCCGGGTTCGAGCGCAGCCAGCTTCCAGGTGGTAGCTACTTCTACCGGAAATGGCTCGATCAGCCCTTCGGCCACCACTTCTGTGACTCAGGGGGCAACGCAGTCCGTCACTATCACTGCTAACAGCGGCAACGAGATCGCTTCCATTCTCGTGGATGGGGCAGCCTTCGCGACCACTTCTGCCACCACCACGACCGTCACTTTCTCTAACATCCAGGCTAACCACAGCGTGGGTGCGACTTTCCAGGTCATTCCGGGTGCAGCCACTTTCCCGATCACAGTCACTTCCTCTGGAAACGGTACGACTACTCCGAGCGGAATCACGACGGTAAGCCAGGGTGCAACTGCTTCCTTCGCCCTCACCCCGAACGCGGGGAATACCCTGAGCCAGCTTCTCGTGGATGGTGTCTCTGTCGCTACTACCTCGGTTTATACGTTTAATAATGTAACTGCTTCTCATACTCTCGCGGCCATTTATTCCTCGACTGGTGCCGCAACTTTCTCTATAGTCGCTACTTCTACCGGCAACGGCTCCGTCACGCCTGCTGCAACGACTACCGTCTCGCAGGGCGGTAGCCAGTCTGTAGTGATCACCGCTAACTCCGGCAATGAAATCGCATCTATTCTTGTCGATGGGGCAGTGGTAGCAACGACTTCTGCAACTACCACTACGATTTCCTTCAGCAACGTGCAGGCTGATCACACAGTCGGTGTCACTTTCGCACCTATTGCTGGAGTCGCTACTTTCCCGATCATCGTTACCTCGACAGGGAATGGCACCACGACTCCTTCTGGCACTACTACGGTCGCCCAGGGGTCTTCTGCATCTTTCACTCTGACTCCGAACGCAGGCAACACCCTTAACTTCCTTCTTATAGACGGGGCTGCGGTCGCGACTACTTCTCTCTATACGTTTAATAACGTTCAGGCGACGCACACCCTCGAAGCTGTCTACTCTACGAGCGGTGCGGCTTCATATCAGATAGTGGCGACGTCCACTGGCAACGGCTCGGTGAATCCTTCTGCAACGACTACTGTTTCGCAGGGAGCGACGCAGTCTGTCGTCATTACCGCTAATAGCGGCAACGAGATCTCTTCGATTCTCGTAGATGGTGCGATGTATGCGACTACTTCCGCTAC